>JBEGTQ010000065.1:0-28936 GCA_041179305.1 Pseudomonadota bacterium | reverse complement strand
CACTGAGCAGAATGAAATTTTCATCATCAACCAGCTCTTGGATCTGACTAACCCGGCTTAAGTTCCCTGTTGCTTCTTTTACAGCAACAATATTTTTAATCCTGGCCAGGCGAGCGATAGTCGGCGGTAACATATCGCAACCGGTGCGCGAAGGCACATTATAGAGAATTTGTGGCAAATCGGTACATTCAGCGATCGCTTTGAAGTGTTGATACAGCCCCTCCTGCATTGGCCGGTTATAATAAGGCGTCACTGTCAGGCATCCCGCCACACCCGTATTATTGAACCGCTGAGTGAGAGAAATAGCTTCGGAGGTGGCATTAGCGCCCGTTCCGGCGATTACCGGGATCCGGCCATCGGCCAGTTCCAGTGTCCGCATCACCACATCAACATGCTCGCCATGAGTCAGTGTTGCAGATTCACCCGTCGTTCCCACAGAGACAATCGCCGCAGTTCCACTGGCTACATGATAATCAATCAGTTTCTTCAAGCCTGCATGATCGACAGCACCTTTGTCGTCCATCGGCGTTACCAGCGCAACTATGCTTCCTGTAAACATTGACCACCCCCTACTTAAACACATCCCTCATGGTACTTTTGACCTCGATCCAAAAGCAAGCAAACAACTGTGTTGTCAGCGCTTGGCAGCAGGTTTTTTTTATGTTTACCATGGTAACCCCAAAGAGCATGACAGGAAGAGCGATTTTGCCGCAGCTTGATGAACATTATCTGGTCATTACCGCACTGGGTGCTGACCGCCCTGGGATCGTGAATACCATCACCCGCCATGTCAGTAGTTGCGGTTGCAATATTGAAGATAGCCGGTTGGCCATGTTCGGTGAAGAATTCACATTTATTATGCTGCTTTCAAGCAGTTGGAACGCCATTACCCTACTGGAATCAACACTGCCGCAAAAAGGCGCAGAGCTTGATTTACTGATAGTCATGAAACGCACCAACGCGCAACAACAAAAAGCGATGCCCGCAACAGTCTGGGTGAAAGTCGACGTTAATGACTCCCCTCATATTATTGAACGGTTTACCAATTTGTTCCATTGCCATAATATGAATATCGCGGAATTAGTCTCCAAGACGCAGCCCACACAAGACGATGCACCGCCATTGCTGCATATCCAGATAAGTGCACACAGCCCTGCCAACCAAAACAATTCGATAATCGAACACGCTTTTTATCAGCTATGTACAGAACTCAATGCACAAGGCAGTATTAGCATTGTGAACTATCCACAGCATGACTCACGAATGGAGAGTTAGTAATGAGCCCATTAAAAGCCGGTGATACGGCGCCAAAGTTTAGTTTGCCTGACCAGGATGGCGAGCAGATCAGGTTAGCCGACCTCCAGGGACAACGTGTCTTGGTCTATTTTTATCCTAAAGCCATGACACCCGGTTGCACCGTTCAGGCTTGTGGCCTGCGCGACAATATGGATGAGCTAAAGAGTGCAGGCGTTGAAGTGTTGGGCATCAGCACCGACAAACCTGAAAAACTGTCACGTTTCGTCGAAAAAGAGTTACTGAATTTCACTTTGCTGTCTGATGAAAATCATCAGGTTGCAGAGCAATTTGGCGTTTGGGGCGAAAAAAGTTTTATGGGTAAAACCTACGACGGTATCCACCGCATCAGCTTTTTGATTGATGCTGACGGCAAAGTGGAGCATGTATTTGATAATTTCAAAACTACCAATCACCACGATATCGTGATGGACTATTTACGCCAAAGTACCTAACTTTCAGGTTCTTGGTGACAAAAAGAGCGCCAGCGCGCTCTTTTTTATTGGTTCAACACTGTAATGTTTTCAGCTAATTAATCCGCATCGGGAATAAATTCATCGGGCCAGGCGTGGATAACAGCCTTGACCAGCGTGGCCAACGGAATAGCAAAGAAAACGCCCCAGAAACCCCACATTCCGCCAAAAATAATCACTGACAAAATAATAACCAGCGGATGCAGATTTACCACTTCAGAAAACAGTACCGGTACCAGCAAATTGCCGTCCAGAGCTTGCACTACCAGATAAGCGACAAAAAGAGTCCAAAAATCGGCACCAATACCCCACTGGAATAACGCCACCAACACTACCGGAATAGTGACAATTAGCGCGCCGATATAGGGGATCAGCACGGAAAATCCAACTAACACCGCGAGCAACAGAGCATAATTCATCCCCATGACAAAAAAAACGAGATAGGTGGCGATACCCACAATCACCATTTCCAGCACTTTGCCGCGAATGTAATTGGTAATCTGTTGGTTCATTTCTAGCCACACTTGCCCCGCGAGGCCACGATTGCGAGGCAAAATACGGCGCACAGCATCGAGCATCTGCTCTTTATCTTTGAGCAGGAAAAACAACATCAACGGTACCAAAATCAGATAGATCGCCAATGTCAGCAGGCCGATTAGTGAAGCCAGAGAAATTTTAACCACTGACTCGCCCATGCCGGATAGTTTACCGCGCAGATTTTCTGCCATCATATCAACAATGCCGGCATCTACCAGAGCCGGATAACGGGCAGGTAAAGTTTGGGCAAATGCATTGAATTTATTCAGCATTTTTGGCATATCTGATATCAGATTATTGCCTTGCTGCCAGACTGTCGGAGCCACAACAAATACCGCCAGCAGCGTGATACTGCCAAAAACCACCAATACAATACTGACCGCCCACGGGCGCGAACAACCAACGCGCTGTAATCGGGCTGTCGGCCACTCCAATAAATACGCCAGCACTATCGCCGCCAACAAAGGGGCTAAAATACCACTAAAAAAGTACAGAACGCAGAATCCTGCCAGCAGAATAGCCAGTAGTGCGATAACTTGCGGATCGGTAAAATGCCGGCGATACCATTGTAACAACAGCTCTAGCATCCGAAATTACTCCTTAAATACTATGATGAAGCCACAAATTGTCGAGTCCTTTTAGCCGCCCCGGCCTACAGGGACATAACCCAAAGGTAAATTATTCTCGTCAGACTTTCCCTTATACCCGCATGCTGGCTAAGATAATTATGAGCATCAGCAACGGAGGGTTGGGCTTAACTTTTGGCGTATTTGATCCTATTTATGTGATCCAACTCGCTTTCGTGATGATTGTACTGGAGAGGAGAGCAAGGAAGAAGAACTCTTACACATCTCGGAGTCTAATTGTCATGGCATTAGCAAGGGCAGTCTCGTTTATGACGAATCGGTTAAATAAGACAGTGATCGCAGCATTACTCAGTAGCTTACTGCTCACCAACTCAATACCTGCCGGCGCAGGGGCGCAAGACCCGTTACCCGATATCGGTACCTCTGCGGGTGCCACACTGAGCATCGCTCAGGAAGTAACGATGGGCGATTTTTATATCCGCCAAATGCGTGCCAGTATCCCGTTGATTTATGATCCCTTATTAACGCAATACATCAACCAGTTAGGCCACCGTCTGGTCGCCAATGCCAATTCAGTGCGCACGCCCTTTCATTTTTATCTGGTGAATAACGATCAGCTAAACGCCTTTGCATTCTTCGGCGGCAATGTGGTTATTCACTCCGCTCTGTTCCGCTATACTGAAAACGAAAGCGAACTGGCCTCGGTATTAGCCCATGAAATCTCTCACGTTACTCAACGTCATTTAGCCAGAGCAATGGAAGATCGGCAGCGAATGGCTCCGCTGACTTGGGTTGGGATTTTAGGTTCTATTCTACTGACAATGGCCAGTCCACAAGCAGGTATGGCCGGGTTAAGTGGCACACTGGCCGGCGCACAACAGGGCATTATCAGCTTTACACAGGGTAATGAGCAGGAGGCTGATCGTATCGGTATTCAGGTGCTACAGCGTTCAGGGTTTGATCCGCAAGCCATGCCAAACTTCCTACAAAAATTGGCTGATCAGTCGCGATATGCATCTAAACCACCAGAAATGTTACTAACTCACCCATTACCAGATAGCCGGTTATCTGATGCACGTAACCGTGCTAATCAGATGAAACCGCGCCCTACCGCCTCATCACAAGACTATTTGTTCGCTAAAATGCGTATCTTGGGCATGTTTGGATCGACTAAAAACAGTCTGACCCCTGACCGACTTGAGCCCCTAAGCAAAGGTACGGTACGCGAGCAACTGGCGGCAAAATATGGTCAGGCCATTTTGTGGTATCAGGCCAAGAAATATGATCAGGCGCGTAACCAGCTACAGCCCTTGTTAGCACAGCAACCGGGCAATATTTGGTTCCTTGATCTAATGACAGATATTGATCTGGAGCAAAACAAGTCTGCTGCGGCCATTTCACGCCTGCAAACTGCTATCGCCAAACAAAGTGATGAACCGGTATTACAACTGAACCTGGCAAACGCCTATGTACAGAGCGGGCAACCTGCTGCGGCCATTAAGCTGCTCAATCGCTATACCTTCGCCAATCCGAACGATCCGAATGGTTGGGATCTGTTGGCTCAAGCTGCCGCCGCACAGGGCTTACGCGATCAGGAACTGGCAGCACGTGCGGAAAGTATGGCCTTGAGTGGCAAATTGCCACAGGCTATCGGCCTACTCAGCGATGCCAGTGCGCGGGTGAAGTTGGGCAGTTTGGAGCAAGCACGTTATGATGCCCGCATTGACCAATTGCGCCAGCTAGACAAGCGCTTCCAGAAATACCAGAAGTCTTAAGGAAAGTTACTATGAAAGATGTCACGATTTATCATAACCCACGCTGTTCGAAAAGCCGGGAAACCCTCGCCCTGGTTGAACAGCAAGGCATTCAGCCACAAGTGGTACTGTATCTGGATACCCCGCTTTCAGTAGAAACGTTAAGTGCGTTATTGCAACAGTTAGGTTTCAACGATGCACGCCAGTTGATGCGCACCACAGAAGAACTCTACAAAACGCTTAATCTGGCAAACAACTCGCTGACACAAGAGCAACTGTTGCAGGCCATGAACAATCATCCAACACTGATCGAGCGCCCAATTGTCGCTTACAAGGGAAAAGCACGGATAGGCCGCCCACCGGAGCAGGTGTTGGAGATACTGAAGTAATTTACTTTCTATGAAAGATTGAACGAATGAATGTACTTGCCGTTTATTCGTTCAATTTCAGAGACTCAAAATCTCTTTCACAAAAGGAATGGTCAGCTTACGTTGTGCAGTAATGGATGCCCGATCCAGTTGATCCAGCGTCATAAATAGTGTGCGCATTTCCCGATCAAGCCGTTTTAGCAAAAATCGACCAACATCTTCCGGCAATTCGAAACCGCGTAATTTGGCACGCAGTTGTAGAGCCTGTAATTTCTCATCGTCGGACAACGGCTGCAATCTATAAATCTGCCCCCAATCCAGACGGGATGCCAAATCAGGCAACCCCAAATTCAACTGCCGTGGCGGGCGATCACCCGTTATCAATAAACGGGTACGGCCAGTTTCTACAATGCGGTTGTAGAGATTAAACATTGCCATTTCCCACTGTTCATCGCCAGCAATACATTCAATATTATCAATGCATACCAATACCAGTTGCTCCATACCATCTAACACTTCCGGCACAAAATAAGCACGTTTATCCAGCGGGACATAGCCCACAGCCTCACCTTGTTGCGATAACTCAGCACAAGCGGCGTGCAGTAAATGACTACGCCCTCCTCCTTCCCGTGACCAAAAATAGATATAACTGCCGTGTGATTGATGAATGGCGGATTGGATCGCAGATAACAGGGACGGGTTCTCCCCCGGATAAAAACTGGCAAAAGTTTCATCATCAGGAAGATAGAGTGGCAGTGAAAGCTGTGCCGGTGTATTCAGAAGCACCTCAACCAACAAAAACGGGCGGAAAAACGCGGCAACTTTACCACAAAAACCAGCAACAGCATAAAAACCTGATCTGACCGTTACCGGTTATTTATACAGGTGTCTGCCAGCATGTGTTTAGTCGATTAGCGGCGGTTGTAACTAAAGAGTTCCTGATTACTGATAAATTTTATTACCCCGACGGACTGCTGGCAGAACGGGGTGATTCTTATTTGGTTCCGAAAATCTTATCTCCGGCATCACCCAATCCTGGAATGATATAACCCTGTTTATTCAAACACCGATCGATAGAGGCAGTATACAACTCGACGTCAGGGTGCGCTTCTTCCAGCGCTTTAATACCTTCAGGCACGGCAACCAATACCAGCACTTTAATACTCTGGCAGCCTGCTTTTTTTAACAGATCGATGGTAGCAATCATCGAACCACCAGTTGCCAACATCGGATCAACCACTAATGCCATACGTTCGTTAATATCGGCAACCAGCTTCTGGAAATAGGGTACTGGTTTAAGTGTCTCTTCGTCACGATAGATGCCAACCACACTAATGCGGGCACTGGGAATATTCTCCAATACCCCTTCCATCATGCCCAGACCTGCACGCAAAATTGGCACAACAGTAATTTTTTTGCCTTTAATCTGTTCAATCTCAACCGGCCCGTTCCAACCTTCTATGGTCACTTTTTCAGTTTTCAGATCGGCGGTTGCCACGTAAGTCAGCAAATTCCCCACTTCGGAGGCCAACTCGCGAAAACGCTTCGTACTGATTTCATTTTCACGCATCAAACCAAGTTTATGTTTTACTAGCGGGTGCGTTACCTCAACGATCTTCATTACTTTTCTCCTGGTTACACGGTTGACGGGCAAAAAATCGCGAAATTATACCGCTTTTTCTTGTTAACGCCACATTGAATAGCCTGATTCAGATCAGTAGAAATTCAATCTTAAGTCAAGAAAGTAAAAAGTCAGGGGATATCACAAGCTACTCGCAAACGTTTGCCTGCACTGTTAGAATTGTCGCGCTTTCTTCCTATACCCAACGTAATTGGAATTGCAAGTAAGCAGCGAATCAACGAATCCCAATGAACTTACATAAGTCAATCATTCGGGTGAGTGCGCACAACTAACACTCCTGCGGCTTCAAGTACAAAGGGGATAAGCTCAAACAGCCAACTGCCGTGGGGATCTCGCAGTGACCAGCAAAATCGCTCTCAGCTATAAAGACGCAGGTGTAGATATCGATGCCGGCAATGACCTTGTTGATCGCATAAAAGGTGTGGTTAAACAAACCCGCCGTCCAGAAGTGATGGGCGGATTGGGCGGGTTTGGTGCCCTGTGTGCTTTGCCACAAAAATACCGTGAACCTATTTTAGTTTCAGGTACCGATGGCGTGGGCACCAAGCTGCGTCTGGCGCTGGACCTAAAGCGCCACCAGACTATCGGTATCGATTTAGTCGCCATGTGTGTCAACGATTTGGTTGTTCAGGGTGCAGAACCTCTGTTCTTCCTTGATTATTTTGCCACCGGTAAATTGGATGTGGATACTGCCGCCAAGGTGATTACCGGTATTGCCGAAGGCTGTAAACAATCAGGCTGTGCGCTGGTTGGCGGCGAAACCGCAGAAATGCCTGGCATGTACCACGGCGAAGATTACGACATCGCTGGCTTCTGTGTTGGCGTGGTCGAAAAATCTGAAATCATTGATGGCAGCAAAGTAACACCGGGGGATGTACTGGTTGCCCTAGGTGCCAGCGGCCCGCACGCCAATGGTTACTCGCTGATTCGCAAAATTCTCGACGTTAGCAATACCGATCCGGAACAGACGCAATTAGAAGGTAAATCTCTGGCTGACCATTTGCTGGAACCGACAAAAATCTACGTACAATCAATTCTCAGCCTGATTGAACAACTTGATATCCACGCCATTGCTCATCTGACTGGCGGCGGTTTCTGGGAAAACATCCCACGCGTCTTACCTGAAGGAATTCAAGTGGTTATTGACGAATCCAGTTGGCAGTGGCCTGCAGTATTTCGTTGGTTGCAGCAAACCGGAAATGTCAGCCGTCACGAAATGTACCGTACTTTTAACTGCGGTGTTGGCATGGTTGTCGCCTTGCCGGCGGCATTAGCAGATATTGCTGTTGAACTGCTGACAGCCTCTGGCGAAAAGGCCTGGAAAATCGGCGTCATTGCCCAGCGACCCGAAGCAGCCGAAGCAGCCGAAGCAGCCGAAGCAGCCGAACAGGTTGTAATTAATCCTTAACGGATAAACCAACAGATGAATATGTCGTAGCTTCTATGAAAAAAATCGTAGTTTTGGTCTCCGGTCAAGGGAGTAATTTGCAGGCACTGATAGACGCCCGGCAACAAGGGCGTATCTCCGGCATGATAACCGCTGTGTTCAGTAACAACCCCGAAGCCTACGGCTTAGAACGTGCTGAACTGGCAGGCATTCCCCACCATGCATTGGATACCCAATCCTATGCTGACCGTACCAGTTTTGATACCGCATTGGCACAGGCCATTGATCAGTATCAGCCTGATTTACTGGTGCTGGCGGGTTATATGCGCATTCTCAGTGCCGGATTTGTCCAACGTTATATCGGCAGGATGTTAAATATCCACCCATCGCTACTCCCGAAGTATCCTGGGCTGCACACGCATCGTCAGGCACTGCAAAACGGCGATCAGGAGCATGGTACGTCTGTGCATTTCGTTACCGAAGAGCTGGATGGTGGCCCGGTTATCCTGCAAGCCAGAGTGCCAATTTTCAGTAATGATACCGAACAAGAGGTAGTTGAACGAGTGCAAACCCAAGAACACAACATTTATCCGCTGGTGGTCAATTGGTTTACCGATGGCCGTTTAGTCATGCGCGATAATGCCGCCTGGCTTGATGGCAAGCGCTTATCTGCACAAGGTTATGCTGCGGAATAATTATATTAAAATGCATTAACTGAAGGCGCTTCCGTGGTACGGTCAGCGCCTTTTTTGTTTTGTTTACGCTTATACGTAAAAAAATTTGTGTCGCAGAGATGAACCCCCCAGGGATGAGCCGGGCAACTGACGTAGCTAACACCTCAACAGCTTTAATTACGAAGGGTATAGGTTATAATTCTCAAGGCAGCTGGCGCTGTCGAGCTAGCAATTGCTGTCGAACTATCAACCGCTATCGCCCTATCAACCGCTACCGCACTATGAGGAATAAGCATGTCTACCACTAACAGCGTCAGGTTACGTCCACTGGAACGGGATGACCTGCCGTTTGTGCACCAGTTAGATAACAATGCCAGCGTAATGCGCTATTGGTTTGAAGAACCGTATGAGGCTTTTGTCGAACTGTCTGATCTGTATCATAAACATATTCATGACCAGAGCGAACGCCGCTTTATTATTGAAAGCCAGGGGACAAAAATCGGTCTGGTTGAGTTAGTTGGCATTCATCACATTCACCGCCGTGCCGAATTTCAGATTATTATCGACCCGGCACATCAAGGTAAAGGTCATGCAGGTGCTGCCGCAAGGCTGGCGATGGAATACGGTTTTTCCGTGCTGAATTTGTACAAACTTTATCTGATTGTTGATAAAGAAAATGAAAAAGCCATTCATATCTATACAAAGTTAGGCTTTGAAATAGAAGGTGAATTGAAGCAAGAGTTCTTTATCAATGGTAAATACCGCACGGTAATCCGCATGTGCATTTTTCAGCAACAATAATTACAGAGACTACATACTCCCACAATAATCTGAATGGAGTGGCAATGGGTCAGGAAAAACGCTACACCGAAAAAGAACTCAGTTGGTTATCTTTTAATGAACGGGTATTACAAGAAGCTGCGGATAAGAGCAACCCGCTGATTGAGCGGATGCGATTTCTTGGCATTTACTCCAATAATCTGGATGAATTTTACAAAGTTCGTTTCGCCGATTTAAAACGACGCATTCTTATTAGCGAAGAGCAAGGCTCTGCCGCGACATCACGCCATTTGCTGAAAAAAATCCAAAACAAAGTGGTAAAAACGGATCAGGAATTCGACGTACTTTATAATGAGCTTTTGCTGGAAATGGCACGTAATCAGATTTTCCTGATTAATGAGCGGCAAATTTCAGAAAATCAGCAAATCTGGCTAAAGCTTTATTTTAAACAGCATCTGCGTCAACACATTACGCCCATTCTGATTAACCATGACACCAACCTGGTGCAATTCCTTAAAGACGATTACACCTATCTGGCCGTGGAAATAATCCGTGGTCAGGAAATCGCCTATGCCCTGCTGGAAATTCCGTCAGATAAAGTGCCACGTTTTGTCAATTTGCCACCAGAGGCTCCTCGCCGTCGTAAGCCAATAATATTGTTAGATAATATACTGCGCTACTGTCTTGATGAGATATTCAAAGGCTTCTTTGATTACGATGTGCTGAATGCGTATTCGATGAAGATGACCCGCGACGCCGAATACGATTTAGTTACCGAGATGGAGTCCAGCCTGCTGGAATTGATGTCATCCAGCCTGAAACAGCGCCTGACGGCAGAACCGGTGCGCTTTGTTTATCAGCGCGATATGCCGGATGAAATGGTTGAATTACTGCGTAACAAATTAGGTATTTCTAACGATGACTCAGTCATCGCCGGTGGGCGCTATCATAATTTTAAAGACTTTATCAACTTCCCTAATGTTGGCAAAAGCAACCTGGTCAATCGGCCAATGCCGCGCTTGCGCCATGTCTGGTTTGATAAATTCCGCAATGGTTTTGATGCCATTCGTGAACAAGATGTACTGCTCTATTACCCCTACCACACCTTCGAACACGTGCTGGAGTTATTGCGTCAGGCGTCATTCGATCCCTGCGTGCTGGCGATTAAAATCAACATTTACCGCGTTGCTAAAGATTCACGCATCATCGAATCAATGATTCACGCCGCCCATAATGGTAAAAAAGTCACGGTGGTGATGGAATTACAAGCACGCTTTGATGAAGAAGCCAATATCCATTGGGCAAAAAGCCTGACAACAGCCGGTGTCCACGTTATTTTCTCCGCGCCGGGCCTGAAAATTCATGCCAAACTATTCCTGATATCTCGCCTCCAGGGCGAAGAGATCGTGCGTTATACTCATATTGGCACCGGCAACTTTAACGAAAAAACTGCCCGAACGTATACCGACTATTCATTGCTAACAGCAGATGCCCGTATCACTAACGAAGTGCGTCGGGTATTTAACTTTATTGAAAATCCTTATCGCCCAGTCAAATTCGATAATCTGATGGTGTCACCGCAGAACTCGCGTTTGGTACTGTATCAGTTGATTGATCAGGAAATTATTCATGCTCAAGCCGGTGCAAGCACCGGAATTACCCTGAAAATAAATAATTTAGTGGATAAAGGTTTGGTAGATAGGTTATATAGCGCCTCCAGCGCGGGGGTAAAGATCCGTTTGCTAATTCGTGGCATGTGTTCACTTGTTCCGAATATGCCCGGTATTAGCGATAACATTCAAGTGACCAGTGTCGTTGACCGTTTTCTTGAGCATGACCGCGTTTATATCTTTGAGAATAAAGGCGACAAACTGGTTTATCTCTCATCCGCAGACTGGATGACACGTAATATTGATTACCGCATAGAAGTGGCGGTCTCGCTGCTGGATCCAACATTAAAGCAGCGAGTGTTAGATATTTTAGAGTTGCAATTCAACGACACTGTAAAAGCCCGTTATATTGATAAAGAACTGAGTAATCGTTATGTACCGCGCGGCAACAGGCGCAAAGTACGTGCACAGATTGCCATCTATGATTACTTAAAAGCGCTGGAGCAACCAGAGCAGTAAAGCTAAACCTATGCCTTTGATAAAAAGCCATGTCGCTGAGAAAAAACTATGCTGCTAACGACTTATAGTTCAACTACCGCCAGGCCGCAGGAAATTGCGGTCATCGACTTGGGATCTAACAGTTTCCATATGGTCATTGCCCGTGTTATCAACGGTGCTTTGCAGGTTTTAGGTCACTTAAAGCAGCGCGTCCGTCTCGCGGATGGTTTAGACCGTAACAATATGCTCAGTGAGAAATCCATCGAGCGGGGGCTCGCTTGCCTGGCGTTGTTCGCCGAACGCTTGCAAGGCTTCTCACCAGACAACGTCTGTATTGTCGGCACCCACTCTTTACGGCAAGCAGCCAACGCCGAAATCTTCCTTAAACGCGCTGCCGAAATGATCCCCTACCCCATTGAGATTATTTCCGGTCAGGAAGAGGCACGTCTGATCTTTATGGGGGTGGAGCACACCCAGCCGGAAAAGGGCCGCAAGCTGGTGCTTGATATCGGTGGTGGTTCGACTGAGTTGGTGATTGGCGAAGACTTTGAACCCCTATTAGTTGAAAGCCGCCGCATGGGCTGCGTCAGTTTTGCCCAACAATTCTTTCCACACGGTGAAATCAGTAAGAATAATTTCAAACGCGCCCGTCTGGCAGCCGCGCAAAAGCTGGAAAATCTGGCGTGGCAATACCGTATCCAGGGCTGGCAGTATGCTCTGGGTGCATCCGGCACCATTAAGTCCACCTACGCAGTTTTGGTGGCGATGGGAGAGAAAGACGGTCTCATCACACCGGAACGCCTGGAAATGCTGGTTCAACACGTGTTGCAATTCAATGATTTCTCAACTCTTAGCCTGCCGGGGTTGTCGGAGGATCGTCAATCAGTATTTGTACCGGGCTTGGCCATTCTGTGTGGCGTGTTCGATACATTAGCAGTCAAGGAGTTACGTTTATCTGATGGTGCACTGCGCGAAGGTGTGCTGTATGAAATGGAAGGCCGTTTCCGTCATCAGGATATCCGCCAGCGCACGGCTGAAAGTCTGGCAGAACATTACAATATCGACAGGGAACAAGCCCGTCGGGTGCTGGAAACCACTGAACAACTCTATACCCAGTGGCTGGCACAGAATACTAAGTTAGTGCAGCCGCAGCTTGAGGCTTTACTGAAATGGGCGGCGATGCTCCACGAAGTGGGTTTGAGCATTAATCACAGCGGAATGCATCGCCATTCGGCTTATATTCTGCAAAATACCAACTTACCCGGTTTCAATCAAGAGCAGCAATTACTGCTGGCAACACTGGTCCGTATGCACCGTAAGGGCATTAAACTCGATGAGTTACCACGCCTGAACTTATTTAAGAAAAAATACTATTTGCCGTTAATTCAGTTATTGCGTCTGAGCACATTACTCAATAATCAGCGCCAATCTACCACCACACCAGAGAGTTTGCGGCTGATAACCGACGATAGCCACTGGACATTATGCTTCCCTGTCGGTTATCTGGCGCAAAATAGTCTGGTTCAACTGGATGTTGAACGTGAGCAGGCCTACTGGAATGATGTGCCTGGCTGGAGGCTGATTATTGAAGAACAACCAGAAGAAACGGATGTTGCTGCTGCCAAAGCGTCGCCAGAATAAATCCCGATGAGATTGTTCAAATCAGTAATACGGATGAATGAAAGCAGCTAATCTTCATTGATGAAAACCATACTGCAACTTGCAGTACGAAGGGTAAATAATGAAAAGACGGCCATCGACACAGCTAACAAAAATCATTTTATTGGTGAGTTTTCTCATTCTGTTTGGTCGTTTACTGTATGCGGCGTTCGCCTCTATTTCTCATCATCAGGAACGTCAGGAATCGCAACAAACAACGCTATCGATAGAGGGGGAGCCGGTGGCCTCGTATGAAACAGATCTCAGCCCATGATATTGATAATTTACTGTTTATTATTTAATAATTAATGTGTTATCGCCTATCTCTGCGGCTGAAACTCTCGCACCTTCAGCGTATTTAGTATCAAGGACATATTATGCCAGTGCCTATAACCCCAGAGTCACTTTCTGCTACAGTAAAAAAAACAGCTAAAAACAATGCTAAAAAACTGGCTGAAATACGCAACCGAATACTTTTCTTGTTACTGAATAATAAAGATTTAGTCAACAATATCCTCGATCGTCAGGCCGAACGTGAAAAGCTCAGTGACGAGCAATTATTGGCACAGACCGCTGAAATCAAAAATCTGCTTAATGACTTGCACGCAGCCGACCTCGCTGACTTACTGGAAGCATTACCCAACGATGAACGTTTGGCGCTGTGGCGATTAGTCAAAAACGAGAAACGTGGTCAAACCCTGGTTGAAGTCTCTGAAACCGTGTGGGACTCGCTTATCAAAGAGATGAGCGATAAAGATCTGTTAAAAGCGATGCACACCCTACATGTGGATGAGCAGGCTTATCTGGCTGAATATTTACCACGTAACCTGATGGGCCGACTTCTCACCTCACTGGAGCCGGATCAACGAGCCCGCGTGCGTGAAGTTATCCAGTATGGCCGTGACACGGTTGGCCAGATGATGGACTTCGAGCTGGTCACGGTACGGGCAGACGTCACATTAGCCACAGTGCAACGCTATTTGCGCTATCGGAAAAATATCCCCGATGCCACGGATAAGATATTTGTTATCGACAAGAAGAATACCCTGCTCGGCGAACTGCCACTGACCTCGATCCTGCTTAATTCACCGGATGCGATGGTGTTTGACGTGATGGAGAGTAACCCAACCACTTTCCAGCCGGAACAGAAAGCGGAATATGCCGCCAGTGCCTTTGAACGTTATGACTTAATCAGTGCAGCAGTGATTGACGCCAAAGGCAAATTGATGGGTCGGCTGACCATCGAAGAGATCGTCGATGTGGTCAATGAAGAGAGCGATACTACCCTGCGCCGGATGGGGGGACTCAGCCCGCAAGAGGATGTATTCTCGCCGGTAAGCCGTGCGGTGCGCACCCGCTGGTCGTGGCTGGCAATCAATCTTTGTACCGCGTTTGTCGCATCACGGGTCATCGGCTTATTTGAAAATACCATCTCGCAACTGGTTGCGCTGGCGGCATTAATGCCAATTGTGGCCGGAATTGGCGGTAACACCGGCAACCAGACCATTACCATGATTGTTCGTGCATTAGCATTGCATCACATCCAGCAAAGCAGCATCACCTTCCTGATGCTAAGAGAGTTGGGTGTTGCACTGATTAATGGCCTGGTCTGGGGCGGCATTATGGGCATTGTCACTTATCTGTTATATAGCGATCCGGCAATGGGCGGCGTGATGACGCTGGCAATGATCCTTAACTTATTAATGGCGGCGCTGATGGGCGTGATTATCCCAATGACGATGGCCCGTTTAGGCCGCGACCCGGCGATAGGCTCCAGTGTGATGATCACGGCAATTACCGATACCGGTGGATTTTTCATCTTTCTCGGGCTGGCAACCCTATTCTTAGTGCCGTAATTATGATAGAAAATAAAAAGTTACGTGATGATCACCGTATTGAATAGCTCACCGTCGCGCCGCTAAAAACACGGGAAGATACCTCGCAATTCAATAGCCCACTCGCCCTATGGCGTTCACCGCCACCATTAAAAAATCACTGACATGAACATTGCCCCATTGCCCACTCTCGGGTAAAGTCACATCCCTTTATTTGGCCTGAGGGAGCAATTATGTTCATTGGTTTTGACTACGGCACAGCAAACTGCTCAGTTGCTGTGATGCGGGATGATACCCCCGAATTGCTAGCGCTGGAAAGTAACAGCGTCTACTTGCCATCAATGTTGTGCGCGCCGACACGGGAAGCGGTAAGCGAATGCCTGCACCGCCACTGGCAAGTACCAACCCGCAGTGATGAAAATCAGCAACTATTACGTCGTGCCATAGCATTCAATCGTGTAGAAGGCATTCAAGTGACTGCCGACAGCCTGACATTCGGCCTGTCAGCCCTCGACCACTATATTGAAGATCCTGAAGACATTTACTTTGTAAAATCACCTAAGTCTTTTTTAGGCGCTAATGGGCTGAAACCGCAGCAACTGGCGCTGTTCGAAGATTTAGTTTGCGCCATGATGTTCCATATTAAACGTCAGGCGCAGGCAATACTGGCAGCCGAAATCCATCAAACCGTGATTGGTCGCCCCGTGAATTTTCAAGGTTCCGGCGGCGAAGACGCCAACCGTCAGGCGGAAGGAATTTTACTGCGCGCCGCGCAACGTGCTGGCTTTCGTGATATCACTTTCCAGTTTGAACCCGTCGCCGCGGGGCTGGATTTTGAAGCCACCCTGACGGCAGAAAAAACTGTGTTAGTGGTCGATATCGGCGGTGGTACCACAGACTGTTCAGTGCTATTGATGGGGCCAAAATGGCAAGGTCTGGCCGATCGCCAACAAAGCCTACTGGGGCACAGTGGTTGTCGCGTTGGCGGTAACGATCTCGATATCATGCTGGCCTTCAGGCAATTGATGCCACTATTCGGTATGGGTGGCGAAACCGAAAAAGGGATTGCCCTGCCATCACTGCCTTACTGGAATGCCGTTGCTACCAACGATGTTCCGGCACAGAGTGATTTTTATAGCACCGCCAATGACCGCTTTCTACGCAATTTAATTCGTGATGCAGCGCATCCACAACGGGTTGAGCGCCTGTTGAAGGTGCATCAACAACGCCTGAGCTACCGTTTAGTCCGCGCGGCAGAAGAAAGCAAGATAGCACTATCCGAAAAAGTGCAAGTGGCTGCTGTTCTTAACTTTGTTGAGTCAGGATTAAGCCAGACTATCAACCAGCAACACCTGGCAGAAGCGATCGCTCAGCCGCTGCAACGGATTCTGGAGCAAGTCAGCCTGGCGCTCTCTACCAGCCATATCACCCCTGATGTGATTTACCTCACCGGCGGCAGCGCCCGTTCTCCGTTACTGCGAGCAGCGTTACAACAGCAGTTACCCGGTATTCCACTGGTGGGGGGTAATGATTTTGGTTCTGTTACCGCAGGGTTGGCAAGGTGGGCGGAGACGTTATATCGGTGACTGAAATTTTATGCTGCTTGATGGCGTTGCAGATAACATTGTTCAGTACTTTGCCGCATTTATTGTATAAATGATTTTCCTGATTTCATTAGGACAAGTCCTTTTTACAAAACCTGACTCACCCCAGACATAAGTTTAAAAAATTCTCCGTTTATTCCATATTTTCTCCCAGTAAATCCCCGCTAAACTAGTAACATATCCAAAGACTCATCTATTGCACCCCTGTGCAGCTAACCAGACGATTAAAAGGGACTCATCGCCATCATGAAACCTCAATCTAAACGCACTTCGCGCTTATTGCTTTTATTGGGAACAGCGGCGGCGATTGTTATTACTGTGCTTGTCTGGCGTCACGTCGATGTAACGCCGGATAGCAGTGCCTCTAGGGTGCAACCACCTGCGGCAAAGAACACAGCGGCACGCGCCGGTAGCCGTCGTAATATAACCATGCCACCTGTGCAGGCCACCGCCGCGACCGAACAGACCGTCCCGCGCTACCTGACCGGTTTAGGCACGGTAATTGCCGCCAATACTGTCGCGGTGACCAGCCGCGTCGACGGCCAATTGATGGCAATTCACTTTGTCGAAGGGCAACAGGTTAATGCCGGTGATTTGCTGGTGGAAATCGATCCACGTCCTTATCAAGTGTTACTCACTCAAGCCCAGGGTCAATTAGCCAAAGATCAAGCCACGCTGGATAATGTGCGCCGTGATCTGTCGCGCTATCAAAAGTTGGTCAAAACGGGGGTGATTTCGCAACAAGAGCTGGATACCCAAGCCTCGCTAGTGCGGCAAAGTGAAGGCAGCGTTAAAACCGTTCAAGGCACGATCGACAGCGCCAAACTGCAACTGACCTATAGCCGAATTACCGCACCAATTTCCGGTAAAGTAGGTCTGAAACACGTGGATGTCGGCAACTACATTACCAGCGGCACTGGCACACCGATCGTAGTGATCACCCAAATACATCCGATTGATATGATCTTTACTTTACCGGAAAATGATATCCCCGCCATCATGCAGGCACAAAAAACCGCGGCAAAAAATAATACCACCGTGGCGGTTGAAGCCTGGGATCGTACCAACAAACAGATGCTGGCGCAGGGTTATCTACTCAGTATTGATAACCAAATTGACACCACCACCGGCACCCTTAAGCTGAAATCTCGCTTCAATAACGTAGATGATATGCTGTTCCCGAATCAGTTTGTAAATGCGCGCATTAAAGTAGATTTACTGCAAAATGCTGTGGTGGTACCGACCGCCGCCATACAAATGGGCAACGAAGGCAGCTTCGTTTGGACACTGAACGACGAGAATAAAGTCAGTAAGCATTTGGTCACTACCGGTATTCAGGACAGCAAACAAGTGGTGATCAGCGCCGGTCTGGATGCCGGTCAGCGTGTCGTCACTGACGGCATTGATCACTTAACCGAAGGTTTGCAGGTTGATGTGATCACACCGGGCGCAGCCACTGCCAGCAACATGGAAAAACCGGCGGAGAAATCCTGATGCAAGTGATGCCTCCAACCCCGGGTGGTGGGCCATCGCGTCTGTTTATCCTGCGGCCAGTTGCTACTACACTGTTTATGATTGCTATTCTGTTGGCCGGGATTATCGGTTACCGCGCCTTACCGGTTTCTGCCCTGCCAGAGGTGGATTACCCCACCATTCAGGTAATGACACTCTATCCCGGTGCCAGCCCGGATGTCATAACATCATCCATTACTGCCCCGCTGGAGCGCCAGTTTGGTCAGATGTCTGGCTTAAAACAGATGGCATCGCAAAGCTCCGGTGGAGCATCGGTCATTACCCTGCAATTCCAACTGACCTTGCCGCTGGATGTAGCAGAGCAAGAGGTGCAAGCGGCAATTAACGCTGCCACTAACCTGCTACCCACCGATCTGCCTTATCCGCCGATTTACAGCAAAGTTAATCCAGCGGATCCGCCGATCATGACGCTGGCAGTGACCTCGACAGCCATTCCGATGACTCAAGTGGAAGATCTGGTCGAAACCCGTATCGCGCAGAAAATCTCGCAAGTAACCGGGGTAGGCCTGGTCACCATCTCCGGTGGTCAGCGCCCGGCAGTGCGAGTGAAACTGAACGCACCGGCGGTAGCTGCTCTGGGGCTGGACAGCGAAACTATTCGCATCGCCATCAATAATGCTAACGTCAACTCTGCCAAAGGGAGTCTGGACGGGCCCACCCGTTCAGTGACGTTGTCGGCCAATGACCAGATGAAGTCGGTCGAAGATTACCGCAACCTTATCGTAGCTTACCAGAACGGAGCCCCCATCCGCTTACAGGATGTCGCCACCATCGAACAGGGTGCTGAAAATAGCAAGCTGGCGGCGCGGGCCAATACCCAACCGGCCATTGTGCTAAATATCCAACGTCAGCCTGGGGTCAACGTAATTGCCACCGCCGACAGTATCCGCGAAATGCTGCCGGAGCTGATTAAAAACCTGCCTAAATCAGTTGATGTCAAGGTGCTGACCGACCGCACCACAACTATCCGTGCATCGGTCAGTGACATGAAATTTGAATTATTGCTGGCAATTTTCCTGGTGGTAATGGTGATTTATCTGTTCCTGCGTAATGCTGCCGCCACCATTATCCCCAGTATCGCGGTACCGTTGTCACTGATCGGTACTTTCGCGGTGATGTATTTTTTCGGTTTCTCGATTAACAACCTGACGCTAATGGCGTTGACCATCGCTACCGGTTTTGTCGTCGATGACGCCATCGTGGTGATAGAAAATATCTCCCGTTATATCGAAAAAGGCGAGAAACCACTGGATGCGGCTCTGAAAGGTGCCGGAGAGATTGGCTTTACCATTATCTCACTGACCTTCTCATTGATTGCAGTATTAATTCCGCTGCTATTTATGGGCGATATCATCGGTCGCCTGTTCCGTGAGTTTGCCGTGACACTGGCGGTAGCCATTCTAATTTCAGCCGTGGTTTCTCTGACATTGACACCTATGATGTGCGCGCGGATGCTCAGTTATGAATCACTGCGTAAGCAAAATCGCCTGTCACAAGCCTGCGAGACGTTCTTTGATTGGGTAATCGCTCATTATGCGGTAGCACTAAAAAAAGTGCTTAACCATCAGTGGATAACATTCGGCGTAGCAGTGAGCACATTGGTGCTGACGGTGCTGCTTTACCTGCTGATGCCGAAAGGTTTTTTCCCATTACAAGACAATGGGCTGATTCGGGGAACTCTGGAAGCGCCACAATCGGTTTCTTTCAGTAATATGGCCGAGCGGCAACAGCAAGTCGCCGCCATTATTCTCAACGATCCGGCGGTGGAAAGCCTGACCTCGTTTGTCGGCGTGGATGGCACCAATGCCACCCTCAACAGTGGCCGGTTGCAGATTAACCTTAAACCACTAAACAGTCGTAACGATCGCATACCCGAAATCATCATCCGCTTGCAGCAACGTGTGGCGAGTGTGCCGGGCATTAAGCTCTATTTGCAACCGGTGCAAGATCTCACTATTGATACCCAACAAAGCCGGACACAATATCAGTTCAGCCTGCAAACTACGACGCTGGAAGAACTGAGCACTTGGGTACCAAAACTGATCAGCGAATTACAACAACAAGCGCCATTCCAGGATGTCACCAGTGACTGGCAGGATCAGGGATTAGTGGCATTTGTCAATGTGGATCGTGATAGCGCAAGCCGGTTAGGAATAACGATGGCGGCCATCGACAGCGCGCTATATAACGCTTTTGGTCAACGGCTTATCTCCACTATTTATACCCAAGCCAATCAGTATCGGGTGGTGTTGGAACATGATGTACAAGCCACGCCGGGGCTGGCGGCGTTCAACGATATTCGTCTAACCGGCAGTGACGGTAAAGGGGTACCCTTAAGCAGTATTGCCACTATTGAAAAACGCTTCGGCCCGCTGTCGATTAACCATTTAAACCAGTTCCCGTCCGCGACCCTCTCGTTCAATCTGGCGCCGGGCTATGCTCTCGGCGCAGCGGTAAACGCGGTGACGCAAGCCGAGCAAGCTATTCAACTGCCCGCCGACATCACTACCCGTTTCCAGGGAGCAACGTTGGCGTTTCAGGCTGCCCTCGGTAGCACGCTGTGGCTGATTATCGCCGCTATCGTAGCGATGTATATCGTGCTCGGCGTGTTGTATGAAAGTTTTATTCACCCAGTCACCATTTTATCAACATTACCCACCGCAGGCGTCGGCGCCTTATTGGCGCTGATGTTGACCGGTAACGAGCTGGATGTGATCGCAATTATCGGCATAATGTTGCTGATCGGGATTGTGAAGAAAAATGCCATCATGATGATCGACTTTGCGTTGGCCGCCGAGCGTGATCAAGGCATGACACCTTATGATGCTATCTATCAGGCCTGTTTATTGCGTTTTCGCCCGATCCTGATGACCACATTGGCCGCGTTGTTTGGTGCTTTGCCACTGATGCTCAGTACCGGCGCGGGTGCCGAGTTGCGCCACCCGCTGGGCGTTTGTATGGTGGGCGGGCTTATCGTCAGCCAGATGCTGACCCTATTTACCACCCCGGTTATCTATCTGTTATTCGATAAACTGGCGCGCAATACCTATCGCAAAAACCAATATCGTCATGAAGATATCGATTCATCAGACTCAGCACCTGAATTGCCGAACGGGGAGCATAAGTGAAATTCTTCGCCCTGTTCATCCAGCGCCCGGTAGCCACCACCCTGCTGACACTGGCGATCACTATCAGCGGTATTATCGGTTTTAGCTTATTGCCGGTATCACCACTACCGCAGGTGGATTATCCGGTGATCATGGTTAAAGCCGCCATGCCCGGCGCCGATCCCGAAACAATGGCATCGTCGATTGCCACCCCGTTAGAACGTGCTTTGGGTAGAATTGCTGGTGTCAATGAAATGACCTCAACCAGTTCGCTGGGCAGCACGCTGATCATCCTGCAATTTGATCTCAGCCGCGATATCAACGGTGCCGCCCGCGATGTGCAGGCAGCACTTAATGCCGCGCAAGGCCTGCTGCCGACCGGAATGCCAAATCGCCCGACCTATCGTAAGATGAACCCGTCGGATGCCCCCATTATGATCATGACGCTGACCTCAGACACCTTCACTCAGGGTCAGATATATGATTTCGCTTCAACCAAATTGGCGCAGAAAATTGCTCAAACTGAAGGCGTCAGCGATGTCACCGTCGGCGGTAGCTCTCTGCCTGCAGTGCGGGTTGAGCTGAACCCGAGTGCGCTGTTCAATCAGGGCGTTTCACTGGATGCCGTGCGTCAGGCGATCGATGCTGCCAACGTTCGCCGCCCACAAGGTGCTATCGATTCCAGCCAACAGCACTGGCAGGTGCAGACCAATGATGAAATCAAAACCGCCGAGGGTTACCGCCCGCTAATCATTCATTACAACAATGGATCACCGGTGCGGCTACAGGATGTCGCCAATATCGTGGACTCAGTGCAGAATGTGCGCAACGCCGGGATGTCCAATGGCAAACCTGCGGTTCTGTTAGTGATCAGCCGTGAGCCGGGCGCAAATATTATCGCCACCGTCAATCGTATCCGTTCGGAACTCCCTGCCCTGCGTGCTTCGATTCCCGCCGCCATTCAGTTAAATATTGCGCAGGATCGCTCCCCGACCATCCGTGCGTCACTGGATGAAGTGGAGCGCTCACTGATTATTGCCGTAGCACTGGTGATACTGGTGGTATTCCTGTTCTTGCGATCCGGTCGTGCCACACTGATCCCCGCAGTTGCAATTCCAGTTTCGTTGATCGGAACCTTTACGGCTATGTATCTGTGTGGTTTCAGCCTGAACAACCTGTCGTTGATGGCACTGACCATCGCCACCGGATTCGTGGTGGATGATGCCATTGTGGTGCTGGAAAATATCTCTCGCCATTTGGAAGCAGGGGTAAAACCGATGGTTGCTGCCCTGCGCGGGGTACGTGAAGTTGGCTTTACCGTGCTGTCGATGAGTATTTCCTTAGTTGCCGTGTTTCTCCCGCTGCTGCTGCTGGAGGGGCTACCGGGGCGCTTATTCCACGAATTTGCCGTCACATTGTCGGTCGCCATCGGTATCTCGCTGGTCATATCGCTCACTCTGACACCGATGATGTGCGCCCATTTGTTGCGCGCACAGCTTGCTGGCCAGCAACCACGTATTCGCGGTTTTGGTAAAGTATTTTTATCTATTCAGCAAGGTTATGGTCGCTCGCTTAATTGGGTCTTAGGCCATACCCGCTGGGTGATGATGGTGCTGCTTTCGACTATCGCGTTGAATGCCTGGCTCTATATCAGTATCCCAAAAACCTTCTTTCCCGAGCAGGATACCGGCCGCATGATCGGCTTTATTCAAGCCGATCAGAGTATTTCGTTTCAGGCGATGCAGCAGAAACTGAAAGATTTTATGAAGATCGTCAATGAGGATCGCGCTGTCGACAACGTAACCGGTCTTATCGGTAGCTCCCACACTAACAGCGGTTTAATGTTTATCTCGCTCAAACCCTTGAGTAAGCGCAGTGAAACAGCCCAACAAATTATCACCCGTTTACGCACTAAGCTCGCCAAAGAACCAGGTGCCAGCCTGTTTCTGACACCGGTACAGGATATTCGGGTCGGGGGTCGTCAGGCCAATGCCAGCTATCAATTTACCCTGTTAACAGACGATCTGGCCGCGCTGCGTGAATGGGAACCGAAAGTCAGGGCAGCTCTGGCTAAATTACCGGAACTGGCCGATGTTAACTCCGATCAGCAAGATAAAGGTTCGGAAGTGGCACTGACCTACGATCGTGAAACAATGGCACGACTGGGAATAAATGTATCCGATGCCAATGCCCTATTGAACAATGCGTTTGGTCAGCGGCAGATCTCCACTATTTATCAACCTCTGAATCAATACAAAGTAGTGATGGAAGTATCACCTCAATACACACAGGATGTTAATTCGCTGGATAAGATGTTTGTGATTAACAACAGCGGTCAGTCAATTCCGTTGTCCCATTTTGCTAAATGGCGGCCTGCCAATGCGCCACTGGCTGTCAACCATCAGGGCTTATCCGCCGCCTCAACCATCTCATTTAACCTGCCTGACGGCGGTAGCTTATCTGAGGCAACCACTGCCATTGAACGCACCATGGCAGCACTGGGCGTCCCTACTCGCGTGCATGGCACATTTACCGGTACCGCGCAGATGTTCCAGGAGACACTGAAATCTCAGCTATGGCTGATTATGGCGGCCATAGCCACGGTCTATATCGTGCTGGGGATTTTGTATGAAAGTTACGTTCACCCGCTGACTATCCTCTCAACGCTACCCTCTGCCGGTATTGGGGCACTACTGGCACTGGAACTGTTCGATGCACCGTTCAGCCTTATCGCGCTTATTGGCATTATCTTATTGATTGGTATCGTGAAAAAAAATGCCATCATGATGGTGGATTTTGCCCTCAGTGCACAACGTAATGGTAATCTCAACGCCCGCGATGCCATTTTTCAGGCCAGTTTGCTGCGCTTCAGGCCGATTATGATGACCACACTGGCGGCCTTATTCGGCGCACTGCCGCTGGTATTAGGCAGTGGCGATGGGGCAGAATTGCGGCAACCACTGGGGATCACTATTGTCGGTGGGCTGGTAATGAGCCAATTGCTAACGCTGTATACCACACCGGTGGTTTACCTCTACGTTGACCGATTACGCAGTCGCTTATGGTGTAGTGACTGATAGCACTATCAATCAATGGTCATATCAAAAACCTGCGACACAAGCTGAAATGATGATGAGAAACCGTTTATCGCCAAAAGATTTCAAGATGATGGGCATAGCGCCATTCTATTACCACTAAATCCTAATTATAGTGCTGTAAGGTGTATTAAGCTGACTTCCTGTGAACGTTGACTACACTATTAGAGGTATAACAACATACAGGAGAAACAATTATGTCATCGGGTCACTATGAGATTAAGAAAGCAAAAAATGGGCAATACCATTTCAATCTAAAGGCCAGCAATGGCGAAATTATCCTCTCCAGCGAGATGTACGCCAGTAAGGCCTCGGCTGAAAATGGCATATCATCAGTACAAAATAACTCGCCACTGGAAAATCAATATGAACTGAGGCGCAATGTCAAAAAAGAGCCTTACTTCGTTTTGAAAGCGAAAAATTATCAGATTATTGGGGTCAGTGAATCCTACAGTTCTGAATCTGCCGCCAAAAATGGTATTGCCTCTGTAATGAAAAATGGCCCAACCACCAAAATAAAAGATCTGACGTTGTAATTTTTATTGATCAGAGGATTCTATTTTTATCTGGATTCGTTACCTAAACGCACCCACGCGCGGCTGGTAATCGCGCATTTTTTCTTTTTACTCTTGATCATTTAATCTTGGCAAAAATTAAGCAATGGCTGATTTTCACGATTGGCAAGGTTGCAACTCCTGGCTTTTAGCCACGCCTTCGGGCGTCATTCTGACTTGAGCTCGGACGGAAAATCCACTTATATGCCCAGGTTACTTCAAGGTGCAGAGTGACAGGTATGCAAGATAAAAAGAGCCAACTCGCCGATATGGCACCGCACCAGGCAATGGGCATATGATGTATTTGTCGATACCGGTAAAAGTTAATATAAAATATGGCTTATTGATACGTAATTTGGGTGGGACGAATAATCATAATTCCCATGAGAAAGAGTAAAATAAACCAGTAAAAGAAAATATCACCGACAAAGTGGCATTTTTAGCAAAAATTAGAAATGCATCACATCAATTGTAATGACGTTTGGGTAATATAGACCTCGTAAGAACGAGAACTAAAAAACGTTAAAGTAAAACCAGGAAACACCTCTTCAGCTAGCCTTGTCCTCCTTGGCTAGCTTTTTATTTTTCATCATCATATCCACGTTACTTCAAGGTGCAGTCAGGTGGCAACTGAATGACAAATCGATCGGTAACCGATGTGATCAGCATATATGCCCGCCCTTAGAGTGAGATTCATTAATTCCGATGAACCCACGACGGTAAGTGATTCAAATGAAGATACAGCCATTGCCGGTAGTACTATAAAGAGAAAACACACCGCAACTGTCCATCAAAAAGGCTGGGGGACGCAATCGATTTAGCACAGCTTTAATCAGGCTAAAAACACAAAGCGATGCGGAGCATGGCCTATCTGCCCGATGCTCCATTATTATTCATCGACAAAAATCAGTGCCAGTTAGGATCTTGCTGTAACTGCACTTTTAACATTGCCTGAATACTCTCACTCGGGCGACCAAGCCATTGGTAGGTAGCAAACTCGCTTGGTTTATCAAGTGCTTGTGGTTTGTCTTGCACCATGATACGCAAGCCCCATACCTGTTTTTTATCCTGACTGAACGCTATCAACATAAAATTATTACCACAATCGTGGGGTTTGCAGATACTCCCTACTTTATACTGCAGCCCTTCCCAGGTAATAACCTCATAAGGTGCGGAGGTTCCTATACCTTTACGCGCCCAGGTAGGGAGGTTTTTTTCCCCTTTCACCATTTTTTGCCAACTATTTTTATAAACCGGCTGTTGCAGCAGATCAGAGGCAGTTATCCGTGGTTCACTGGGTGTAACCTGCGAGGATGTGGTTGGCGCTACAGGTGCAGTGACAGCTTGCGCGAAGGCCCAATAACTGGCACTGAGTAATGTCCCCGCCAAAAAATAATGGAGGGTTTTCTGACCGTTCATTATCGAAGTCCTTTTTATCTGGTTAATCTTTCGCCGAGTGTTGAACGAAGTGCTGTGCAACGGATTTGTAGCTGTAGTGTGCCTGTTTATACCCGTTGCCCTTCAAGATTCAAGGGTATTACTCACCCCCTGTTACTAACTTGAGTAAGCTACCGAGACTTAGCTCGGTTACCGCCTGGCTGCATCTTGAAGTAACCCGAGTATATGGCCATCAAAGACAAAACAGATTGATCTATAACACGAATTTTCATCCTAAATCCAGTTATAACGTAATCTGCATAACAACTTGAGTTAAGCGATGAAACACTGACGAACACACGATCATGCCATATTACCTTTTGAATTGACGGAAGAACCCAGAAAACTGTACCACTCCACAGGGAATATCCATCCGCTGGCACAGCGTGAAAGTTATAAAATCAACCAGATGATGATTGATTTGGATGACGCTAAATAGTGTGGTGATAAGACGTAATTATCAAAACAAACGCGGCATCGCCAAGGATTTTGTCGTAAATATTAGGAACCGTTATCGTCTGAGTGTTCAATCCACTGAATTCCGCGTTTGTAACGGGTTACCGTGATGTTTGATATGGCGAAACACTATTTGCTGCAAGTAAGATAATACTGGTCAATAAATCAGCCATTACCACCACTGATGGAAATGATGCACTGGCCCGATACCTTGCCCCACCTCAAGAGTGTCGGCCTGTTCCAGCGCACCTTGCATATAGTGTTTGGCTGCATTCACCCTATCCGCCCAATTTCTGTGCCGTGGCCACAATGCCGCCAGTGCTGCTGATAAAGTACAACCGGTGCCATGGGTATGCCGGGTATTGACTCTACGGGTGACAAAACGCTGTTCACCCTGTGGTGTAAACAGCCAGTCGGGGCTATCTTCCCCGTTCAAATGCCCCCCTTTCATTAATACTCCCTGACAACCTAAAGCTAATAGTGCTCGCCCTTGTTCGCGCATTTGTTGCTCATCTTCTGCGGGTTGACAATCCAATAACACTGCCGCTTCCGGCAGATTCGGCGTAATGAGTGCAACCTGTGGCAATAACAGTTTCCGCACTGCGTCCACCGCCTCAGGTGCCAATAATGGATCGCCACTTTTCGCCACCATCACAGTATCTAACACGACAAACGGAATGGGATAACGGTGTAGCCGTGCGGCAACAATTTCGACAATTTCAGTATTTGCCAGCATCCCTATTTTGGCGCTATCAATGCGCACATCGCTCAGAACAGAATCCAGTTGAACACCAACAAAGGCCGGTTCGATATGATAGACCGACTGCACACCAAGGGTATTTTGTGCCACCAGAGCGGTAATAACACTGGTGCCGTAAGCCCGCAGCGCAGCAAAGGTTTTCAGATCCGCCTGAATACCGGCGCCGCCACTCGGGTCAGTTCCAGCAATAGTGAGCGCATTAATGCATTTCATGAATGCGTCTCCGTATTCATGTCAGCGAGGACTAAAGTGGTGGGATCAGCAAAGGGGGCTGAAGAGAAAACGGCAAGTTTAATGTACATATTTCTCCTAACCAGCGATCAGGAAGGCGGTACCTGCGGTGCCGAGACTTCCCTACGCTGGCATAATCCAGATCAGGTAATACGGGTAATATCTCAGCCATACCACGGTTTGTTTGTGGCAGGCACCCCGAGTCAGAATCGTTATTATCACGGGCAGGTGGAAGAAGATCAACGATGTGTTAGACAGAAAACGCCAGACCAAGGTCACCCCATACCCTGTTGTGGCTCTATTTGCACAGATAAGTGATTCGGCTGAACGATCGCAACCAACACGCCTGCGTTTCGAAATATAGCAGGTATACCACCCTGATTGAGCGAACACAGCATAATGTGACCTAAATTACATTAAATAATCATCACGACTAACTCTCTGTATTCATCTCAAGAATGACCTCTACCCGGTTAAGGACATACGCAACCTGATGCCAGACCTGTTCATATACAGATGAATTATAAGTCTGTAAAAATTCGACTAACAACGCTTTGGTTTGTTGCAATGTTGGGTTATCGACGGGCTGATCCTTATGTTGCTCCAATAAGGTTTCAAGTGTTTCGACTTTTTGCAGATAAACATTTAACTCATCAGTCCACTCACTGGCATGTAACTTGTGCGAGATTTGTGACAACAGCCAAGGGATATAGTAGCGACTAAGATTTGTCTTCTCCACTTTATCATCGGTTGAAGACCAGCTAGCATTCAGCACCGCACAGTGGGTACCATTACTATCGGTCACCCCACTCAACTTACAAACCTCCTTCTCCACATCCAGCAGGTACCCTAGTGCCGGGCTACTGATAAATACGGCATCCTGTGATGTTCTCTCTTGAAAATTCACAGCCTCACCAATATATTCACCGAGTTCAGGCCCGGTCAACACACCCCGAAAATTATTAGATGGTGCCTTGTCATTTATATAAAAATGCAAGACTTTATTTTCATGTCCATTAACCAAATAGTGATATTCCCAATCAGCCATAAAGTACCACCTTT
>JBEGTQ010000064.1:0-4145 GCA_041179305.1 Pseudomonadota bacterium | reverse complement strand
GACATTTTACATCAACCTTAGCCATCAGAATCCCTTTGATAAAAACGGGGAGTTTATCTGATGATCACCGGATTGAATACGTGACCAAATTCGGCGCGAAATAACTTGTTACTCAGAATTGGCGTTTAGGTGGCATCATAAATAATGAGAGAAGAATATGAATAAATATTTAGTCATGTACGCAACAATTCTGCTGTTTGTGGCTGGTTTAGCCAATGCAATAAGTTTGCGCGGTGAAGGCTATTTTGCACCAGAATAACTGAACCGCAGGATAATAGTCTGGTAATTGACGCTGGTTTTGTGGAGGAATTAGCGTTCACATTTTTTACTTAATCATCTTAGCCAAAAAAGGCGCATTCTTCATAGAATATGCGCCTTTTTTATCTTTTGCGGTATTACCCGACAGCCGGTAATACGCCGGTGACAATACCTACCTGAATGGCAATGACCATCACCCCACAGGCAAATACCCCAGCCAGTGCGGGTTTCCCGCCCCACACCCGATAATGCCCCTGATGGGTTTTACGGGTTTTCCATGCCAGCATCGCAGGCAGCAGTAATGCCAGAACTGATAACGCCACGGCAGCAAAACTCAGCGCTTTAATAAAACCATTCGGGTAAAACAATGCAAACAATAGTGGCGGCGTGAAAGTGATGACGCCTGTTTGCAGGCGACCCTGCATTGAATTACTGCGTTTAAATAAGTCGGCCAGATAATCAAACAACCCGAGTGCCACCCCCAGGAATGAGGTGGCCAGTGCCAAATCAGCAAACAGGTGTACCGCCAGTTCAACATGGGGCGAGGCCACAACATCGCGCACCGCTTGTAATAAACCGTTCAACCCCGCTTGTTGTGCCAAAATACCGACAAAAGTATGCGAGGAGATGGCTCCAAGTGTAGTTAATTGCCAGAAAATGTAGGCAATGAGCGGAATTGCGCTGCCGATAATAAATACCCAACGCAGCTTGCGGATATTACCGCCCATATAATTGACAATACTTGGCACGCTGCCGTGGAAGCCAAACGAAGTGAATATTACCGGAATAGCGGAAAGCGCCAATCCTTGTTCCAGTGGCAGGGTCAGTAAGTTGGTTTTTTCGATATGTGGCATCATCAACGCCAGCATCACAATCAGAAAAATGATTTTTGCACTGAATAAGATGCGATTGAATAGATCGACTGAATGGGTGCCAATGCAGACCACACCGCCAGCGACTAGCGTAAATAAGAGTACGCCGAGTGAGCCAGGAAACGGTTGTTGCATCCATTGGCTGATGCTGGTTGCCAGCAACTCGCCTGCGCCACTGATATAAGCGGCAGTCAGGGCGTACATTAGAAACAGCATACTAAAACCAGTCAACCATTGGCCACGGTTACCGAGATGGCGTTTGGCCAGGGTGCCAAGCCCGGTGTCTGCCGTTTCATACTGATAAACTTCTACCAGCAGTAATGCGGTATAACACATTAATATCCAAAGAGAAAAAAGTAATGCCAGTGTGACGCCAAACCCTACGCCCGCCGCTGCCAGTGGCATTGCCAACATGCCAGCACCAATGGTAGTTCCTGCAACGATAAATATACTGCCCAGAGTGCGATTCTTCACGCTTTCCTCTATTTACATGATAATTTATTGAAATTATTGAGCGAAATAGAATAATAAATTGACATATCGGTGTCAAGTAAGCGTTACGAAAAGTGTAAATTTATAATTACTGTTTAGGGCTTGATATTATTTATCTGCTTGCCATCCAAATGAAATGAATAAATCCCGATGAACTGACATTCGCAGTGATTCTGGTGAATGAGCGCTGCTAATACAGATGCCGGATTAAGTTAAGCAGGATGGGGAGTTAATTGTGTTTATACAGTGAGATTCATAAAGCAAATGCATAAGCATTAACGGAGAAGAAAATGATCAGAGTCGAGATGTTGAGTACCGGAGATGAAGTGCTGCATGGGCAAATTATTGATACCAATGCTGCCTGGCTGGCTGACTATTTATTCAATCAAGGTTTGCCGATCAGCCGTCGGGAAACGGTTGGTGACTCACTTTCTGCACTAATTGACGTGCTAACCGAACGCAGTCAGGTGGCCGATATATTGATTGTTAACGGCGGATTGGGGCCAACCAGTGATGACCTGAGCGCACTGGCTGCGGCACGTGCCGCCGGAGTTGAACTAATTGAGCACCCGGAATGGATTGCCCGCATGGAGGCTTTTTTTCATGCGCGAAACCGCGAGATGTCGGCGGCCAACCGTAAACAGGCATATATTCCTGCCAGTGCAGAGATGCTGGATAACCCGGTCGGTACCGCGTGTGGCTTCGCATTACGATTCAATACATGCCTGATGTTTTTCACGCCCGGCGTACCGTCAGAATTTAAAGTGATGGTTGAACAGCAGATCATGCCACGTTTACGTCAATATTTTGAGGTGGCTGACCCCCCGTTGTGCCTACGTATGACCACTTTTGGCCGCTCAGAAAGCGATTTAGCACAAGAGTTGGATCGGCTGAAACTGCCTGAAGGTACTGTGCTGGGTTACCGCTCCTCCGCACCCATTATCGAGTTAAAGCTAACCGGGCCGGCCTTGCAACATCAGGCAATGGAACAGGTGTGGCAACAGATGAGGGAAGTGGCGGGTGATAACACAATATTCGAAGGCACACAGGGGCTGCCCGCATTGCTGGCAGAACAATTGACTCGACGCGGTTTGTTGCTGGCAGTGAGTGAACAGTTTACCGGTGGGCTAATGAACTGGCAGTTGCAGAATGCCAACGTGCCGTTGGTGGGCGGTGAACTGTTACCGGTTCATTGCCAGGAATCACTGGCTGAGATTGCCAGCCGCGCCCAGTCGTTATCTATGTTGTGCGGTGCGCAAGTGGTACTGGCCGTCAGCGCAATGCAAAATGATTACCTGAGCGTGGCTTTGTACACGCCAGAGGGGATATTTGCCCAGACGGTACGCTATCAGGCCAATCGTCATGATCTACGCATTCGCCAGGAGAGTAGCGCAATGCTGGCACTGGATATGTTGCGTCGTTGGCTAAAAGGCAGCCCAGTGTGTGGTCAACATGGCTGGCTGGAAGTGGTTAAAATTTTGTAGTTAAATCAAATCCCCCCAATAAATAATAAGGAGGACGCAATTGAAATATGCGCCCTCTTTATTAAATTATATATTATTTATTAGTCTGTTTTTCTATTTTTATTACTTTGTAATTTTATTTTTAGCTCTTGTTTTATTTTTATATTCACGCTATTTTAACTTTGTCTGTTTAACTACGAACAAGTCATCTCAATGCATTGTATATAAATGAATTTAATCTCTGCATGGAATAAGTTAATATATGGATGGTATTAATGAGTGAATTTATTATTAGATGTTTAATGCCATTATTAAAAGCGATATTGTTAATTACACCTACTCTGGTTTTCTCTGAGAACCGCCCCGGTTTCGTTTGCGGTAAATTTAATGGTCATGTGATGGAAGTGCCGGATAGTTATATTATTTATTGGGCAGAATATGAAGGGGCCAGCGCCTGGGATCCTAATTTTATTTATAATAAAAAAGGTTGTGACGCTAACTTTGTGGTATTGCCGATGATAGCTAGTTGGCCGGATATGCAGCCCGGGGATCAATCAAAATGGTATGACCAGGGGCTGGAATATGAAGGGCTAAGAATACGTGTTGAGCCATATAGACGATCTGATACTGATGTTGCCTTTATGCGTGATGCTTATCTTAGAAAAAATAAAGGTAAAATATTTGATCCAGTTGTTTATCTTGATGAGTTAGGACTTTTTTTTGTTAAAGCAACCACAAAAATAAACCGATTCCCACCCGTAGAGAAAAATGATCCTTATCGGTTTGATGAGAAGATTAATGGTTATTACTGGCCAGAATTTGAAGGGCAAGTTCCGGTGGTATTTAACTGCCATTGGCTGCCATTAGAGAAAAGATATTATATCTGTGAGGCCATTTTTGTGATGCCGGAAATAGGTTCATTGGTTGAAGTTACTTTTACCGGTCACGTATTCAATCCGGTGATCATCAGATAAACTCCCCGTTTTTATCAAAGGGATTCTGATGGCTAAGGTTGATGTAAAATGTCCGTTTTGTAAGCAAACAGCCCCAGTGAAAAAAC
>JBEGTQ010000063.1:0-37769 GCA_041179305.1 Pseudomonadota bacterium | reverse complement strand
TATTTATTGAATTCGGTTGTAATTTAATTAAATCAATCGATAATTCATACTGTTAACACAACATTATTATCACGAATTTTTAACAAAAAAATGTAATTACGATCTGCACCCCTGAAGTGTGTCTTATTTCATAGATTCCTATGGTTAACTCCATTACATTAGCCCGTGCGCGCAAACCCGCGGCGTAGCGTTACAATGTCGTGCGTCGGTAAACTGATTATATCGGTGATGTTTTATCAGCTATTTTATTATAAATAATGCGGAGTGATGCGTGAGTCAATCGCTGTTGGATTTTTCAGGTTATATCAAGTTTTTTGTTGGCTTATTTGCACTGGTTAACCCGGTAGGCATATTGCCGGTATTCATCAGTATGACCAGTTATCAGGCCACCATTGGGCGAGATAAAACCAATCTGACTGCCAATCTGTCAGTTGCCATTATCTTGTGGATATCTTTATTTCTCGGTGACGCCATTCTGAATATGTTTGGTATTTCTATCGATTCATTCCGTATCGCGGGTGGGATTCTGGTCGTTAGTATTGCGATGTCAATGATCAGCGGCAAGCTCGGTGAGGACAAACAGAATAATCAGGAGAAAACAGAAACTGTTGTTCGTGAAAATATAGGTGTCGTGCCGCTGGCATTACCCCTAATGGCTGGGCCAGGTGCTATTAGTTCAACAATAGTTTGGAGTTCACGTTACCACAGTTGGCAGGATCTATTGGGATTAACCGTCGCGATAGCGTTGTTTTCATTCTGTTGCTGGCTATTATTCCGTGCCGCGCCGTTATTGGTTCGTTTATTAGGCCAGGCGGGGATTAACGTCATAACCCGTATTATGGGGCTATTGCTGATGGCGCTGGGTATTGAGTTTATTGTTACTGGCATTAAAGCGATATTCCCTGGATTGCTTTAGTCGGCCTGGTAACCCTGCGATACCCTTTATATTTCAAGGTGATGGATATCGCAGGGTTGATGAATTGGCCCGATGTTTATACATGTGGAGTATTACGTAATCGGATCCGTTCCCCGAATAACGTAATGTGAAAATACCTTTTATGCAGAGCATGCTCAGTTGCTGAGCAATGCAATAATAAAAACAGGAGCAAATATAAACATGACCAACATCGCAAAAAAAACTCTACTGACTGCGGCCATTGCCTCTGCAATGGGTATGATAGCCGTCGGCACTTCTTTCGCAGCCAATGTACCCGCAGGCACGCAACTGGCTGAAAAACAGGTTCTGGTACGTAATAATGGCTCTGAACCCCAATCGTTGGATCCGCATAAAATTGAAGGGGTACCCGAATCTAATCTCTCTCGTGACCTGCTGGAGGGGCTGGTTATCAACGATCCTAATGGAAAAATACTACCCGGTGCGGCTGAAAGCTGGGAGAATAAAGACCTTAAAGTCTGGACATTCCATATTCGCAAAGGGGCTAAGTGGTCAAATGGTGACCCTGTAACGGCGCAGGATTTTGTTTATAGTTGGCAGCGTTTGGCTGACCCTAAAACGGTCTCTCCTTATGCCAGCTATCTGCAATATGCCCATATCGCCAATATTGACGACATTATCATTGGCAAAAAAGCGCCTGATACCTTGGGCGTAAAAGCGTTGGATGATCAGACTCTGGAAGTGACGCTAACCGAACCGGTTCCTTATCTGGACAAGCTGTTAGCTCACCCGTCTATGTCGCCAGTTAACAAAACAGTGATTGAGACGTTTGGTGATAATTGGACGCAGCCACAAAATTTTGTCGGCAACGGCGCTTACACATTGAAAGATTGGGTGGTAAATGAACGTATTGTTTTGGAACGCAGCCCAACCTATTGGGATAACGCGAAAACAGTCATTAATCAAGTGACCTATCTGCCAATTTCTTCAGAAGTGACTGACGTAAACCGCTATCGTAGCGATGAAATCGACATGACATATAGCAATATCCCGATCGAATTATTCCAAAAACTGAAAAAAGAGATCCCACAAGAGGTTCATGTTAACCCGTACTTATGTACTTATTACTACGAAATCAACAACCAAAAAGCCCCGTTTACCGATGCCCGTGTGCGTGAAGCATTGAAGCTAGGTATGGATCGCGACATTATCGTCAATAAAGTGAAAAAACAGGGCGAACTGCCAGCTTACGGTTTCACGCCTCCGTATACCAGCGGTGCAGAATTAACGCCACCAGCATGGTTTGGCTGGACGCAAGAAAAACGCAATGAAGTGGCGAAAAAATTGCTGACAGAAGCGGGCTATACTAAAGACAACCCATTGACATTTAAACTGTTATACAACACTTCTGATTTGCACAAAAAACTGGCTATCGCTGCGGCGTCTATCTGGAAGAAAAACCTGGGTGTTGATGTCAAACTGGAAAATCAGGAATGGAAAACCTTTCTTGATACTCGTCATCAGGGGGCTTTCGACGTCGCGCGTGCCGGCTGGTGTGCTGACTACGACGAACCGTCTTCATTCCTGAATATGCTGTTGTCCGACAGTAGCAATAACACCGCGCATTATAAAAGCCCGGCGTTTGATCAGTTGATCCAAAGCACGCTGAAAGTAAAAACTGCAACAGAGCGTGCCAGTTTGTATCAGCAAGCTGAAGTTCTGTTAGATAAGGACTCTGCTATTGTGCCGTTGTTCTACAACGTGAATACTCGCTTAGTGAAACCTTATGTTGGTGGCTATACCGGTAAAGATCCGCTGGACAATATGCACGTGAAAGATCTTTATATTATCAAGCAGTAATGTATTTGCGGCAGCCGATCAACCGTGGGCTGCCGTTATTTCCGGGATAATATCTACCCAACGTCAAGAACGAGGGGCATAAAATCGCAGTGAAAGGCTAAAGGTACAGGCAATGTTAAAATTTATTCTACGCCGCTGTCTGGAGGCGATTCCGACACTCTTTATTTTGATTACTATTTCATTTTTTATGATGCGCCTCGCCCCCGGCAGCCCATTTACTGGCGAACGCAATCTTCCACCCGAAATCATGGCTAATATTGAGGCGAAATATCACCTCAACGATCCCATTTATAAACAATATTTCAATTACTTGGGGCAACTGGCTCAGGGTGATTTTGGGCCTTCATTTAAATATAAAGACTACACCGTCAATGAGTTGGTTGCAGCGTCATTTCCCGTTTCGGCAAAACTGGGGTTTGCCGCATTTTTACTGGCGGTGGTATTCGGTGTTAGCGCAGGCGTTATTGCGGCATTAAATCAAAATACCAAATGGGACTACATGGTGATGGGCTTTGCCATGACCGGTGTCGTGATCCCCAGTTTTGTGGTCGCTCCTTTATTGGTGTTGGTTTTTGCCATCATATTGAAATGGCTGCCGGGGGGGGGCTGGAATGGTGGGGCGCCAAAATTCATTATTTTGCCGATGGTAGCGCTGTCTCTGGCTTATATCGCCAGCATCGCACGTATTACCCGAGGTTCAATGATTGAAGTGCTCCATTCCAACTTTATTCGTACTGCACGAGCGAAAGGCTTGCCACTGCGCGTCATTGTATTACGCCATGCGTTAAGACCTGCATTATTGCCTGTGCTGTCTTATATGGGGCCCGCTTTTGTCGGTATTATTACAGGTTCAATGGTGATTGAAACTATTTTTGGTTTACCGGGAATCGGTCAATTGTTCGTCAACGGTGCGTTAAATCGCGATTACTCTCTGGTTCTGAGTTTGACCATTTTGGTCGGCACTTTAACTATTTTATTTAATGCGATTGTTGATGTGTTGTATGCCGTTATCGATCCGAAAATCCGTTACTAGCACTGGAGCACGCCAATTATGTTGAGCAAAAAAAATAGCGACGCTCTGGAGGGTTGCAGTGAAAAGCTGGACGTTGAAGGGCGTAGCCTTTGGCAGGATGCCGGCCGCCGTTTTGTGCATAACCGTGCGGCGATCATCAGTTTGATGATCCTGATATTTATTACCTTATTTGTTATTGTGGCACCGATGTTAGCACAATTTAGTTACGCAGATACGGATTGGGACATGATGTCCGCAGCACCAGATATGGCAACTGGCCATTATTTCGGTACAGATTCATCAGGGCGCGATTTGTTGGTTCGGGTGGCCATCGGTGGGCGGATTTCATTAATGGTGGGGGTTGCTGCTGCGCTGGTTGCAGTGGTTTTCGGCACATTATATGGCTCTTTATCGGGCTACCTTGGTGGCAAAATCGATTCGCTGATGATGCGTTTACTGGAAATTATCAATGCCTTCCCGTTCATGTTTTTCGTTATTCTGTTGGTCACCTTCTTCGGTCAAAATATTTTTTTGATATTTGTGGCGATTGGCATGGTGTCCTGGCTTGATATGGCGCGTATTGTCCGTGGTCAGACACTCAGCCTGAAACGGAAAGAATTTATTGAGGCAGCGTTGGTGGGGGGCGTTTCCACGCGCCATATCGTATTACTCCATATCGTGCCGAACGTATTGGGTGTGGTGGTGGTATACGCGTCTTTACTGGTTCCCAGCATGATCCTTTTTGAATCTTTTCTAAGCTTCCTCGGGCTTGGGACTCAAGAACCACTGAGTAGCTGGGGGGCGCTGTTGAGCGATGGTGCCAATTCTATGGAAGTCTCGCCGTGGTTGCTCATGTTCCCAGCCAGTTTTCTGGTGGTGACGCTGTTTTGTTTTAATTTTATCGGCGATGGTTTGCGTGATGCCCTCGATCCGAAAGATCGCTGAGGAGTCGTGTGATGACGACTATTGATAATCAGTCTGCTGTTCAGCTGTCGGAGCAAAAAACACTGCTGGATGTAAAAAATCTGACCGTGACCTTCGCAGGCCCGGATGGTGATGTGACGGCGGTTAACGCACTGAATTTTGACCTGCGTGCTGGCGAAACATTGGGTATTGTGGGGGAATCTGGTTCGGGTAAATCACAAACGGCGTTTGCGCTGATGGGGTTGTTGGCCAGTAATGGCCGGATCGGTGGCTCCGCGAAATTTAATGGACGTGAGATACTGAACCTGCCTGAGAAGCAATTGAATCGTTTGCGGGCAGAGGAAATGGCGATGATTTTCCAGGATCCGATGACTTCGCTGAATCCTTACATGCGGGTGGGTGAGCAGCTTATGGAAGTGCTGCAACTGCACAAAAAGATGAGTAGACGTGCAGCTTTCGTAGAATCAATTAACATGCTTGATGCGGTAAAAATGCCAGAAGCACGCCAACGCATGCGCATGTATCCTCATGAGTTTTCTGGTGGTATGCGTCAGCGAGTCATGATTGCAATGGCCTTATTGTGTCGCCCGAAATTATTGATTGCTGATGAACCGACAACCGCGCTGGACGTAACGGTTCAGGCACAAATCATGACGTTACTGAATGAACTGAAAAACGAACTCAATACCGCCATCATCATGATTACCCATGATCTTGGGGTGGTGGCCGGCATCTGTAATAAGGTTTTGGTAATGTATGCCGGGCGAACAATGGAGTACGGTCAGGCTCGTGATGTGTTTTATCACCCAAGCCACCCTTATTCGATTGGTTTGTTGAATGCAGTACCTCGCCTTGATGCTGAAGGTGAATCTCTAATGACCATACCGGGTAATCCGCCGAATTTACTGCGCTTACCCACAGGTTGTCCATTCCAGCCCCGTTGCCAATATGCAATGGATCGCTGTTCTTCAGCACCTGAGTTGGAGCACTTTGGTGAAGGCCGTTTACGCTCCTGCTTTAAGCCGGTGGGTGAATTAGTATGAATGCCATAATAAATAAAAAAGTATTATTAGAACTGATTGATCTTAAAATACATTTTGATATTCAGGGTGGTAAACAGTGGTTCTGGCAACCGTCAAAAACGCTAAAAGCTGTCGATGGCGTAACCCTGCGGCTATATCAAGGTGAAACGTTAGGTGTTGTGGGTGAGTCAGGCTGTGGTAAATCAACATTTGCTCGAGCCATCATTGGCCTGGTAAAAGCCTCTGATGGTAGTATTTCGTGGTTAGGCAAAAACGTGCTCAATATGAGCAGCGCTGAATGGCGTGCGACGCGTCGCGATATTCAGATGATATTTCAGGATCCGTTGGCATCATTGAACCCACGAATGACAATAGGCGAAATCATTGCCGAGCCATTGCGTACCTATCATCCCAAGATGCCAAGGCAAGACGTTAAAGATAAAGTCAAAGAGATGATGCTTAAGGTTGGGTTATTACCTAACTTGATTAATCGTTACCCCCATGAGTTCTCTGGAGGGCAGTGTCAGCGTATTGGTATTGCTCGCGCACTGATTCTTGAACCTAAATTGGTGATTTGTGATGAACCCGTCTCGGCGCTGGATGTGTCAATTCAGGCGCAGGTAGTTAACTTGTTGCAGCAATTGCAACGTGAAATGGGGCTGTCACTGATTTTTATTGCGCATGATCTGGCGGTGGTGAAACATATCTCTGATCGGGTATTGGTCATGTATCTTGGGCATGCGGTGGAAATAGGGACTTATGATGAGGTTTATCATAACCCGCAACACCCTTATACCAAGGCGCTAATGTCAGCCGTGCCGATCCCTGACCCGGACAAAGAAAGGGCAAAAGTCGTTCAGTTACTTGAAGGGGAATTACCTTCGCCGATTAACCCACCATCAGGCTGTGTGTTCCGCACCCGCTGCCCGATTGCCGGGCCAGAATGTGCGAAAAATCGCCCACAGCTAGAGGGTAATTTCCGTCACGCGGTTTCGTGTCTGAAAGTCAATCCGCTGTAATGCCTTATCTGGCACAGCGACTGATTCGATAACGGTCGCTGCCTGCGCGCTGTACCTTTTAGTGATTGTTTATTGAGGATGATAATTATTTTGTGATAACTTACGGCTTCTACAATACATTGGTTCAGGAAATTCATGATCAAAAGGAATTCGATAAAGTTATCATTGATCTGCGGCGTCACCCTCTCTTTTTCACTCGTGGCACAAACTGACTTTAGTTATCACGCTGAGATCCCGAAAGATAATAAAGTCTCTACTGATTATCTGGAAAAACGCAAAAAAGCACTGACACCTGACGCAGAATCTTGGCAGAAGCAGTTGGAAGAGGCTCAGGCTCGTTATGATGCAGAGGCGGCAAGACGCGAAAGTGAAAAAAGAGCGAAATGCGAGGAGCAGAAGTACCGCGAGGTCAGGCGTATCGACAGAGATAAACGCGACTATTATGTCCCACCGCCTTGTTTTGCCATCTATTGATATCCCACCTGTGATACAGGTAGTTATATTATATTTTATACCCAAAAGATTTCAAAATGCAGGAGGGAGGCAAGCGGCATAATTCCGATGAACTGACATAAGTCAGTGATTCGAGTTATTGAGTGCAGCCTACGCCCCCTGCAACGTGAAAGACGACGGATATATGCAGGCCTGTTATCGAATTCATTAAATAGAGTCCAGAACATGCTTTGTGCAATTTACAGAAGCCCGAAACGGGATCAAACCTATCTTTATATTGAGAAAAAAGATGATTTTTCTCGGGTGCCAGCCGAGTTACTCACCCGCTTTGGTAAGCCCCGGTTTGCCATGTTGCTTGCGTTAAATGAACATAAAATTCTTGTTAACGCTGATATCGAGAAAGTGAAAAACTCGCTCATTGAGCAGGGTTTTTACCTGCAAATCCCGCCTCCGCCAGAAAGCCTGTTAACAATACATTTGGGCGAAAGCGAAGCATAATAGTCATTGTCGCTGTGGTCACGTGATTGCGGCACAGTATATCAATCAGAGTGCAATTTCAGGAGAGGCAATATGTATCAACATAGAGACTGGCAGGGGGCTTTGCTGGATTTCCCAGTCAATAAAGTCGTTTGCGTAGGCAGTAATTATGCCGAACATATTAAAGAAATGGCAGGTACAGTCTCTGTTGAACCGGTATTATTTATCAAACCTGAAACGGCACTTTGCGATATTTGCCAGCCAGTATCAATTCCGCAAGCGTTTGGCGCAGTGCATCATGAAGTTGAATTGGCGGTTTTGATCGGTACGCCATTGAAACAAGCAAGTGAAGACCATGCTGCCCGTGCAATTGCCGGATACGGCGTGGCGCTGGATTTAACCTTGCGTGAGTTGCAATCTGGTTTGAAAAAATCGTGTCAGCCGTGGGAAAAATCCAAAGCATTTGACGGTTCTTGTCCTATTTCTGGCTTTATTCCGGTCGCTGAGTTCGGCGATGTTCTGCTGTCGTCTATCTCTTTGATGATTAATGGCGAAATCCGCCAACAGGGTAATACCCGCGACATGATCACCCCTGTGATTCCGTTAATTAGCTATATAAGCCGTTTCTTCACCTTACGTGCGGGTGATATTGTGCTGACCGGCACGCCTCAGGGAGTAGGGCCAATTGAGTCGGGTGATATGCTACAAATATCACTGAATGGCAACACCCTGAAGACTCACATCATTTAAGCTAAGATCTGCCGTCTGGGTAGCAACTGTCTGAATAGCAACGACAGGCGGCAAAGCTTGCATCTGACCGTCAAAGCGTCTATAACGACTCGCTCATTTATTCACATCGGATACTGACATGTCACAACGTCCTTTTTGGCAGCAAAAAACACTCGCTGAGATGTCAGATAGTGAATGGGAATCACTGTGCGATGGATGCGGTCAATGCTGTTTGAATAAGCTGATCGATGAGGACACAGATGAGATTTATTTCACTAATGTGGCTTGTGATCAGCTCAATATTAAAACCTGCCAGTGCCGTAACTATGAGTACCGCTTTGAGCTGGAAGAAGACTGCATTAAGTTAACCCGCGAGAACCTGGTGACATTTGAGTGGCTACCACCAACCTGTGCTTATCGAATGGTGGGTGAGGGCCAGGATTTGCCCGACTGGCACCCATTGTTAACCGGTTCTAAAGCGGCGATGCACGGTGAGCGTATTTCAGTACGCTATATTGCTGTTCGTGAAAGTGACGTGGTTGACTGGCAAGACCACATTTTAAACAAGCCGCAGTGGGCTAAATAATATAAATTTACCCATTGAAGGGCAACCGGTATAGGCCGTGATGCGTTAATAACTTGCGGGCGAGTGGGGCTGTCATTTCACCTTAGGCTCATAAGGTAGACGAGAGAATTTATGTGATTCGCTGCGGTAATGAGCCAACCTCTGTATAAAATATTCACGCAATTCATCTGGCTGTTTGCGTGCAACCATTTCAGGAATTACCGGCATATTGTAGCGTTCTTTAAATGCCACGCCGGAAGCGGCCAGGTCAACGTTCATCCTTGCTGTTTTTTCATCAGAAAGTTCTGCTAAATTATATTCCACGGTTTTCTCCTTTGGCGACCATACGCTATGGCGCAAAAGGTAATGCAGCCGCCAGATATTGGCAAGCAGATAATGTTTTTGCACGGCAAAGAACCAGTATGAATAGACTTGAAAGGTGACGGATATGGGTGATATTAATATTTAGCGTATTGATTCTTATTTATTTAAATAAGAATCGTTCTTTTTAGTATTAGCAGCTTAATGTAAATAATTATAATTTACTTATTCGTCTGATTCTATTTTAAATCCATAGAAAACAATCCGTTATTTTTTATTTTTTATTTTCTATTTTTTATTGATGTGAATAGGTTATTATTATTTTGTTTTTAGCCTGGCATAATATGCCGGGTTAACCATTGCTTACCTGAATTATGAAAATAAGGGAGTTATTATGTTGAAAACAGAAATGGCACAAAAACTCAATGAACAGTTGAATCTGGAATTTTACTCTGCGAATCTTTATCTGCAAATGAGTGCCTGGTGCAGTCACAACGGTTTTGAAGGTGCTGCGACATTTTTAAAAGAGCATTCTCAAGAAGAGATGCAACATATGCAGCGTTTGTTTGAATACCTTAGTGGAACCGGTTCCATGCCGGTGTTAGGGGCAATTGAAGCACCACCCGTTGATTTCACATCGCTGGCCGAAGTATTCGAGAAAACTTTCAAGCATGAGCAATTAATTACCAAAAAGATTAACGAGTTAGCACACGCAGCCATGATTGCACAAGATTACTCCACATTCAACTTCCTGCAATGGTATGTATCTGAACAGCACGAAGAAGAAAAACTGTTCAAGTCTATTCTGGATAAACTGGCGTTAGTTGGAAATAGCGGTAATTCGTTGTTCTTTGTCGATAAAGACCTAAAAATAATGGCTGCTCAGAGTCACACTTAGGCTTAATCGCTCAGGTGAAAATCGTGTTAAGTGTCAGCCGCAGCTCCTGAATCACGGGTTCAGGGACTGCGGTTTTTTTGTTTTATCGCGGTGATGTTCGACTTTACATCGCCACCTGTCTTGTTGTTTTGTTCTCATGACATTTTTGTTCCACCAGGTTTTCTCGACTTGTTATAGCCAAATCGCTATCATTTGTAATAACGGTAAAGAAGAGTTTAATTGCCGTCCAATGAGTGGTGTTTTATTTTGTGTACTGCCTTAAAGGCAGTGTAATTGACTGTCAGTGATAGGGAATCACGCTACCAATATGAAACATGGCTGGTAGCAGGCGGGTTCTTCTTGCCATCGATTAAGGGATACTATGGCTGTTTCCAAAGTACGGTTTATTTGTAAAGTGCGTTCTTCCTGCCACATGCTTTCGGCATTGATTATATTGTTCGTTGGCTTTTCCAGCCAACAAGCTTTGGCTCATGCACACTTGAAAGTTGAGTCTCCAACTGCCAATACCACGATAAATACCGCTCCTGAAGCGCTGACTCTGGTTTTTTCTGAAGGTATAGAACTGAATTTCAGCGGTATTAAAATCATTGGCCCTGATAACAACAGGGTAAAAACTGGCGAGTTAAAATTAGATCCGGCGAATAATACACAATTGATTTTGCCAATCGATCATGCATTAACCGCAGGAAAGTATAATGTTTCGTGGCATGTCGTCTCTGTTGATGGTCATAAAACTAAAGGCACATACAGCTTTACTGTGAACTAAATATGTCTTTAGCGACTCTATTCGTTCTGTGTCGCTTTCTGCACTTTCTGGCGGTGATGCTGATGTTTGGTATCAGTGTATTCACCGCTTTGTTGGCACCAGACCGTTTTTCTTCAATACTCAAAGCACGCCTGTCACCTTTGCTTATCTTCAGCACATTGCTGGGGCTGTTTTCTGCTATTGGCTTTTTGGCAATTCAGGCTGGCATGATGGGCGATGGCTGGGCTGATACCTACCGGCTAACGGTATGGTGGGCGGTATTAGGCACCCGATTTGGTCAGGTATGGCAATGGCATTTGGCATTATCCATTTTGAGTCTGTGGATGGTTTTGTTCCGCACAACGCCAGGCTACTATCGAGGGATGATCGGTTGTTCGACGCTATTGCTTGCCAGTTTGGCTTTTACCGGGCATGCAGCGATGCACGCCGGGGCGTTAGGGTGGGTTCATCAAGCCAACCAAATCCTGCATTTACTTAGCGCGGGGTATTGGCTTGGCTGTTTGCCACCATTACTGGTCTGCCTCAAATATATTCGCAATGATGATACTAAGCGCGAAGCGGCTACCGCATTGATTCGTTTTTCTGGGTGGGCGCATTTGGCGGTTACATTGGTGCTGGCGACAGGTGTGGTCAACTGTATTATTATGTTGCGTGATACCCCGCTGGCATTGACATCAGACTATCAAATATTACTACTTTGCAAAGTGGCATTGGTTATGTTTATGCTGGTGGTGGCGTTGATTAACCGCTATCGGATCGTTCCTATGCTCAAACAGCTCCCGACTAAAGCCTACTTTTGGCTGGTGGTAAATAGTTGCATCGAAATTATTCTCGGCGCGGTGGTATTACTGCTGGTTAGCGTTTTTGCCACGATGGCTCCGGTATAACGTGAAATAAGCAAGTACAGATATTGTCGGTATGCTTGCATCAACGCAGTTGCATGCGAGAGAATCAATCTATTCAGCCAATTGGGGACCATAAAAGATGAAGGGTTTTGTACCCGCATTATCACTGTTAATACTGTCAACTAATGCTGTTGCTGCGAGTAAAATCATCACTGTCAGTAAGTTTGAATTTGGTAAACAATGGGCGTTTAACCGTGAAGAAGTGATGTTGGAATGCCGCACGGGGAATGCACTTTTTGTCATTAATCCGAGTACGTTGGCGCAGTATCCTCTGAATGATATTGCTACTGAACAAATGCAGTCTGGCCACGTATTGGCAAAACCCGTGGATATATTGTTGCTGGATGATAGCAGTGATTCCGCTAAAAAAATGAGCCTCGAACCATTCCAACAGCGTGCAATGACATTGTGTGGAAAGTAAAACTGAACAGCCACGCGTAATTTACCTCCCTCAACGGGCATTCACTCATTGAGGGAGGGGCAGCGCTGATGGCGTTTAGTTTTTAGCCCAGTAGCGGCGTTTGGCCACCTGTAACTTCTCATACGCTCCCAACAGCGCCTGATGAGCCGGTAACGTTTTCAAATTTGCATCAACGCTGAACAGGCCGTTGAAACGCTGTTTGCCTGCTTTTGCCGCAGATGCTGAATTTACTGCATCGTGGCCGTACATCTTCACAAATGCGCTGTGATATTGTGCCGGATCGCGATCGGGTTCCTGAGCCAACAACAACAAGTTTTGCAGGCAACGATAGTAGTTAGCCTGTTTTGCTGTGAAGACCGAGGCGTTGAAATCTTGCGTCCACTCAATCCAAATCAGAGCTTGTTCTAAATCGCCGCCAGCCAACGCCAACATTGACTTTAGCTCACCCACTCGCAGGGTGTACCAGCCATTATCTTTACCGGAGGCAATACCCAGGAGTTCGCGCACTCGGGCAAAGTCATCCAGGCCTTCATCATCCAGTTGTTGGATGAGCGCCAGATACTGTTCTGGCTGCCAATCACTGTCTGGGAGGGCTAGCAAGGTGCCACGCAGATGTACACCCATGGTATTATTTGCCATCAGCAGATCTTCAGCAGGATAAATATCAGACATGCCCGGCACCAGAATCCGGCAAGCGTAAACGCCCAGATGCTCGTAGTCAGCGATATACACCTCAGCATTTTCATCTTGGAAGATAGCGATCAACCGGGCAAATTCTTCTTCTGTGGTGCCTTTAAAGCTCCAATCCACGAATGGATAATCGGCATCGTCTTTAAACATGTCCCAACTGATCAGGCCGCTTGAATCGATAAAGTGAGTTTCCAGATTGGTGTGATCAGCCACTTCTTCATCGTCAAAGGTGGGTGCGGTAAAGACATCCAGGTCTTTCAGACTGCGACCTTGCAGCAGCTCAGTCACCGTGCGCTCCAGTGCCACGCCAAAGTCTGGGTGTGCACCGAACGAGGCAAAACAGGTGCCGTTTGACGGATTAAACAGCACCACACAAATAACCGGATAGGTGCCACCTAAAGAAGCATCGTAAGACAGAATAGGGAAACCTTCTTCTTCCAGCCGGGCAATGGCTTCTACCACGCCCGGATAGCGATTTAACACGGCTGCTGGGATCGCTGGCAAGCTGATGGATTCGGCGATAATACGGTTTTTCACATTACGTTCAAACACTTCAGACAACGCCTGTACACGGGCTTCGTTTGCAGTATTACCCGCAGACATGCCGTTTGAAACATACAAATTGCCGATAATATTCATCGGAATATAGACAGTTTCTAAATCTGACTGACGGGTAAATGGCAGTGAACAGATACCACGCCTGGCATTACCTGACTGCAAATCAACCAACTCACTGGCAACCAACTCGTTTTCTGGATCATAAAACGCCAGCAGACGTTTATCTAAAATGCCTTCCGGCAGTAAGTCATCTTCAGGGATTGGGAACCATTTTTCGTTTGGGTAATGAACGAAGTCACCTTCTGCAATGGTTTTACCCAAGTAGAAATCAGCAAAGAAATAGTTGGTGGATAGGCGCTCAAAATACTCACCCAACGCCGAGGCCAACGCGGCTTTCTTGCTGGCGCCTTTGCCGTTGGTAAAGCACAACGGACAATCACGATCGCGGATATGTACCGACCAAACGTGAGGAACCGGGTTGAGCCAGGAGGTTTCTTCAATGTTAAAACCAAGGTCACTCAGTTTTTGTTGAAAGCGGGAAATGGAATCTTCCAGGGCGGCATCTTTGCCGGGGATAAAGGTTTGCGTCATTATTTTCACTTTTTGGCGGTACTAAAAACGCGCAATCATACGGGGTTTTGATTGATAGCTCCATGTATTCTGCAACCATAGCATAAGTAACAGTTTTGGTATGGCTACCCCAGAATTTATACCGGTCATCTTGCAACGTGCATAATGGCGTACCGGCGGTTACGGCACGGGGGAGTTTTTCCGTGGCAGGTGAATAACCGTTGCAGCAATCTGGCTCGAATGATAAAACCGAGTGATGGATTATACCCTTGGTACTTGAAGATGCGGCGGTATTAATGGCTTTCACTGATCCGAATCACTTACTTGTGTAAGCTCATCGGGTTTTGTTCGCTTGCTGCCTGCAACGCCAACGACTTTGTGTATACAACGAACACGGGCAATCCCAATAGAGCGTAGTGAGGGGAAATGACACAGGTTTATAATTTTAGCGCAGGTCCGGCAATGCTACCGGTTGAAGTATTACGTCGTGCCGAACAGGAGTTACGTAACTGGCATGGTCAGGGTACGTCGGTGATGGAAATCAGTCACCGCAGTAAAGAGTTTATGCAGGTGGCTGCGGAGTCTGAAAAAGATCTACGCGATTTATTGCAGGTGCCGGTCAATTATAACGTGTTGTTTTGTCATGGTGGCGCCCGGGGGCAGTTCGCTGCTGTGCCGTTGAACTTACTCGGTGATAACAACAGTGCTGATTATATAGATAGCGGCTATTGGTCGCACTGTGCGATAAAAGAAGCGCAGAAATACTGCATACCTGATGTGATTGATGTGGCAACCCATAATAACGGGCTGTCAGGCATTCAGCCGATGAAGCAATGGAAACTGAGTGATAATGCCGCTTACGTGCATTACTGCCCGAATGAAACTATCGAGGGTGTTGCTATCAATGAACAGCCTGATTTCGGTGATAAAATCGTGGTGGCTGACTACTCTTCATCCATCCTCTCTCGCCCAATTGATGTCAGCCGCTATGGTGTGATTTATGCTGGTGCGCAGAAGAATATCGGCCCGGCAGGCCTCACGCTGGTTATCGTGCGTGAAGATTTGCTCGGTAAAGCGCGCACTGAGTTACCGTCTATTCTCGATTACACTGTTCTGGCTGAGAACGACTCAATGTTCAATACCCCGCCAACCTTCGCCTGGTACCTCTCCGGCCTGGTATTTAGCTGGCTGAAAGAGCAGGGCGGTTTAGCCGCAATGGAAAAACGCAATCAAGCAAAGGCCAAATTACTGTATCGCGCTATCGACGAAACCGGTTTCTATCGCAACCAGGTGGCTGGCGCTAACCGCTCCTGGATGAATGTGCCGTTCCAAATGCGTGATCCTTCATTGGATAAACTGTTCTTGAGTGAAGCCGAAGCCCAGGGGCTGCAAGCCTTAAAAGGCCACCGTGTTGCCGGGGGAATGCGTGCCTCTATCTATAACGCGATGCCGATTGAAGGCGTAAAAGCATTAACAGAGTTTATGGCTGATTTTGAACGCCGTCATGGCTAATGTTTCTGGAGCAGATATTCTGCCTGCACCGATACGTTTTGTTGTCATCACGTAATCTGTATCAAATTTAATACGCATCAACAGTAACCTCGAGCTGTGCGGGGTTACTGTTCATAGAAGACTGGAGAGTACTTTCCCCATGCTGGAATCCTTGACGTTACAACCCATTGCTCTGATTGATGGCACCGTTAATTTACCCGGTTCTAAAAGTGTTTCTAACCGTGCGCTTCTTCTGGCCGCACTGGCTGAAGGAACCACCCAGCTAAATAACCTGTTAGATAGCGATGATATTCGTCATATGCTGAATGCATTGCAGGCACTCGGGGTGAGCTTTCGCCTCTCTGCTGACCGCACCCGTTGCGATATTGATGGCCTGGGGGGCAAATTAGCAGCAGACCGGCCGCTGACGCTTTTTCTGGGTAATGCCGGAACGGCAATGCGCCCGCTGGCGGCGGCTCTTTGTCTGGGCGACAGCGACATCGTGTTAACTGGCGAACCGCGCATGAAAGAGCGGCCAATGGGGCATCTGGTTGACGCATTGCGTCAGGGCGGGGCGCAAATTGATTATCTGGAACAAGAGAATTACCCACCGCTGCGCTTGCGTGGTGGTTTCCGTGGTGGCAAATTGACAGTTGATGGCCGTGTTTCCAGCCAGTTTCTGACCGCATTATTGATGACCGCGCCGTTAGCTGAACAAGATACTACTCTTCAGGTTCTGGGTGAGTTGGTTTCTAAACCTTATATCGACATTACTCTGCATCTGATGAAAACCTTTGGCGTGAATGTGGTACACGAAAACTATCAGGTTTTCCACATTAAAGGCGGCCAGACTTACTGCTCACCGGGCACGTATTTGATTGAGGGTGATGCTTCTTCGGCCTCCTATTTCCTGGCGGCGGCGGCGATTAAAGGTGGTACCGTGCGGGTGACCGGTATTAGTCAGAAAAGCGTGCAGGGAGATATTAAATTTGCCGATGTACTGGAGAAAATGGGCGCTAAAATCCGTTGGGGGGATGACTATATCGAGTGCAGTCGTGGTGAGTTACATGGCATTGATATGGACATGAACCACATTCCCGATGCCGCAATGACCATTGCTACCCTCGCACTGTTTGCCGACGGCCCGACGATTATCCGCAATATCTACAACTGGCGGGTAAAAGAAACTGACCGGCTGGCCGCGATGGCAACCGAGCTGAGAAAAGTCGGCGCTAAAGTAATCGAGGGCAACGATTACATCCACGTGATGCCGCCTGCGCAATTGATCGCGGCAGAAATTGGTACCTATAATGACCACCGCATGGCGATGTGCTTCTCGCTGGTGGCGCTGTCGGATACATCGGTGACCATTCTTGATCCTAAATGTACGGCTAAGACTTTTCCGGATTATTTTGCACAGTTGGCGCGGTTGAGTCACGATTCCTGATATCAGTTGCTGTGGTTTATCATGCTAAAACGGGCGCCAACAGGCGCGCCTTTCTTATTTTATCCACTGTTTTTTGTTATTTGCGAATTATGTACATAACAAATATTTTTTCTGGCTATCTTACCTATCTCTTCTACACTCCTGCCACGGTTTATGGTTTTATTTTCAGCAACTGAACCCGTGCAGGGTAACAGTTCACATTAATGCAGCGTATAATACTGCCCCTGTGTTTGCCCTGCCGGGTAGACAAGAGGTTCTGCCTACCGAAAGGAGAGATAAATGACGGCGATAGCTCCAGTGATAACCGTTGATGGACCCAGTGGCGCAGGTAAAGGTACGCTTTGCAAAACACTGGCTGAAACGCTGGACTGGCACTTGCTGGATTCGGGTGCGATTTACCGGGTTTTGGCGCTGGCAGCACTGCACCATCAGGTTGATATCAGCTCCGAAGAGGCATTAGTTCCACTTGCGGCGCACCTTGATGTTCGTTTTGTCTCACAAAATGGGCAATTAAAAGTGATTTTGGAAGGTGAAGATGTCAGCAATGAGATCCGCACTGAAACTGTCGGTAACACGGCTTCTCAGGCGGCCGCTTTCCCACGGGTTCGTGAAGCATTATTACGTCGTCAGCGCGCGTTTCGTGAAGCGCCGGGCTTGATTGCAGACGGCCGGGATATGGGTACTGTGGTCTTCCCTGATGCACCCGTGAAAATATTTCTTGATGCAAGTTCGCAAGAACGCACACATCGGCGTATGCTACAGTTGCAGAAAAAGGGGTTTAATGTTAACTTTGAACGTCTTTTGGCCGAGATACAGGAACGAGACTCGCGTGATCGTAACCGGTCTATTGCGCCTTTAGTCCCTGCGGCGGATGCGTTGGTACTGGATTCAACCAGTATGTCCATTGAGCAGGTGGTTGAACAAGCGCTGGCTTATGCCCAACGAATTTTAGCATTGCCGTTGAAAAAATAACGACAATGCGGCCAATTCTAAGCTCTCAACGATTTATTTTTTAATTAAAATTATTTTTGATGGGCACTTTAACCTTGCTGCAAGGATCTGTGGCGAGGCATGTGAAACAGCCCCATCCGGCGGGATGCCAGATGGACGTTAACCTTAAGAATCCTGAAGATTATTAACATGACAGAATCTTTTGCTCAACTCTTTGAAGAATCCCTGAAAACAATTGAAACACGTCCGGGCTCTATCGTCCGTGGTGTTGTTGTTTCTATCGATAAAGATATCGTACTGGTTGACGCTGGTCTGAAATCTGAGTCAGCCATTCCAGCAGAACAGTTCAAGAACGCGCAAGGCGAACTTGAAATTCAAGTTGGTGATGAAGTTGACGTTGCCCTGGACGCTGTTGAAGACGGCTTCGGTGAAACTCTGCTGTCCCGTGAAAAAGCTAAGCGCCACGAATCATGGCTGACGCTGGAAAAGGCTTACGAAGAAGCTGCAACCGTTATTGGCGTGATCAACGGCAAAGTAAAAGGCGGCTTTACCGTCGAACTGAACGGCATTCGTGCGTTCCTGCCTGGTTCACTGGTTGATGTGCGTCCCGTTCGCGATACTCTGCATCTGGAAGGCAAAGAGCTTGAGTTCAAAGTTATCAAGCTGGATCAGAAACGTAATAACGTGGTTGTTTCTCGTCGTGCCGTCATTGAATCCGAGAATAGCGCTGAGCGCGATCAATTGCTGGAAAACCTGCAAGAAGGTATGGAAGTTAAGGGTATCGTTAAGAACCTAACTGACTACGGCGCATTCGTTGATCTGGGCGGCGTTGATGGCTTGTTGCACATTACTGACATGGCGTGGAAACGCGTTAAGCACCCAAGCGAAATCGTCAATGTCGGCGACGAAATCACGGTTAAAGTTCTGAAGTTCGACCGCGAACGTACTCGTGTATCCTTGGGCTTGAAACAGTTGGGCGAAGATCCGTGGGTTGCTATCGCTAAACGTTACCCAGAAAGCACCAAATTGACGGGTCGTGTAACTAACCTGACTGATTATGGCTGCTTCGTCGAAATCGAAGAAGGCGTTGAAGGTCTGGTACACGTTTCAGAAATGGATTGGACCAACAAAAACATTCACCCGTCTAAAGTTGTTAACGTTGGCGACGTAGTGGAAGTTATGGTTCTGGACATCGATGAAGAACGTCGTCGTATTTCTCTGGGTCTGAAGCAGTGCAAATCTAACCCATGGCAGTTGTTTGCAGAAACCCACAACAAAAACGACCGCGTTGAAGGCAAAATCAAGTCTATCACTGACTTCGGTATCTTCATTGGCCTGGATGGCGGCATTGACGGTCTGGTTCACCTGTCTGACATCTCCTGGAACGTTACAGGCGAAGAAGCTGTTCGTGACTACAAGAAAGGTGACGAAATCGCAGCCGTGGTTCTGCAAGTTGACGCAGAACGTGAGCGTATATCCCTTGGCGTGAAACAACTGGCAGAAGATCCGTTCAATAACTACCTGTCAGTAAACAAGAAAGGTACTATTGTTACCGGTAAAGTAACGGCAGTTGACGCTAAAGGTGCTACAGTTGAATTAGCAGGCGGCGTAGAAGGTTATCTACGTGCTTCAGAAGCAACTCGCGACCGCGTTGAAGATGCGACGCTGGTTCTGAACGTTGGTGATGAAGTTGAAGCCAAATACACTGGCGTTGACCGTAAGAACCGCGTAATCAGCCTGTCTGTTCGTGCTAAAGACGAAGCTGATGAAAAAGATGCTATTGCTACAGTGAACACCAAACCAGAAGAAGGCAACTTCTCTGGCGCAATGGCAGAAGCGTTCAAAGCTGCAAAAGGCGAGTAATAACGGGGGGTGGTTTTTTCGCCCCTATACGGTAGTTTAGCTGCAAAGCTTGGAGGTAATATGACCAAGTCTGAACTTATTGAAAGACTTGCTGACCAGCAATCTCACGTACCGACGAAGGTCGTTGAGGATGCAGTGAAAGAAATGCTTGAACATATGGCTGGAACACTGGCCGAAGGTGAGCGCATTGAGATCCGCGGATTTGGCAGTTTTTCTCTTCACTACCGTGCTCCGCGCGTTGGTCGTAATCCAAAAACCGGCGATAAGGTTGAGTTGGAAGGTAAGTACGTTCCACACTTTAAGCCAGGTAAAGAATTGCGTGACCGCGCTAATATCTACGGTTAAGTTGTTTACAATTTAACCGCGTTATTATTTATACCTGGCGTTATCGGTGTTGTAGCCAATACAGCAGCGGCGTCGAACAACTCGTTGATACGAAACGGTGCCTTTCATGGCGCCGTTTTTCTTTTGTATAAAACTACGCTATAAAATTAGTTAGTTGCATACCAAAGTTATACAACGAATGTGTTTGCCCGGTTAATAACCCTCTTCTTATTTTCGATCCGTCTCGCACTTGCGCTGTTATCAATGCAATAAGATAAAGCAGCTATCGATCCCTCTCTGAATTCTGACTTTTCACACTGGTAACCTTCCCCATTAATATCGAAAATCAGCTTATTCCAATGGGATAAACGGATAGCAATGAGGCTATCTGGTAGTAATGAAATGGATGGCAGCTTATCGTTTTATCAATCGATCGTGTCGCTTCGGCTATTGCTATAGGGCTTTTGCCGCTAATTTTTCTTCACAAACTGCCAGGGACAGCCATCATCGGTGCTCTGCTGGTGGTAGCCGCATTTTTATGGTTGAGCAGTAATAAATACTGCCAATGGTTAACACTTGCGATCATCAGCTTTCTCTGGGGCTGTTGGCATGGTCATCGCGTACTAACGCATGTAGAGACCTTGACTCAAGGAGAACAGAAAATAATCGCGACGATAAAAAACATATCGTTAGCATGGAGTGAAAATCCCAACGTGCTGTTAGATATTCAGTATGCTAATGGCAAAAGGGTATTCCCTCCATTAACGGTCGCTGTTAGGTGGACGGGGTCACTTAGGGAGTGGTGTGCCGGGCAGCAATGGGCACTTAGCGTTAAAATGCGTGCGGTTCACAGCATATTGAATGAGGGCGGTTTTGATAGCCAACGCTGGGCTATCGCAAATCATAGCCCCCTGCAAGGGAGAATCATTAAGGCTGAATTACTTGATGCAGATTGTAATGCCCGGCAACGAGTGATTAGTACTGTAGAGAAACAATTGGAAGGATATGCTCAACGGCAGATCATGTTAGCGTTGGCATTTGGTGAAAGAGGGCAACTGCCCAAACCAGTGTGGGAAAGTTTACGTTATACCGGCACTGCCCATTTAATGGCGATATCAGGGCTTCATATAGCACTGGCAGCTCTATTTGGTGGAGTATTGGCTCGGTTCATTCAACTTTTCTTCTCCGCCAGCTTAATTGGGCCATTGTTTCCGTTATTGATCGGGTGGTTACTTGCCATGATTTATGTCTGGCTGGCAGGAGCCAATCCACCTGCAATCAGGGCTGCCATCGCTTTAACACTGTGGTTACTGCTCCGTCTGTTTGGTATTTTGTGTAGCGCCTGGCAAGTGTGGCTATGGGCATTGGCGTTAATTCTAGTTAGCGACCCTCTGGCAGTACTTTCAGACAGTTTCTGGCTCTCCTGTTTGGCGGTATCTGGCCTGATATGCTGGTTTCATTGGGTACCGGTTTCACCGCACTTTACCAAAGGTTGGAATGGCGTGTTTGTGCGTTGGTTTCATTTGCAATCGGGTATGATGTTACTGCTGCTGCCACTCCAGATAGGCTTGTTTCATGGTGTAAGTCTACTATCGATCCCGGCAAACCTCTGGGCGGTGCCAATAGTCTCACTGCTTACCGTGCCTTGTGTATTGTTGGCTCTGGCCTTTACGTTGCTACCCGCTGTTGCTGGCATATTCTGGTATGTAGCGGATTTATCATTAACAGCCACTTTATTCCCTCTCAATTATTTGAAAGCCGGCTGGTTGCCAACTGGCGCCGCCTCGGTCGCTATTAGTTTCAGTGGCTGGTTGGCAATAATTATTTGGCGATTTCAGTGGTGGCGTAATCATCCGCTGGGTGTGATGGTGCTTTGTATCAATATGGCGTTATTTACTCAGCGGCGTGATGATTATCGTTGGCGTGTTGACATGCTTGATATCGGGCATGGCTTGGCCGTCGTGGTTGAGTGCGGTGGGAAGGCGATTATCTACGATACCGGTAATCGTTGGCTCACTGGTAATATGGCATCAAGAGCTATCCTACCTCATCTGCATTGGCGTGGTATCTCGGTAGAGCAGATAATTCTCAGTCATGATCATTTGGATCATACTGGTGGCTTGGCAGAACTTCAGGCGCAATTTCCACTGGCAACTGTTCGTGCTCCTTTTGCATTAAAGAACCCAATCAACACGTTACCCTGTAGGCAAGGGGAGCAGTGGCAGTGGCAAGGTCTGGATTTTGAGGTTTTATGGCCTAAATATCAGGTAGATAATGCTCAAAATGACGACTCGTGTGTTATTCGCATTACTGATGGAAAGTACAGCCTGCTATTGACCGGTGATCTTGAGGCACATGGAGAGCGACAATTAGTGAAAAATTCCCGTACAAAGCTAGCGTCTACAGTATTGCAAGTCCCCCATCACGGCAGTAATACCTCTTCAACGGCACTCTTTTTGCGCACGGTAAAGCCAGAGTTGGCGTTATCCTCTACTGCACGCTATAACCAATGGCGTTTACCGGCTAAAAAAGTGATTAAGCGTTATCAAAAAAATAGCATAATTTGGCGTGACACATCAGTATCAGGGCAACTAACTGTGTATTTTTACAGCGATAGTTGGCAAGTTAATGGTTATCGTGAACAATTAATGCCACGTTGGTATCACCAACGGTTTGGCGTTGGAGGTCATAATGAGTAGAATGGGTCGCTATTTCTTCTGGCACTGGTATTTGCATGATTAATGATAAAGATCTATCCACATGGCAGACATTTCGTCGCCTATGGCCAATGATCTCTCCTTATAAGACAGGTCTTGTAGTTGCGGGAATCGCATTAATCCTTAATGCTGCCAGTGATACCTTTATGCTGTCATTACTGAAGCCCTTGTTAGACGATGGATTTGGTAAAGCGAATAGCTCAATTTTAAAATGGATGCCTCTGGCCGTTATCGGACTGATGGTGGTTCGTGGAGTAACCGGTTTTATCTCGAGTTATTGTATTTCATGGGTTTCTGGCAAAGTAGTGATGCATATCCGTCGCCGCTTGTTCAGCCATATGATGGGCATGCCAGTATCTTTCTTTGATCAGCAATCGACTGGTACCCTGTTGTCACGTATTACCTATGACTCTGAACAGGTGGCGGCATCATCTTCTGGCGCATTGGTGACAGTAGTGCGGGAAGGTGCTTCTATTATTGGCCTGTTCATCATGATGTTTTATTACAGTTGGCAGTTATCGCTGATTTTAATCGTTATTGCGCCGATCGTTTCGGTTTCAATCCGTTTAGTGTCGAAGCGTTTTCGTAATATCAGTAAAAATATGCAAAGTACTATGGGTGAAGTTACCACCAGTGCGGAGCAAATGCTGAAAGGCCATAAAGAAGTTTTGATCTTTGGTGGCCAGAAAGTTGAAACCGAGCGCTTTGACACCGTAAGTAACCGCATGCGTCGGCAGGGGATGAAACTGGTTTCTGCTTCTTCTATCTCAGATCCTATTATTCAGCTGATCGCCTCTTTTGCTCTGGCATTTGTGCTTTATGCTGCAAGTTTCCCGAGTGTGATGGAAACGTTGACTGCCGGTACGATCACGGTTGTGTTCTCGGCTATGATTGCGTTGATGCGCCCACTGAAGTCTCTTACCAATGTGAATGCGCAGTTCCAGCGTGGTATGGCAGCATGCCAGACGCTGTTCACCATACTGGACATGGGGCAGGAGAAAGACGAAGGCAAGTTGGAAGTAGAGCGGGCTACGGGGGAAATAGAATTCCGTCATGTTACTTTTTATTATCCTGGCAAAGACACGCCTGCACTGAATGACATCAATATACATATCGAGGCAGGGAAAACCGTGGCTTTGGTGGGCCGTTCAGGTTCGGGTAAATCGACTATCGCCAATCTGCTGACTCGTTTTTATGATGTCAGTGAGGGCAGTATTTTGATGGATGGCCACGACCTACGTGAATACCGTTTAGGTGCTCTGCGTAATCAAGTGGCACTGGTGTCACAAAACGTTCACCTGTTCAACGATACAGTTGCCAATAATATCGCTTACGCTCGTAATGAACACTATAGTCGTGCCGAAATCGACGAAGCCGCCCGAATGGCATATGCCATGGACTTTATCAATAAAATGGAAAATGGTCTTGATACGGTTATAGGAGAGAATGGTGTAATGCTCTCTGGTGGGCAGCGTCAACGTATTGCTATCGCTCGAGCCTTATTGCGAGACTGCCCAATATTGATTTTGGATGAAGCGACCTCCGCACTGGATACTGAATCTGAACGAGCTATTCAGGCTGCATTGGATGAGTTGCAGAAGAATCGTACCTCTCTGATTATTGCCCACCGCTTATCGACTATCGAAAAAGCAGATGAGATTCTGGTGATTGAAGATGGTCATATCATAGAACGCGGGGTGCATGCTGAATTACTGTCACAATGTGGCGCTTATGCCCAACTTAATCGTATGCAGTTTGGCCAATGATTAAGCGTATCTGGTTCGGTCAATCACGACTGTATTGGCTATTGCTACCCTTATCATGGCTATATGGCGCAGTCACCTGGTTTATCCGAGCCAGTTATCGCTTAGGGTTACGTACTGCATGGCGTTCTCCTGTTCCGGTGATTATTGTCGGCAATCTTACCGCAGGTGGTAATGGTAAAACGCCAGTCGCTATCTGGTTGGTAGAACAACTGCAACAGCGGGGTTATCGCGTTGGCGTGGTGTCTCGTGGCTATGGCGGGAAGTCAGATGTTTATCCACTGCTGCTTTCTGAAGAGACATCGACAGCACAGGGCGGTGATGAGCCGGTGCTAATCTTTCAACGAACCAAAGCTCCCGTTGCAGTATCACCTAAACGTTCTGATGCTATCAAAGTATTACTGAAATCTAATGACGTGGATTTTATTATCACCGATGACGGTTTACAACATTATGCATTAGCGCGCGATTTTGAGTTGGCCGTCATCGATGGGGTTCGTCGTTTTGGCAATGGCTGGTGGTTACCTGCCGGGCCGATGCGAGAGCGGGCGGGGCGGTTAAAGTCGGTAGATGCGGTGATAACTAATAGTGGACTCGCGGCTACAGGGGAGATCCCCATGCAACTGGTGGCTCGTGAAGCCGTTAATCTATTAACCGGTGAACGATTGCCTGCACAACAACTGCAACAAGTGATTGCAATGGCAGGAATCGGCCATCCTCCGCGCTTTTTTGCCACGCTGAAGATGTTGGGTATTGAGCCTGAACGTGAGTACACTTTTGCTGATCATCAGGATTACTCACTGGCGCAACTCGGCTCGCTGGCATCCGGCTCGCAAGTTTTGTTGATGACAGAAAAGGATGCTGTCAAGTGTTGTACTTTTGCTCAACCTAACTGGTGGTATTTACCGGTAGATGCACAGTTACCGCGCGATCAGGCTGAGCAATTGTTATTAAAAATTCAGGCATTAGTTCCAGGCCAGCCAGATAACACGGCACTATAGACTCAACGGTGCTAACTTAAGGGCTGTAGCAGTAGCCATAAGTGAGCGCTGTTGCGTTTCAGCATAAAGCTGTAATTCATCAATGACCATCACGCCGAGATCCCGCTGAAACGCCTGTTTACTTGATTGCCCGGCAAAATGACTCTGCCTCTTATCACCTAAATTTGATTGAAAAATTCCGGCAGCGCTGACGGATAAGAAATCTTCATAAACCAACGGTTCAAATTGGATAAATTCACGACAAATCAGTTCGTCTAACGTCATTTCCTGCATTAATTCAGTCTCCGCGCTCAAACCTTTCCTGGTGGGAAAATAGCGGAAGAAGGCGAGTTGCTCTGAGCGCATAACAGATAAATCATCGGGGAATTGGCTAAACGTCTTGCTGAAAATTTCCATATAGTGTGCCGCATTTTTCTCATTAGCAGGAACCTGAAATTGATCTTGAGACGCCTGTAGCAAACGGTCATACAAATCGCGGCCTTTAGCGGTCAATGCGGCTCCCCGCTGCTCTATTTCACCGAAACGTGCAGTGTGATGCCCCTGAATTATTTGCCCATTATCTGAAATAAAGGCCACTTTCTCTTCCAGTGCCTTAAAACTGGTTTGTCGCAATAATATCGGGCAGCGGCGCGGGGGTGGTCCTTCGATCACCGCTTTAGGGGTAATGTTATATTCTGGCATTGCCACTTGTGCGGCATCGATATCTAAAGTCCTTGGCGTTAAATGATTAATATGGGGTCCTTTGAAAGCCACCACGTCAGCAATTAAGCGATGTTGATCATGTAGCTGTTGGTAAACCGATGCGCTGACCGTTGCCTGATTGTGCCAACGAAATGTTTCCAGCGATTGCGAGATAAAATCATCCGCTTCAAGACGGGTCAGGCCACCCGCAGTTTCATGTTGCACAATCAGCTCGATAGTTCGTGGGGTGAAAATGGTTCTTTTTGCCAAAATATCGGCGGCCAGTTGTTGTAATTGTGATTGTTCAATCAGTTCCAGCCGTAATAGTGAGGTGAAAACTCTGAACGGGCAGGTTTGAAGTGAGGCTTCATGTACTGCCCTGAAAGCGGTGGAATGAACCGGTACACCGGCTGGAGCCAGATCATAATAGCCAACAGGAAACATGCCCATCACTGCAAACAAACGGCGTAGGGTTGCAAGCTCTGCTGCAGTTCCGACCCGAATAGCACCGTGTCGCTCCATGTTCAGGCGTTCAATTTCCCCCGTTCGCTGCAAATGAAGATTGAGCGGCGGTGATTGTTCTATCGTTTGTCTGTTTATAGCGGCAACCAACTGTAATAAGGTGCCATAGAGAGGGACTTCGGCCCGATACATATCTGACATGGCTTTGGAAAAGTTAGCCCGTATTTCATCAGGATGAACAAATGGTGGGTGGGTCATCATCGGATAGCTCCTTCATGCTCATTCAGTTTTTAGCCTGGATTGATATTAATAATTAAAGGGGGAAACAAAATTCGCTGCAGATGTTAGTCGTTAAAATACCAATAGCCGTTGTTAACCAGTTCTGACAGTATTGCCATGAAAATGGGGTCTTCCAGAGCGTTACCCAACTTTTTAGCATCGACACTGAAGTGCTGACACAGTGCATCGGCAGCGGCTGAGTGTGGCGTATCAATCAACTCTCCGTTAATAAAACAGTGCTCTCCGATACGCAGAGCACGCAGGCCACTAAGGCGCCGTAACGCCTCGCCTTGTTTTAGCAAAGCATAAATTTCACTGGCCTGATAAGGAGACTCAGGTGGTGAAATATCAAGCTCATGACGCGATTGGGATGTGAATTCGCCAACCCAATTTTGGAAATGGTCGGGTTGTTGAAGCAGATCCAACATCATCGTTTGTAACTTATTGATCTCTTGCGGCAATATTTCTGCTGGATGCTCACGCAGTGACAGATCTGGATCGCTGTAGCGGTAACTACCTAACTCGCGGGATAGCACATAGTCGGCAAAACCACTAACCAGTTCGCGGCCATTTGGTGCACGAAAACCGACTGAGTAATTCAGGGCATTTTCGAGTGCATAGCCTTCATGAGGAAAACCTGGTGGGATATAAATGATATCACCAGGTTCCATTTCTTCGTCAATGATGGCATCAAAAGGGCTGACTTGCAGCAAGTCTGGGTGCGGACAATGTTGCTTCATTTCCGTTTTTTCGCCAACCCGCCAGCGGCGGCGGCCCGTTCCCTGAATAATAAAGACATCATATTGATCAAAATGTGGCCCCACTCCGCCTCCCGGTACTGAGAATGAGATCATTAAGTCGTCCATACGCCAGTCGGAGAGTTGGCGGAAGGGGCGCATCAAAGCAGCGGTGGATTCATGCCAGTGATCCACCGCTTGTACCAGCAGCGACCAATTGGTTTCACCTAAGTGATCAAAACGGTCAAACGGGCCGTGAGCAACTTGCCAACGCCCGTTTTCATGGCTTACCAGCCGGCTATCGACTTCATTTTCCATCGCTAATCCGGCAAGTTCGTCTGGTGAGAGGGGATCAATGAAGTTTTTGAAACCATGCTTGAGGATGACGGGACGTTTCTGCCAATAATGTTGCAGAAAATCAGGCCAATCGAGACTGAGTTGGTAGTCCATGTTTATTCCAGAAGAGGGTGAGATTGCCTGTGATTATAACGGATGCGAGTCTTTAGTATCAGGGGGTGGCTGGCAAATTTTGTTAATCATCGTGATGATTGTGTTGTTGGCCAAAGGTCACCATCATTTTGGTGCCGCCCAAGTGGCCTTCAGTGATGTTGATCTCACCTTGATACTGTTCAATGATTTCGGCGGCGACTGACAACCCAAGCCCTTGTCCTGGACGCAATGTATCAATTCGTTGACCCCGTTGGAAAATTAATTTTCGTTTACTTTTAGGAATGCCGGAACCATCGTCATCGATCACGATGGTGAGCTGTTTTTCAGTGTGGAAAGCGGTAATTTCGACAAATTCCAAACAGTATTTACAGGCATTATCCAAAACATTGCCCATGACTTCCATAAAGTCATTTTTCTCGCCAAGGAAGGAGACTTCAGGTGATATATCCAGCGTGATTACTACCCCTTTATGCTGATAAACTTTATTCAGTGCACTGCATAAGCTATCCAGCAGAGCTGTAACAGAATGGAGTTCACGAATTAACACATTATGTTCGGAACGCATACTGGCACGATGCAGATAATAGCCAATTTGCTGAGAAATACGGCTTATCTGTTCCAGCATAATAGGCTCGATCTCCTCAATAGTTACTGTCTGTTTGCCGCTTCGTAAAGATCGTAGCGTGGTTTGCAACACTGCAAGCGGCGTTTTGAGACTATGGGTAAGATCTGACAGGGTAGTGCGATATTTGGTATAACTTTGGCGTTCGTTGGTCAGTAAGATATTGAGATTACGCACCAGACTCTGTAATTCGCGGGGTGGATTTTCATTTAATTGATCGCGCTCTCCTTTCTCAAGCTGTGTTATCTGGTTGACCAATGTTTTGATGGGTCGCAGGCTCCAATAGGCCGCTAGCCATAACAAAGGAACAACTAATAATAAATTTGCCAATAGCACGTAGCTGAACCAGTTCCAGACCAGATCCGAACGCTGCAATTCTTGTGGGATGGTATCTATCACGACTATGGTTAATTCTGGCAAGCGTGAAGTGGCAGGGTAGATATTAACTGAAATGGAATGGGTTAGGGCGCTGTTATCAGTATCATCATATTTTTTTAACTGATTCTGCGCTTTCGGGTTATCACCCAGCATCATGCTACTGATATGCGTCCCGGTATCCAATTCATAGAATCCAGGTTTTTGTAACCAGCTTTTTTCGATACGGGATTCAAGCTCCTCTACATGGCGTTGACGCCACAAGATATTGCCATCTTTATCGTAGATCAGCACGAGTGTTGGGATATTCAGTTCAAGTTCAGGTGGGACTGAAATGCTGAGTTTGTTGTCATTCCATTGAGACAAGCTGAAGAATAAGTTACTTTCGCCACGGTGGGCGCTAAAGGTATTTTTATCAAAGCTGATAATATAACCAACCACAGCAACCATGCCATAAGATAACGACAACGCCAAAACGACGGCGGCGGTCGCCATCAGGAAACGCGCGCGAAGAGAAAACGGTTTACGGTTTTTTCTGAACATGTTGCCTAGTTGGCATCAAAACGATATCCCTGGCCGCGAATCGTGGTAATCACTTCACCTTCATGTTCTGCCAACAGTTTTTTACGTAAACGACCCATTAATACATCGATTGTATGGCTTTCACGAAGTTCTGCGTCTGGGTACAGTTGCAGCATCAGTGTGTCTTTGCTGACAACTTTACCGGCATTACGGATAAGTGTTTCAACGATAGTGTATTCAAAGGCCGTCAGTTTAATCTGTTGCTGATTAACGCACAACTCTCGCCGTGACAGGTCTATTTGGAAAGGTGGGAATTCAATTACCTGTGAAGCCAGACCAATATTGCGGCGCATCAGTGCCTGCATCCGAGCGATAACTTCTTCCAGATGGAATGGTTTGGTGACGTAATCATCTGCACCGGCTTCCAGCACCGCGACCTTATCCTGCCAACTTTCCCGTGCGGTCAGAACCAGAATGGGCAAGTTGGTCTGATGACTACGCCAGCGGCGAATGAGACTTAGACCATCTTCGCCGGGCAGACCAAGATCGATAATTGCGATGTCCGGAGTGTGTTCTTGTAAGAAATAGTCTGCCTCTTTAGCATCTTCCGCTGCGTCAACCTGATGCCCCATTTCTCGCATTTGAACCGCAAGGTGGTGGCGTAGCAAAGCATTATCTTCCAGAACTAAAACCCGCATACCACATTCCTCGATAAGGTCTTGACCGGATAATAAGTGGTTACCCGGCAAAGTAAAATAAAGCTAACAGCTTAGAAATTATAACGTAAACCGACTTGCACTGCCTGGTCATTAACCTTCCAGTCATGATAGGTATAACCCACTTCCGCAGCAAGGTGTTGTGTCAATGCATAATTTGTTGAAATACGTGCTTCCTGGAAGGCTCGATGGTCATAGTTTGCCAGACGATAGGCAACATCCAACCCAATATCCTGCGACAGTTTGCTTTTAATACCCACTTCACCCGTAGCGCTATTATAGGTATTGGTTTTTTTGCCGTTTTTGCTTGCATCAAATACCATTGCACGGCGACTGCCGCCTACCAAGGTATAAAAATCGATGTTCGGTGAAAAGGCAAAATGATAGCCCAAACCGAGTACTGCTTCAGCAAGAGCACGATTATTATTGGCAATGCTGTTTATGCGACCATCAATAAATAGATCATTATCAAAACCATAGCCGCCATTAAGGTAAATCCCACCCATTTCACGCTTGCCAATATTTCCGTAATTGCTAAGGTCAAACTGCTTATCAAAACGCTGGTTACTATTAATTGAACCGTATTGTAATCCACCCGCCACATAAGTGTAATCGTTCGCCATAGCGGCAGTGCACGTGCCCATTAATGCGATGGATAAAATTGTTTTTTTTAACATAATCAGTTAGTTCCCTGAAAGGTTGAGGTCCTTACAACAACGGGTATTATCAACGATAATGACTAAACCGTTACTAAACAGGGGGAGAGGTAAGGGAGATAAAAAAAGGAAGAAGCGTAACAAAAGTGCGGATTATACCCCTTGTAGTTTAAGCCGCATGTGGCTAGCGGTTTTTACTCACCTGAATCACTTATATCGATATAAGTGATTCAGGATTTTCTCGTTTGCCGCCTTTTTGCACGTTGAAATCTATAGGGTATAGTGATCACTATATTACTTTAATTCATCAACCATAATCGCAGCACGACCAATATAATTAGCAGGTGTCATGGTTTTCAGGCGTGTTTTTTCTTCTTCCGGCAAGGCGAGGCCATCGATAAATGCTTGCATACCGGCAGCATCAACCCGTTTACCACGGGTCAGTTCTTTCAGTTTCTCATACGGTTTTTCAATACCATAACGGCGCATAATTGTCTGGATTGGCTCGGCTAAAACTTCCCAATTATGATCCAGTTCTGCCAGCAGGTGTGATTGGTTAACTTCCAGTTTACTAATGCCTTTCAACGTCGCCTGATAAGCTATCAGCGCATATCCCAGGCCAACACCCAGATTACGCAGTACGGTGGAGTCTGTCAGGTCACGCTGCCAGCGTGATACCGGTAACTTGCTGGCCAAATGACCCAGTACCGCATTAGACAGACCCAGGTTACCTTCGGAGTTTTCGAAGTCAATCGGATTAACTTTATGTGGCATAGTGCTTGAGCCAATCTCGCCGGCGATGGTTTTTTGCTTGAAGTGGTTAAGTGCAATATAACCCCAAATATCACGGTCAAAATCGATCAGAATCGTATTGAAACGAGCCACACAATCAAACAATTCAGCAATGTAATCATGAGGTTCAATTTGTGTGGTGTATGGGTTCCAGTGAATCCCCAACGATGTCACAAAGTCCTCGCTGAACTGATGCCAGTCTACTTCAGGATAAGCCACGATATGAGCATTATAGTTACCTACCGCGCCGTTGATTTTGCCCAGAATTTCTACTTGAGATAATTGACGGAACTGGCGTTCCATTCGGTAAGCTACGTTTGCGAACTCTTTACCGATCGTTGATGGTGTTGCAGGCTGGCCGTGGGTACGGGACAACAGCGGTACATCACGATGTTGGTGAGCGAGTGTTTTAATTGAATCGATAATCTGGCGCCACATGGGTAATATCACATCCTGACGGGCAGTTTGCAGCATTAATGCGTGGGACAGATTATTAATGTCTTCTGAAGTACAAGCAAAATGAATGAATTCCGATACCGCATGCAGTGCTGGAATATGTTCTACTTTTTCTTTCAGGAAATACTCAACCGCTTTCACATCATGATTGGTGGTGCGTTCAATAATTTTGATACGCTGTGCATCTTGTTCATTAAACGCTGACACGATCTTATCAAGGTAAGCGTTTGCGTCGGTATTAAAAGGGGGAACTTCTTTGACTTCTGCACAAGCGGCCAGTTTTTGCAGCCAACGTACTTCGACTTTTACGCGGAACTTTAGCAAACCGAATTCGCTAAAGATTGAGCGCAGAGCGCTGACTTTATCGCTGTAGCGCCCATCAATAGGTGAAACAGCAGTCAGTGAGGATAATTCCATCGGTAGCGACTCCTAAAGTCAGATTTTAACAATTTTCAAATACGAGCAAGAATACTCTGAGCCTGTTTAAACAGACGGTTACGCGAAAATATTAACTGCAAACGGCTCCCGCCGATTTGCTGCCAAAGCACAGCAGAGCGGATCCCGCCGAGTAGCGCTGCACGAACTTTAGCCTGCACCAGCGTACTTTGTAAAATAGCCGGCGAACCGGTGACCTGAATACGTGGGCCTAGTGGGCTTATGACATCAGTATAAATTGATGCCAGCGAACTCATTATTGTTTCAGATTCAAGGTCAAAATGTGCCAGTTGTCTATCAAGCTGGTTGATACGGTCACTTAAGGTATTCATGGACGACTTATTGGCATTTAGTTTACGCTCCAATACCATCAGGCTCAGGGCATAGCGGGTGAGCTCTACCCCAAGGCCCTGACGATGGGTATTCAAGACGCCTTGCAACGTTTCCAGTCCCATTTTTAGAGACTGTTCATTACCGCCATATACCGCAAGGGTAGAAGGGGGATCGGTATGTAACAGGCTGCCCAGTACGGTATTCAGTGCATTATTATCGCATTGACCTTCATGCGCCAGTTGCTGAACCACAATGGCAGACTGGCAGATCCCGGCCAATGATAGTGTAATGTCATAATAGCTCTTCGCCACGGCCACTCCTGTAACGGTTTTGGATTAATGTGTTTCGGTGCCCGTCAGTGGGTAACGTTCTTCAATAATACCGCCGCCCAGGCACACTTCGCCCTGATAGAAGACGGCTGACTGGCCTGGTGTGACCGCGGCCACTGGCGAGTCAAATCGAACGTCAACCTGTTGGTTATCCCGTGGGGTTACGGTACAGGGAATGTCTTGTTGGCGATAACGCGTTTTCACCCTACAGCGGAACGATGCGGTTATCGGTTGGCGATCGACCCAATGTAGCTGTTGAGCAATCAGGCCAACCGACATCAGCCGTGGGTGTTCATGCCCTTGCGCGACCAGCAGGATATTGTTAGCGATATCTTTATCCACCACATACCACGGGTCATCGCTACCCTCCTTAGTGCCACCGATACCCAAACCTTTACGTTGGCCCAGGGTGTGATACATCAATCCCTGATGTTCGCCGACATGCCGACCATCAACCGTCATGATTGAACCCGGTTGTGCCGGCAGATAGCGGCCAAGGAAATCACGGAATTTGCGCTCACCGATAAAACAGATGCCGGTTGAGTCTTTTTTCTTCGCGGTCACCAAATCAAGCTGTTCGGCGATCCGGCGAACTACAGGTTTCTCAAGTTCACCCACCGGAAACAGACTTTGAGCAAGCTGTTGGTGGCTTAAGGTATAGAGGAAGTAACTTTGGTCTTTATTGCCGTCCAGGCCTCGCAGCAAGCGGCTTTTGCCATCTACATCCTGACGGCGGACATAGTGGCCGGTGGCGATATAGTCTGCGCCCAAATCTTCGGCTGCGAATTGGAGGAACGCTTTGAATTTAATTTCTTTATTGCACAGAATATCGGGATTAGGGGTACGCCCGGCTTTATACTCTTCGAGGAATAATTGAAATACGTTATCCCAGTATTCCGCTGCAAAATTAACGGTGTGCAGCGCGATGCCCAATTTGTTGCATACCGCTTGCGCATCGGCCAGATCAGTCGCTGCTGAGCAATATTCTTCGCTATCATCCTCTTCCCAGTTTTTCATGAACAAGCCGGCTACCTGGTAGCCTTGCTGTTGCAGCAGGTAAGCGGAAACGGAAGAATCGACACCGCCGGACATACCGACGATTACTTTTTTCTGGCTGTTATCTAACATGGGGTCTCACTAACGTAAACACCTCATGCCCCAGTGAAGATTATGGCGGACGAAGGCATCCGAACAACTTTTGGTCACGGGTAAGGTGTTATAAAAAAACAAGCGCAGCATTTTATCACGTTGACGGCCTGGCTGCATTGGCTGATTTAAAATAACCTGAGTAATTAAACTTGGCGTTTATAACGGCCAGTTAAAAGAGCCAACCAGATCAAGTGAGTAGCGTTCAGGTTGCTGATAACAAAGGATACTTTCTGCCACCAGAGGGGAGCGTAAATTGCCTGATTGCAGGATTTCATCAGCACTGAGCCACAGGCAACGGTCGATATCACTGTCACGGGGGTGGGTGGGCAGGGGAGCCAGCAGTTCAATGACGAAAACGAAGCGCAAAAACGGTGTTTTGTCTGGTGCAATCCATTGATGCATACGCAGAAAAGAGTGTAGTGTGGCGCGGATCCCCGTTTCTTCCCACAGTTCTCTTTCTGCGGCCTGAAGCAGCGTTTCATTCGCCTCAAGATGGCCAGCCGGTTGATTCCATAGTTTTTTATTATTGATCGTCTCTTCGACGACTAAGAACTTCCCCTGAGCGTGAACCACGCAAGCGACGGTAACATGAGGTTTAAACATCCGTTATCTCCTTCCATTCGCCGGGCTGTAAGTTGCCAAGGCTGAAATTTTCGATACTAAACCGAATCAGACGCAGGGTAGGGAAGCCTACATGTGCAGTCATTCTGCGTACTTGCCGGTTGCGGCCTTCGTAAAGCGTTATCTTTAGCCAACGGGTGGGGATGGCTTTGCGCGATCGGATCGGCGGATTACGTGGCCATAGCCATTCAGGTTCGCTAACCAATTCAGCACCTGCCGGCAAGGTTGGGCCATCTTTCAAGGTTATTCCACGTTGTAGTTGTAGCAGCGCATCATCACTGGGTACACCTTCAACTTGAACAAAATAGATTTTACCGGTTTTCTGGGCCGGTTGTGTGAGCCTGGCCTGTAGCTTGCCATCATTGGTTAATACCAGTAAACCTTCACTGTCACGATCTAAGCGACCCGCCGCATAAACATCATTAAAAGGAATAAATTCCTTCAAAGTAGCGCGACCTGCCGTATCAGTAAATTGGGGTAACACATCAAAAGGCTTGTTGAATAACAGCACGCGGCGTGGGGTAATAACCGCCGGACGTGTCACCTGTGCCTTAGTGCTGAATCGGTTAAATTTGTGATTTTTAACAGAGAATTTATTCATGATTCTTGCCATCCCGAGTGATTAGCGCATTATACCTCAATCTGTTTCGGATTGGCGCTGAACGAATATTCAAGTAGTATTGGCACCGATGTTACAAGGCATTAACAAAATTGCGCTGAAGGAGAGGTTGATGGAAAGCAAAGTCGTTGTTCCGGCAGAAGGTAAGAAAATTACTGTCGATGCTCAGGGTAAACTGGTTGTTCCGCATAATCCTATCATTCCATTTATTGAAGGTGACGGTATCGGCGTCGATGTAACGCCTGCCATGATCCACGTGGTAGATGCTGCGGTTAAGAAAGCCTACAAAGGTGAACGTAAGATCTCTTGGATGGAAATCTACACCGGTGAGAAATCAACCCATGTTTATGGCAAAGATGTTTGGTTGCCAGAAGAGACATTGGATCTTATTCGTGATTACCGTGTTGCAATTAAAGGGCCGCTAACTACCCCGGTGGGTGGTGGTATTCGTTCTCTGAATGTTGCTCTGCGCCAACAACTCGATTTGTATATCTGTCTGCGCCCAGTGCGTTATTACACCGGTACTCCAAGCCCGGTAAAACGCCCACAAGATACTGATATGGTGATTTTCCGCGAAAACGCCGAAGACATCTATGCCGGTATTGAATGGCAAGCCGGTTCACCAGAAGCGGAAAAAGTGATTAAGTTCCTGCGTGAAGAGATGGGCGTGAAGAAAATCCGCTTTCCTGAACAATGTGGTATCGGCGTGAAACCCTGTTCAGAAGCAGGGACTAAACGCCTGGTTCGTGCTGCGATTGACTATGCCATTGCCAATGATCGCGAATCAGTCACTCTGGTTCATAAAGGCAACATTATGAAATTTACTGAAGGTGCATTTAAAGACTGGGGTTACCAGTTGGCGCGTGAAGAATTTGGTAGTGAGCTGGTTGATGGCGGGCCGTGGGTTAAAATCAAAAACCCAAATAACGGCAAAGAGATCATTATTAAAGATGTGATTGCTGATGCTTTCCTGCAACAGATTCTGCTGCGTCCGGCAGAGTATGATGTCATCGCCTGTATGAATCTGAACGGTGACTACATTTCTGATGCGTTGGCGGCACAAGTTGGTGGTATCGGTATTGCTCCGGGTGCCAACATCGGTGACGATTGTGCCTTGTTTGAAGCCACCCACGGTACTGCACCCAAATATGCCGGTCAGGATAAAGTAAACCCAGGTTCAATTATTTTGTCGGCAGAAATGATGTTACGCCATATGGGCTGGACTGAAGCGGCCGACCTAATCATTAAAGGTACGGAAGGCGCGATTCAAGCCAAGACTGTGACGTATGATTTTGAACGTTTGATGGAAGGATCTAACTTATTGAAATGCAGTGAATTTGGCGACGCCATTATTCAACATATGTAATTCGGCAGTTTAAGTAACACCTCACGGAGGCTTCGGCTTCCGTGATTTTTTAAAGCCTACCTAAACGCTTCTGCAAAACTGAGCCGAAAGTATCTCTGCCACTACAGTGGTTAGCAATAAAAACAAAGTAATTAAAGGTTGCATATTGCGACATATTGTCGCATTCTGTCTGTGCGCCATCGCAGGCGTATGCGTTTCGCGTCGTATGTAATACAAATCCGAGAGAGGATCGCACAATGGCTACAAGTATTCGTTTAGACGACGACTTTGTTAGCGACGTAAAGGTTCATGCTGATGCTGCAAGTCGCAGTGTTCCAAAGCAGATTGAACATTGGGCAAAGATAGGTCGTATAGCTGAAGATAACCCTGACTTGCCTTACAGTTTCATTCTTGAATCTCTGCTGGCGCAAAGCGAAGTTGATAACCATAAGGTTACGCGCTATGTCAGAAGGACAACACGAAAATGATATTGATGTTTATGAAACCCGTCGATTCACCAAAGCATTAGAAAAACTGCCCGCGGCTCA
>JBEGTQ010000062.1:0-5558 GCA_041179305.1 Pseudomonadota bacterium | reverse complement strand
TATCGAACTAATATGGACCAAGCGCCGTATTCTGACGGTTTATCTGAATATTGCAGAATTTGGCGACGGTATTTTTGGCGTCGAAGCCGCCTCGCGCCATTTCTTCAACAAGCCAGCCAGCAAATTGAACGCCTCGCAAGCGGCTCTGCTGGCAGCGGTGCTGCCCAATCCTTATCGCTTTAAGGTGAATGCTCCATCGGGTTATGTGATTTCACGGCAACAGTGGATATTGCGCCAGATGCGGCAGTTGGGTGGGAAGGCGTTTTTGCAGGAAAACTCGCTGTATACCTTTCGCGGTGCAACTGCAGGGGGAGCTGTGTTCACGTATCCGAATCATTTACTTGTGTAAGCTCATTGGGATTAATGAGCTTACAGCATGCTAATAAGCGGTTTATTTCACCAAAGTAAACGCGGTGGTGACGTGCTTAACGCCACTGACCTGGCTGGCAATCTGTGCTGCTGCTTGCCCTTCTTGCTGAGTAACCAGGCCTAGCAGGAACACTTCGCCGTTCTCTGTGGTCACTTTCACGTTAGTGGATTTAACTGAATTGGCAGTCAGCAACTGTGAGCGAATTTTAGTGGTAATCCAGGTGTCCATTGATGCGGTGGTAAGTTCAACAGGTTTACCCAAGCGCATCTCGTTATGTACTTCCGTTGCACCGTCAACAGCCTCTGCAATCTGTTTGGCGCGGGTCGACAGCTCTGCGTTTGGTGATTGCCCGGTCAACAGGACTTTCCCCTGATAAGCGGTAACCACAAATCGCGTCTGATCTTTTATCTCTTGATCTTTGCTTAACGCGTTAACGACTCGGGCTTCCAGTGTACTGTCATCTACCTGCGTGCCAACACTGCGTGGATCTGTGATGGATTTGGTTGCAACTGCTGCGGTGCCAACCACGACCGCGCCGACACAACCTTGCAACAGCAGGGCGCTGAATAGCATGGCAAATATGTAACCCACTTTCATTTGTGCTCCTTTAATCGTCCTGATGAGGAAATAGGGTGTTGTCAATTAAGTCACACAGACAATTCACTGTGAGCATATGTAATTCTTGAACTCTGGCGCTGCGGTGTGAAGGGATACGGATTTCAACATCCTGCTGCCCCAACAAGCCTGCCAGTTCACCGCCATCGTAACCGGTAAGGGCAACGATGGCCATATCGCGGGTGACTGCCGCTTCGACGGCTTTCACAATATCACGGCTGTTGCCGCGAGTGGAAATTGCGAGCAAAATATCACCGGCATGGCCAATTGCACGCACCTGTTTAGCGTAGATTTCATCGTGCAACCGGTCGTTAGCAATGGCGGTCAGCACAACATTATCAGCATTTAAAGCAATGGCAGGCAGGCTTGGCCGCTCTGTTTCAAAGCGGTTTATCATGTTGGCAGCAAAATGTTGCGCGTTAGCCGCAGATGTGCCGTTACCACAGCAGAGAATTTTATTGCCGTTGAGCAGTGACTGAACCAATGTCATCGCTGCACGTGATATGGCGTCAGGCAGTGCCTCCGCCGCAGCAATCTGGGTTTGAATACTTTCAGTAAAGCAGCCTTTGATTCTATCCAGCACGTTAACCCACTCAGTAAAATTATTTACCCGGTATCAAACCGAAGAAAAGACAGTCAATCCGCATTGAAGGCGTTAGGTAGCCACTCTATCTGGCTGCCAGTGATAGCAAATACATCAAAACGGCACGGTGTTGTGGCGAAACTGCCTCCCCGTTGTGCCAGCCAAACGGCGGCGGCTCGGAGTAGCCGTTGTTGCTTGCAGAAGGTGACACTGGCCACAGCATCACCAAACAGGGCATTGCGTCGAAAGCGAACTTCAACAAATACCCACGTTGCTCCATCACGCATGATGAGATCAATTTCACCACCACGGCAGGTAACATTCGCTGCCTGAAACGCTAAACCAGCCCGCTCCAGATGCTGGCGAGCCTGAGTTTCATACTGTGTGCCAATACTCCGTTGGCTCATGTTCACTCCTTGCGTTGTAAGCGATCTATGTTGCGGGTACCACCATTCCCTGACGATATTGCAGCCAGGGCAGTTTACGGTTGATAACGCAATCTTCTGATGCAGTCAAATCACCAGTAATGCCGCTGATCTGAAATCCGGGGATCTGGCGCATTTGGGCAAAATGATTTGACAATGTCCATGCATCAATACCCATCGCGTACAACCGCACCAGCGAATAGTCGTTGGCATATTTAGCCGACGCCTGTTGCATCAGTGCCGGATTAGACCCTGCCATCAATGGAATGTCGCTAAACTGCACGCCTTCCATTTCAAGGCGGTAATCCGGACCTGCACCGGCCTGATAGCTGCGGGAGCTGGCGAACAGCGACGGTTTGCTACGGGTGGTAGTCGCCATATCAATCATCGGTTTAATCAGTGTCAGTTCGGCAGGCGTGGCAATGATATAAACCGCATCAATGTTTCCACCGATAGATGTTGATACTACTGTGGGATCTACTGGCGGAGCCGGGATAGTCAGGCCAGCAATCATCACCGAGGCGGGAGCCGCTGCTGGTGCGCTGGGGACGTCAACTGGCTGGCCGGTCAGGCGAATACCTGCACCACTATTAATCGCTTGTTTCAACTCAGCAATAGAACCGAACTTCTGCTGCAATACGGTTTGTCCACCTTGTTTCTGCCACTCTTCAGCGAAAGCTTTGGCAATACGATCACCGAAGGCACTGCGTGGCGTCAGTAACAACGGCATTCTTTTTTCCTGATGCCATAGATGATGCGCAGCATCGCGCGCTTCATCTTCTGGTGACAAGGCGAAGTAGCAGATATTCGGATTGTTTTTGCTCACTTCTGGCTGGTTCAACGCCAGAATATTTAGCGTACTGGGTGTTGTACTCAGTTGCTCTACATCCGGTTTCAATAGTGGACCGACCACCAGAGTAGCACCATCTTGCTGGGCTTGCGCCAGCAATGTTGCGATCGGTTGAGTGGTGGTGTCGTAGACTTTTACTTGTGTGTTGCTGGTAGCGACAGGTGTAGGCAGATTGACTGGCGTTTCATCGTCTGCCGCTATTGTTGTATCAACCGGGGCTGCAGCGGTTGTTTCAGGTGCTATTGGTGCCGGAGCGGCTACGGGTAAACCATTTTGGGCTGCGCTAAATCCTTGTTGGATGGCATCGGCAAAGGCTTTGGCCGAGCCACGTAATGGCAACAGCAGTGCTATCTTTGTAGTGGATGCCTGACGGAAATTATTTATCTGCGTAAACGCTGTCGGCAGGGTTTTCGCTGCCGGATTTTGTGGATAACGGTTTTGCCAGTCTTTAATACCGGCTTTCAGCATATCCGGATCTTGCTTGTTATCCTGATAGACACGCAATAAGTCCAGCCAGCCTTGTAGCACGTTTTCGTCAGCATTAATCACGATATTATTCAATTCTTGCGGCGTCAGTTGCGCCAGCGATTGCCAGGTGCCATCGATATTGTCCTGATGGGCCTTATCTTTCAGGAGCGGTTCCTGAGCGATAAACGCACGAATCAGCGGTAGAGTCGCTTTACCTTGATGGGCGGTAATTTGTGCTTTATAGAATCTAATTTGTTGATTTTCTGATAATTTACTGGTATCCAGTTTGCTCAGAACATCGGTAGCTGCAGGGGTGTTTTTCTGCGCAATCAGTAATTCTGCGGTCAGCAATTGTTGTTCCTGACGCTGAGTATCATTTAGATTGGCTGGCAAGGTAGCGAGCTGTTCCGCGGCGTGAGGGATTTTCCTTTCATGTAGCAGGGCACGAATGGCGAGTAATTGCCAGTCAGCCTTGTTATCATCACCGCTCTGTTGCAATTGTTGCAGATAGTAATCAGAGTTAGCGCTTGCTTCGCCTTGCATACTTGCTGGCGTTGGCGTCTGTGGCGCTTTGCCTGAACAGGCCGCCAGAATCAGTACAGCCAGAACAACAGAAACAAACCCTGCGTTGGAACGAACGAATGTTGAGGAAAGCATACTGTATCCAGTGATGTTTTTTTCAAGATGCTCAATATTAAATCGGTAATTCGGATGAAACAATGAATCAACACGATCGAGCAGTGATTTCTGCATCTACGCTTTATGTGGTACCCACCCCAATCGGTAATCCAAGGGACATGACTCACCGGGCGTTAGAGGTACTGAAAGGCGTTGATTTAATTGCGGCAGAAGATACCCGCCATACCGGGCTGCTGTTACAGCACTTTGCGATTAGCGCCCGCCTGTTTGCACTTCATGACCATAACGAACAACAAAAAGCTGATGTATTGCTGGCAAAACTGCAAGAAGGCCAGAGTATTGCGCTGGTTTCAGATGCAGGCACGCCGCTGATTAACGATCCGGGCTACCATTTAGTACGCCGTTGCCGTGAAGCGGGCATCCGCGTTGTGCCATTACCGGGCGCTTGCGCGGCGATTACAGCACTTTCTGCCGCCGGTATTGCCTCAGATCGTTTTTGTTACGAAGGCTTCCTGCCTGCGAAAACCAAAGGCCGTAAGGATACTCTGCAAGCGCTGATTGAGGAACCTCGAACACTGATTTTCTACGAATCAACCCATCGCTTATTGGAAAGTTTACAGGACATGGTAACCGTACTTGGCCCACAACGCTACGTGGTACTTGCCAGAGAGTTAACCAAAACCTATGAGTCTATCCACGGTGCGCCGGTTGGCGAGTTATTGGCTTGGGTTCAGGAAGAAGAAACCCGCCGTCGTGGTGAGATGGTCTTGATTGTCGAAGGGTATAAAGTTCAGGCTGATGATACTTTACCGGCTGTTGCATTACGCACCCTGGCGTTATTGCAAAAAGAGTTGCCTTTGAAGAAAGCTGCGGCATTGGCAGCGGAAATTCACGGCGTGAAAAAGAATGCGCTCTATAAGTATGCACTTGAACAGCAAAACGGTGCTTAAGTGCAAGCAGCAGATGACATTTACCAGTAATGTGATTATAATCCGCCGCGGAGTTGACCAGACAGTCGCCGCTTCGTTGCCGTCCCTTTCGGGGGAAACAGATGAAGGGGAGGAAAGTCCGGGCTCCATAGGGCAGGGTGCCAGGTAACGCCTGGGAGGCGCGAGCCTACGACAAGTGCAACAGAGAGCAAACCGCCGATGGCCCGCGTAAGTGGGATCAGGTAAGGGTGAAAGGGTGCGGTAAGAGCGCACCGCGCGGCTGGCAACAGTTCGTGGCAAGGTAAACTCCACCCGGAGCAAGGCCAAATAGGGGTTCACATGGTACGGCCCGTACTGAACCCGGGTAGGCTGCTTGAGCCAGTGAGCGATTGCTGGCCTAGAGGAATGACTGTCCACGACAGAACCCGGCTTACCGGTCAACTCCATTCTTATTTAAAAACAATGAGTTGATGTATCCTGTCCGTATTCCACATCAACGTGGAACACACGCCAGGCGCATCAGCTTTTGTTTTCTTTCCTGATGCGTTGCGTCGTAAGGGTACTTTTCACCTTTATTTCGTTTGCCTGATAACCGTTTTTAAGTGAAAGCATCCATGCTCTGAGATAGACGGTGTAACGTGACATTCATGATTACCTACCTGGCGTTGAAACTGAAATC
>JBEGTQ010000061.1:0-18567 GCA_041179305.1 Pseudomonadota bacterium | reverse complement strand
GTGCCTGAGTTTCAGCAAGGCCAGCAGTTTAAACTGGGCTGGACTCAGTTGCTGGATGAAGTGGACGAAGCGTTGGCATTAGGCCACAAAATCAAGCCGGTACTGCTTGGCCCGGTGACTTATCTGTGGCTCGGTAAAGTTAAAGGTGAGCAGTTCGACCGCCTCTCCCTGCTGCAAGACATTCTGCCGGTGTACCAGCAAGTGCTGGCTGAATTGGCGCAACGCGGCATTGATTGGGTGCAGATCGATGAGCCGGCATTGTTACTGGAATTACCACAGGCGTGGCTGGATGCTTATCAGCCAGCTTATCAGGCGTTGCAAGGCCAGGTTAAACTGCTGTTGACCACCTATTTCGACAGCATCGGCCATAACCTTGACACCATTCGCGCTCTGCCAGTGCAAGGTCTGCATGTAGATGTGGTTGCGGGTAAAGATGATCTTGCGGTGTTGAACGCAAAACTGCCAAAAGAGTGGCTGCTATCATTGGGTGTGATTAATGGCCGTAACGTGTGGCGTGCTGACCTTAGTCGCTGGTTTGAACGCCTACAACCGTTGGTGAATGGCCGCTCATTATGGCTGGGTAGCTCTTGCTCCTTATTGCACAGTCCGATTGATTTAAATGAAGAAACTCGCCTTGATGCTGAAGTGAAAAGCTGGTTCGCTTTTGCGCTGCAAAAGTGTGCCGAACTGGCATTGTTAACCCAAACGTTGAACGCGCCAGGTGAAGCTAAACTGGCCAGGCTGACAGCTTACAGTGCTCCGATCCGCGCTCGTCGTTCTTCCAGTCGTGTACATAATGCGCAAGTTGAACGACGTCTGGCGGCAATTACTGCGCAGGATATTGAACGCCAACTGCCTTATGCAGGCCGTGCCGAAGCTCAGCGTAAGCGTTTTAACTTACCAACGTGGCCAACGACAACTATCGGTTCATTCCCACAAACGACTGAAATCCGTAGCCTGCGTCTGGATTTCAAACAAGGTCGTTTGGACGGCAAAAACTACCGTACAGGTATCAGCGGGCACATCAGGCAAGCCATTGCTGAGCAGGAACGTCTAGGCTTGGACGTACTGGTTCACGGTGAAGCAGAACGTAATGACATGGTTGAGTATTTTGGTGAGCATTTAGATGGCTTTGTGTTTACACAAAATGGTTGGGTGCAAAGCTACGGTTCACGCTGCGTTAAACCGCCGATCATTATTGGTGACATCAGCCGCCCGGAAGCGATCACGGTAGAATGGGCCAAATATGCGCAATCCCTGACGGATAAACCGGTGAAAGGCATGTTGACTGGCCCGGTCACGATCCTGTGTTGGTCATTCCCGCGGGAAGATGTTAGCCGTGAAACTATTGCTAAACAAATTGCGTTGGCGCTGCGTGACGAAGTGGAGGATTTGGAGAAAGCCGGTATCGGTATCATTCAGATTGATGAACCCGCGCTGCGTGAAGGCCTGCCTCTGCGCCGTGCCGACTGGCAATCCTATCTGCAATGGGCAGTTGATGCCTTTAAACTGAATGCTGCTGTCGCGCAGAATGGCACCCAGATCCATACTCATATGTGTTATTGCGAGTTCAATGACATCATGGATTCCATTGCTGCGCTGGATGCCGATGTGATTACCATTGAAACTTCTCGTTCAGATATGGAACTGCTCGAATCATTTGAAGATTTTGCTTACCCGAATGAAATTGGGCCAGGTGTTTATGATATTCACTCACCGAATGTACCAACTGTCGAATGGATTGAAGCGCTGCTGCGCAAAGCGGCTTTGCGTATTCCGGCAGAACGTTTGTGGGTTAACCCGGACTGTGGTCTGAAAACCCGTGGTTGGCCGGAAACCCGTCAGGCACTGGCAAACATGGTATTGGCGGCGCAGCGTTTGCGTGAAGAACAAGTCTGATTAATAACGACGATTCTGTCTGTGTGATCTTTACCTTGTCTTGTGAGGCATTGGGCGCGTTTCGCGCCCTTTTTATATATGACGGGCATGCCCGACAACAGCCAGGGGGCTGCCATCTCGGTTTACAGAGTAACTAATTGTTACTCATTACTGTGTTTGTTAAAAAAACAGTCTAAACGGCCATTAAATGTGATTAGCAGCACATTTAATGTATGATCACGTAACTCATTTCTTTTTTCAAAGTGATTTTCGTCACGAAATAGTGCAGCGATTTTGAGTAAAATGTTCTCTTATGTCTCCCTACAACATCTCTCATGAAAGAGGAATTTCATACATGCCTAAATCTGACGTTTTTCATCTGGGCTTGACTAAAAATGATTTGCAAGGGGCGACGTTGGCTATTGTTCCAGGTGATCCACAGCGTGTTGAGAAAATCGCGAAATTGATGGATAACCCAGTTCATTTGGCTTCCCATCGTGAATTTACTTCATGGCGTGCAGAATTGGATGGTAAAGCCGTGATGGTATGCTCAACCGGTATTGGTGGCCCATCTACCTCTATTGCGGTTGAAGAACTGGCACAGCTTGGCGTAAAAACGTTCCTGCGCATTGGTACTACTGGTGCTATTCAGTCAAATATTAATGTAGGTGATGTATTGGTCACCACTGCCGCCGTGCGTTTAGACGGCGCCAGCCTGCATTTTGCACCGATGGAATTTCCAGCAGTGGCTGATTTTACCTGTACGACAGCGTTGGTTAACGCGGCTAAATCAGTGGGCGCGACCACTCATATTGGCGTCACCGCATCTTCAGACACTTTCTATCCAGGGCAAGAGCGCTACGATACCTTCTCTGGGCGTGTTGTTAGCCGCTTCAAAGGCTCAATGGAAGAATGGCAAGCGATGGGGGTGATGAATTATGAAATGGAGTCTGCAACCTTGTTGACTATGTGTGCCAGTCAGGGTCTGCGTGCCGGTATGGTTGCTGGGGTGATTGTAAACCGTACCCAGCAAGAGATCCCGAATGAAGAAACCATGAAAGCGACTGAAAGCTACGCAGTAAAAATTGTGGTAGAAGCGGCCCGCCACTTGATCTAATTTCTACGGTTGATGAATCAACAAACAGTCTGTTATCGGGTCAATTTTCTGGCCCGTTGTTTATTTCGCCGGTTTATCTGGTAAGGTCATCACTCTTATAAGGAACTATAATAAGAGGAAAATATGATGACAATGGCGCTATTTCATCCTTCCCTAATCCCACTTGATGGTGGTATTAATTTTCGTGATCTAGGCGGTAACCAGGCTGCTGATGGTCGGCGTATCAAACGCGGCTTGCTGTTCAGATCGGGTTCGCTTGATCGTTTAACCAGCAAAGATTGTGATTTTCTCAGCAACAACTCTGTGGTTCAGATTCTTGATTACCGTGACGCCGATGAGGTTAAGGCTAAACCGGATGTACTGTGGCAGGGAGCCAGCTATCATAATATTCCTGCTAATCCACTCAGCAGCGAGGCTAACGCTAATTTGGAAAAGCTGACAAATGAAACCTTGGCAACATTTGATGCGCATGCCTTCTTGTTAGAGCTTTATCGGCGACTACCCTTTAATAATCAATCTTATAAACAATTAGTCAGTCTACTGCACAACTGCGTATCGTTGGAGCATTCCGCCACGGGTATCGTACAGCACTGCGCTGTGGGAAAAGACCGCACGGGTATTGGTTCTGCACTGGTACTGCTTGCTTTAGGGGCAAATGAATCAACGGTATTGGAAGATTATCTGCTGACCGAAACGGCCTTGACCCCTTTCCGTGAACGTATGCTGGCAGAACTGGCGCTTAAACTTAACGATCAGGCATTAGGAAAACTTGCTTTTTTATTGTCAGCCAAAGAAGAGTTTATTCAAATGGCTTTGCATAGTATCCAGGAACGTTATGGTAGTTGTGAACGGTGGCTACAGCAGGAGTTTGGTTTAGGCAGTACTGAGCGTGAAAAGCTACAGTTATATTTCTTAGAATAATCGTTTATTCATAAGCAATTTTTCAGACTTTTAATTTGTTCAGTCACCACCTGGCAGCTCTTTTTAACTATTTAATGATACAAACTACGGCTTAAATAGGTCACCGATATTTATTTTGACAACCAAGAATATGTCAGCGCCCGGCAAACTCCCAGGAGAGAATGTTCATGCAATTACTTATGTTATCGCTTCTGCATATATCTTTATGATCTACCTACCTTTATTCGGTATTTTTGTTCGTAATATACGGCGTGTCGATGACAGTGAAGCTACACTTTCCCACATCTTTGAGCCTCCCCTTGTGAGCTAGCATAAATGCTGTTCAAATCGGTTCCCGATCGATTTGTCATTTGCTGGTTATGACTGTAACGCTAATTACCTCGAATTTATAAACGATCGAAATATTCCAGCCGTTTATTTTTTGTTGAGTCAAGACCGCGACACATTCAGTATGCTGGTAGTCAATTCTATCAAAAACAGGAAAACGCATGTGATTTTGAATGATCTCATTACTACCACTACCGATTTTGTTCGCGAGCATGAAGTTTGGGCCATACCAATTGTGTTTTTCCTGGCTTTTGGTGAGTCACTTGCCTTTCTTTCATTGTTATTGCCTGCAACGGTAATTTTGTTTGGCCTGGGAGCATTAATTGGTGAAAGTGGTATTCCTTTCTGGCCAATTTGGGGCGCTGCCGCCGCAGGTGCTTTTTTTGGTGACTGGCTCTCCTACTGGATTGGTATCCGCTACAAAGACCGCGTCGGTAGCCTATGGCCGCTATCCCGTAACCCGCAGTTACTTGTTCGTGGGCATGATTTCTTTGAGCACTGGGGCTTCTTTGGCGCATTTATTGGTCGTTTTTTTGGCCCGCTACGTGCAGTCGTCCCTTTGGTTGCTGGCATCTGTGCAATGCCTCAGCGTTATTTCCAACTGGCAAATATTACCTCAGCATTAATTTGGGCATTTGGTATTTTAGCGCCGGGCGCATTCGGTATCCAATGGCTTTCTCACTGGATAGATTAAGCACATGAGTTGCACAGTATGCCGATCGCCAACGAATGACTGTTTTAACCGATTTCCTCTTGGCAAGATACGTGGTTTTTGAACTGCGTATTGTTTATGCGTACAGCTTCGCAAGATGGCATGTAACGAAAAAACACTCTGGACATCCATACAGTATCCCATTACCTTGACTGGCAATGGGTTTAATTGGGGGATAACTGTGGATATCAGTTTATTTTATGGGCTAGGAGGCTGCTTGGTTGGCGGGCTTATCGGTTGGCTAATTGCCAGTTTGTGTCAGCAGCGAACCAAAGCACAACAAGATATCGAGCGGCGGTTACTGGAACAGGCTATGCAGCAGGCTCACCAGAATATCGCAGAATTCCAGGTGGTTCAGCAACGCAATGAACAGCAATTAAGACAAAATGAATTAGAACAGCGCAATTTACACAGTCAGCTAGCGGTAAATGCTGAAAAACTAAACCAGCTAGTGCATTGGTCTAATGAATGTAGCCAGCTTAATCAGGAATTACGCGCGCAGCGTGAAGTAAATAGCGTCCAAGAGGCTGAATTACGGGAAGTGACTACACGTTTGGAAGAAACGCGACTGGCTGCAGAGGAAAAGCAGCGTTTGTTGCTCAGTAGTGAACAGCGTCTGACCACTCAGTTCGAAAATTTGGCCAACCGTATCTTTGAACAAACAGGCCGCCGTGCAGACGAGCAAAATAAGCAAAGTCTGGATCGTCTATTGCTGCCATTGCGGGAGCAACTGGATGGTTTTCGCCGTCAGGTTCAAGACAGCTTCGGGCAAGAAGCCCGCGAACGCCATACGTTAACGCATGAAATTCGTAGCTTGCAGCAGCTTAATACCCAAATGGCGCGAGAAGCACTGAATCTGACCAAGGCCCTGAAAGGCGATAATAAAACACAGGGTAATTGGGGTGAAGTGGTGCTGGCAAAAGTGCTGGAAGCCTCTGGCTTACGTGAGGGCCATGAGTATCATACTCAGGTTAGCGTAAAAATTGACCACGGTAGTCGTATGCAACCGGATGTTATTGTGCGCTTACCACAGGGTAAAGATGTTGTTATAGACGCCAAAATGTCTCTGGTGGCTTACGAGCGTTATTTCAATGGCGAGGATGACGCAGAGCGAGAAATAGCATTGAATGAGCATCTCTCCTCGTTGCGTGGTCATATAAGAATGTTGGGACGTAAGGATTACCAGCAACTTCCGGGTCTGCGTTCTCTTGATTACGTATTGATGTTTATTCCGGTAGAACCTGCATTTTTGGTGGCAATTGATCGCCAACCGGAATTGATCAGTGAAGCGCTACAACACAATATTATGTTGGTTAGTCCGACAACATTGCTGGTGGCTCTACGCACTATTACCAATTTATGGCGATACGAACATCAAAGCCAGAATGCACAGCGTATTGCTGATAACGCAGCCAAACTTTATGACAAACTGCGCTTATTTGTTGATGATATGGAGTCGTTGGGGCAAAGCCTCGATAAAGCACAGCTAAGTTATCATCATGCAATGAAAAAACTGTCGCAAGGCCGTGGTAACCTTATTGGGCAAGTAGAAGGTTTCCGCACTTTGGGGGTCGAGATAAAACGGCCTATCAGCCCTTTGCTGGCAGAAAAAGCCAGTGCGGAGTACCAATCAGAGGGTGATTTGGCATTACCCAGCGATGCAGAATCAGATGATCCTGCATCGCTGGGCTGTCAGCGTTAGTTGCACGTTCCTCTTCTACATGATGTTGAAAAAACTGTGATTGGGCAGTTTTCTTAATGCCAGGTGTGAGGTGGGGCTTTTACCGGAGTTCTGGTACACTTCCTCGAAAGATTGACTGAAAAGCAGGCACAGAAGATGGTAGATCAGGAGAAGGAAACTACTCACTTTGGTTTTCGTACCGTAGCCAAAGAACAAAAAGAAGGTATGGTTGCAGAAGTTTTTCATTCCGTAGCAGCTAAATACGATCTGATGAATGACCTGATGTCTTTCGGTGTCCATCGTATTTGGAAGCGTTTTACCATTGATTGTAGCGGTGTACGTCGCGGTCAAAGGGTCTTGGATCTTGCTGGTGGTACGGGTGATTTGACAGCCAAGTTTTCCCGTCTGGTCGGTGAACAGGGTGAGGTGGTTCTGGCGGATATCAACGAATCTATGTTGCGTATGGGACGTGAAAAACTTCGTGATAAAGGTTTCGTTGGTAATGTCTGCTACGTGCAGGCTAACGCTGAAGCTTTACCTTTCACTGATAATTATTTTGACTGCATTACTATTTCATTCGGTTTGAGAAATGTTACCGAAAAAGAAGAGGCGTTGCGCTCTATGTTTCGGGTGCTAAAGCCTGGTGGTCGTTTGCTGGTACTTGAATTCTCCAAACCACTTTTTGAGCCATTGAGCAAAGCCTATGATGCTTATTCTTTCCACATTTTGCCCAAAATTGGTGAACTCGTGGCTCAGGACTCTGAAAGTTACCGCTATCTAGCAGAGTCTATCAGAATGCACCCCGATCAAGAAACCTTGAAAGGCATGATGGTAGATGCTGGGTTTGAAAACGTAACCTATTCCAATCTGGCCGGTGGCATTGTTGCGTTACATCGAGGTTTTAAGTTCTGACAGGAATGTGGTTATGTCGTTAAACTCATTGATATCAAATCTATTTTCATTGAAGCCAATACTGTTGGCACCACTCATCACGGCCGTTTTCGAAACATCGCTAAATAGCGTGCTATTTCGTGATAACAGCATGAAAGCTGCACGATTACGTCTGGTAGGGAACGTTCTACGGATTGAATTGAGTGAGATGAGTTTTCCCCTGCTGTTGGTGTTCACTGAACAGCAGGTCGATGTTTTGAGTCAATGGGATGGTGAAGCAGATTGCATAGTTAAAACGAATGTTGCTGTGTTGGTAAAACTGCGTGATCGTCAGCAACTTTCGTCTTTGATGCGTACTGGTGAGTTGATTGTTGATGGTGATATATCGGTCGTTCAGCAACTTGTTGTCCTCTTGGATCTTGCTGAGTGGGAAGCTGCGGAATGGCTGACGCCGTATGTTGGTGACATAGCAGCAGAAACCATCGTGCAGGTAATTCATAAAAGTGGTCTTTTTTTCAGTAAACAATTACGCCAACAGCAATGTTATGTGGCAGAAGCTATCACTGAAGAATGGAAAATAGCCCCTGCACCGCTTGAGGTTGTGCAATTTAACGAAGAAGTTGATGCTACTGTGCGTGAAATAGAAGCGTTGAGTGCCAGATTGGCAACCATGGAGACAACACAATGACGCCAAGAGAACTTCGGCGCTTGTATTTAATCATTCGGGTCTTCTTGAGTTATGGTTTAGATGAATTGATCCCGAATATACGTTTGACGTTACCACTCCGTATTGGTCGTCATCTATTTTTTTGGTTACCCAATCGGCACAAAGATAAGTCTTTGGGTGAGCGTTTGCGTCTTGCATTGCAGGCGCTGGGGCCTGTTTGGATCAAATTCGGCCAGATGATGTCCACCCGTCGTGATCTATTTCCTCCTACCATTGCCGATCAATTGGCTCTGTTACAGGATCGGGTTGATCCGTTTGATGGTGAACTGGCGAGAAAACACATCGAGATTGCGATGGGGGGGCCGTTAGAGACATGGTTTGATGATTTCGAACAACAGGCTTTGGCCTCCGCCTCTATTGCTCAGGTACATACGGCACGTTTAAAAGAAAGCGGCCAGGAGGTGGTGCTCAAAGTTATCCGTCCTGATATCTTACCAACTATCAAAGCAGATGTGCGTTTGATGTATCGCTTGGCTGGTTGGGTGCCGAAGCTATTGCCCGATGGTCGTAGATTACGGCCGCGAGAAGTGGTACGTGAATATGAAAAAACGTTGTTAGATGAACTCAATTTACTGCGTGAAGCAGCAAACGCCATTCAATTGCGCCGTAATTTTGAAGACAGCCCAATGCTCTACATTCCTGAGGTTTATTTCGATTATTGTCGGGAAAGTGTCTTGGTCATGGAGCGCATTTATGGTATTCCGGTATCTGATATTGCGACTTTGGAAGCTCAAGGCACCAATATGAAATTACTGGCTGAGCGTGGAGTTCAGGTCTTTTTCACCCAGGTTTTTCGCGACAGTTTTTTCCATGCAGATATGCATCCAGGGAATATTTTTGTCAGCTATGAACATCCTCATGATCCACTTTACATCGGTATTGACTGCGGTATTGTTGGTTCGTTGAATAAAGCGGATAAGCGTTATCTGGCTGAAAATTTCATTGCTTTCTTTAATAGGGATTATCGTCGGGTTGCCGAACTGCATGTCGACTCCGGCTGGGTTCCTCGTGATACCAATATTGAAGATTTTGAGTTCGCTATTCGTACCGTTTGTGAGCCTATTTTTGAAAAATCACTGGCCGAAATATCATTCGGACATGTGCTGCTGAATCTCTTTAACACTGCCCGCCGATTTAACATGGAAGTACAGCCACAGCTAGTTTTGCTGCAAAAAACTTTGTTGTATGTCGAAGGCTTAGGGCGTCAACTTTACCCTCAGCTTGACCTTTGGGCGACGGCCAAACCTTTCCTCGAAAGTTGGTTACGTGATCAGGTAGGATTACCTGCGATTATCCGGGCATTAAAAGAAAAAGCACCCATCTGGGCTGAAAAATTTCCTGAGCTGCCAGAGCTGGTATATGACAGCTTGCAGCAGCACAAATTATTACAGCAAAGTGTAGATAAGCTCACTATACAGATACAAAACCAGCAACCGCGGCAGGGACAATCACGGTATTTGTTCGGCGTTGGCGCTACACTATTAGTGAATGGCACCTTTTTGTTTTTGGCTGACGCGATGAGAGTTTCTATAGGATTTATCATCGTCGGCGTATTGGCTTGGTATATCGGTTGGCGGCGAACCAGCTAATTTTGGATTATGCGATATGTAAAACTTCTTCAAGAAGAGATAATTTTTTATGAAGAGTTATACGTTAGTTAAAAATACGATAAGTTAGATCAGTATCCATAGAGCCAGTATGTCGTATAATGTGGCACTCTGTTCAATAACCCCTGTATATAGAGGTGAATGTAATGGGCGGTATAAGTATTTGGCAGTTGTTAATCATTGCCGTGATCGTAGTTCTGTTGTTTGGTACTAACAAACTGCGGACTCTAGGATCAGATCTGGGTGCATCGATCAAAGGCTTTAAAAAAGCGATTGGCGATGACCCACAAACTCCTCCAACCAATGCGGATAAAACCAGCAACGATGCTGATTTTGCAAAATCGATTACTGAAACACAGCAACCGATAGTAGAAGCTGAAAAGTCTAAAAGTCAAGGCAAAGAGCAGGGATAAGCTGTGTTCGACATCGGGTTTAGTGAACTGCTATTGGTACTTGTGATCGGCCTGATCGTTCTCGGGCCGGAACGCTTGCCTGTGGCTGTAAAAGCTGTCGCCGGCTGGATTCGTACATTGCGTTCTCTTGCGGCAACAGTGCAAAACGAGTTGGCGCAAGAATTAAAACTGCAAGAGTTGCAAGATAGTCTGAAGAAAGCAGAACAGGCTGGTTTGCAAAATCTAACCCCGGAATTGAAAGCGTCAATGGATGAACTGAAAGAGGCCACAGAAGCACTTAAACGTTCCTACAGTTCAGATATTGATTCGAAAGAAACCCATACTATCCATAATCTATTGGTGACTGATCCTGAAGCGATTCACGATGGAGTTATGCCCGCCGAGCCTACAACACAGGTTTCTGCTTTGTCACAACCTCGCGATACTAATGGTTTAGAGATAGTTAAACTAACATCTAAGGCAGCGCCTGTTGATCTTGAGCAGTCAGCGGTTGAGGCTGGTGAACTTATTAAATCTACTCGTTCAGCCAAAAAACAGTCTATGCATGTTACGGATATATCCGTAATCAAGTCGCAATCTGCTGCAACTGATGCTCGCGGCACCGAATCTCTCAGTGCTGACAAACCTCATATTCACCAAACTGGCGGCGATCGGTAAACATGGCTGTTGATGATACCCAACCTCTTATCACTCATTTGATAGAACTGCGTAAGCGGTTATTGAACTGCATAATCACTATCTTGGTGGTTTTTCTGGTATTGGTTTTTTTTGCTAATGATATTTATCACTTGGTATCAGCGCCCTTAATCAAACAGTTACCTACTGGTTCCAGCATGATTGCAACCGATGTTGCATCACCATTTTTTACCCCAATTAAATTGACTATGATGGTCTCGGTGTTTGTCTCTGCGCCAATGCTTCTCTATCAGGTGTGGGTATTTATTGCCCCTGCGTTGTATAAACACGAGCGCCGCCTGATGCTCCCGTTGCTGATATCCAGTAGCTTGTTGTTCTATCTGGGGATGGCATTTGCATATTTTATTGTTTTTCCATTGGCTTTTGGTTTTTTTGCCAAAACCGCGCCGGAAAGTGTGCTAATCGCCACTGATATTACTAAATATCTTGATTTCGTTATGGCGCTTTTTATGGCTTTTGGTATTTCTTTTGAAGTGCCAATCGCGATAATTTTATTATGCTGGGCGGGTGTAACTACGCCAGAAACTTTAAAGAAAAAGCGCCCTTATGTATTTGTTGGTGCTTTTGTGGTGAGTATGCTTCTTACGCCTCCTGATGTGTTGTCACAAACACTGTTGGCGATCCCAATGTATCTGTTATTTGAAATAGGTGTGTTCTTCGCCCGTTTCTATGCTGGCAAAAAGCACCGTGCAGGTATTGAGGAAGAAGATGAAGAAGCAGATAACCATCCGAAAGTGTCTTGAATTTGTACCCTATAGATTTCAAAATGTAGGAAGGCGAGGCGGCAACCAAGAGGGTTTCCATGAGCATACATCAATATGTGATTGGGGCGAACGTGATTAGCCAACAAACCGGCAACTTGCAAGATGACAGGTATATGCTTTGATAATTGAGCAACCCTGTTAGGCGGCTTCTGTTTTGGAGCGCACATGTTTGATATTGGTGTGAATTTAACCAGTTTACAATTTGCAAAAGATAACCATCAGGTGATAACACGGGCAAGAGATGCTGGTGTTACTGGTATACTTATTACCGGCACCGATAGCGAACAAAGTCAGGCTGCATTTGCTCTGACGGCCAAATATTCCGGCTACTGCTGGTCAACTGCGGGTGTTCATCCCCATCATGCAAGCTGTTGGCAAGCCAGTATTGAGCAGCAGATACGCATTTTGGCCGCGAATCCTTCGGTGGTCGCTATTGGTGAATGCGGGCTGGATTTCAACCGTAATTTCTCTACTCCTGCAGAACAGGAAATAGCTTTTTCTGCCCAGCTTGCCTTGGCAGCAGAACTCTCTCTACCGGTCTTTTTGCATTGCCGTGATGCTTATGAACGCTTTATTGCGTTACTTTGTCGGTGGCTGGATAAAATTCCGGCTGCTGTAGTGCATTGTTTTACCGGTGCGGGTGACGAATTAGATGCTTTCCTCGCATTAGGTTTATCTATCGGTATCACCGGTTGGGTCTGCGATGAGCGTCGCGGCCTTGAGCTGAGAGCACTACTTCCGCTAATTCCTGCCCAGCAATTGTTGCTGGAAACTGATGCGCCCTACTTATTGCCGAGAGATTTACATCCTAAACCTGCATCCCGTCGCAATGAACCCTGCTTTTTGCCCCACATCGTCCGGCAAGTTGCTGTCTGGCGAGAGGAAGACCCTACATTGCTGGGGCAGAAAAGTGATGAAAATGCCCGTCGGATCTTCCGGCTGGTTTGAGTTAGGAGAACAAGATGAGCTATGTATTTCCGGGTACCTTTCCTGGCCGCCGCATGCGCCGTATGCGGCGTCATGATTTCAGCCGTAGTCTGGTTGCTGAGAATCAACTGACTGTAACTGACCTGATTTATCCGGTTTTTGTCATAGAGGGCGTTAATCGGCAGCAAGCCGTTCCTTCGATGCCGGGTGTCTCACGCATGACAATCGATCTGCTAGTGAAAGAAGCAGGGTCAATTGCGAGGCTTGGTGTGCCGGTTATTTCGTTATTCCCGGTTATTGAACCCAGTTTGCAATCATTATATGCGGAAGAAGCCTATAATCCAGAGGGGTTGGTTCAGCGAACTGTCCGTGCCTTAAAAGATGCATTACCGGAGTTAGGTATTTTGACTGACGTTGCTCTCGACCCCTATACAACGCACGGGCAGGATGGTGTTATTGATGCCGATGGTTATGTAATTAATGATATTACCAAAGAGATTTTAGTCCGTCAGGCGTTATCTCATGCCGAGGCTGGTGCTGAGATTATCGCTCCCAGCGACATGATGGATGGTCGCATCGGGGCTATTCGCGATCAGCTAGAACAACAAGGGTTGGTTAACACGCAAATTATGGCGTATTCAGCGAAATATGCGTCTTGTTATTATGGCCCATTTCGCGAGGCCGTTGGCTCTGGCAGTAATCTCAACGGCGGGAATAAGAAAACTTATCAGATGGATCCAGCAAATAGTGATGAAGCATTACAAGAGATCGCTCAAGATCTACAGGAAGGGGCTGACATGGTAATGGTCAAGCCGGGTATGCCTTATCTGGATGTAGTGCGCCGGGTGAAAGATGCCTTTGGTGTCCCTACTTTTGCCTATCAGGTCTCTGGTGAATACGCCATGCACATGGCGGCTTTCCAGAATGGTTGGCTGCAAGAGAAACCGACAGTTATGGAGTCATTACTGTGCTTTAAACGGGCTGGGTCGGATGGTGTATTAACCTATTTCGCAAAACAAGTTGCGCAATGGTTACATGACGATAAAATGCAGCGTTAAGTATCCAAAATAAATAATCCTTGAGGTAAGTACAACGGGTATCTACCTTGAGGGGTAACTTATTGTTTATTAATACTCAACTTGCTAGCGCCAATGTATTACTGTTTTTCGAACTGACGATTATCCAAGCTTTGCACAATCTGGCTATTTAGCATATTCAGTAACAACATTGAACGTGCCTCGCCATCGGGTTCTGTATATATAGCCTGTAGCCCGGCAAAAATACCGTCTATAATAGTAACAATATCGCCGGGTCTGGGGACTTCAGGGGCAATTATTTTATCCGCAGTGTGGGATTGCATATCCGCAATGACGATAGCCGGGATCACAGCAGGCTGTGTACCAAAACGGATAAAATGGCTCACACCACGGGTTGCACTGATGGTTGTTGTATGGATATGTTCCGAATCGAATTCCACAAACAGATAATTTGGGAATAAAGCTTCAGTCGCCTCAGTACGTTTTCCACGTATCATCTTTTCTATTGTCAGAATTGGCGTCCAGCAGTTCACTGTTTGTCGTTCTAAGTGCTCTTTAGCACGTAAAATCTGGCCACGCTTACAATATAATAAATGCCAATGTTTCATAATTTCACATGCCTTTATCTGCTACTCGCGATCATATCAAAAGCAGGGGGGATATATAATGAGTATAAATGTATCGTTTATACTATATATAACTTTTTTGAAAGGTATTCGTTCACTTATTAAACAATAACCTCGTGTTTAAGCTGATGACCAATGGCCGTATGATATTTTTTAGAGTGAGTCTGTATTCATTTTTAACAAAAAGACAGCAACGGCTATAAAGACAGCCTATAATGGCCTATCCCTTAGCCGACGAAATGATCAGCATGAAATACCGTGATTTACGTGACTTCCTCTCATTGCTGGAACAGAGGGGTGAACTTAAACGTATTATCCAACCCATTGATCCTTATCTTGAAATGACAGAAATTGCCGATCGCACTTTGCGCGCCGGCGGGCCGGCGTTACTTTTCGAGAATCCAAAAGGCCACAGTATGCCAGTACTGTGTAATTTGTTTGGTACCACCAAACGAGTTGCTATGGGGATGGGGCAGGAAGATGTCAGCGCGCTCCGTGATGTTGGCAAATTGTTAGCTTTCCTAAAAGAGCCAGAACCTCCGAAAGGTTTTCGCGATTTATACGCTAAGTTACCTAAATTTAAGCAAGTATTGAATATGTCGACGAAATGCTTAAAATCGGCACCCTGTCAGGAACAAGTCTGGCAGGGTGATGATGTCGATCTTAGCCGTATCCCGGTCATGCATTGCTGGCCTGAAGATGCAGCTCCGTTGGTATCATGGGGGTTGACTATTACCCGTGGCCCACACAAAGAACGGCAGAACCTGGGTATTTATCGCCAACAGGTATTAGGCAAAAACAAACTCATTATGCGTTGGTTATCCCACCGTGGCGGCGCACTGGATTATCAGGAATGGTGTGAAGCGCATCCCGGTGAACGTTTCCCGATAGCTGTAGCGCTGGGTGCTGACCCTGCCACAATTTTAGCTGCCGTCACCCCGGTACCCGACACATTGTCTGAATATGCCTTTGCTGGTTTATTGCGTGGGCATAAGACAGAAGTGGTGAAGTGTCTTTCTAATGATCTTCAAGTGCCTGCAAGTGCAGAAATTATATTGGAAGGATACATTGAGCAGGGTGATATGGCACCAGAAGGTCCTTATGGTGACCATACCGGCTATTACAATGAAATTGATAATTTTCCAGTGTTCACCGTCACACATATTACACAACGTAAAAACGCTATTTATCATTCCACTTATACTGGGCGGCCACCGGATGAGCCAGCCGTTATGGGTGTTGCACTGAATGAAGTGTTTGTGCCCATTCTGCAAAAACAATTTCCAGAAATTATTGATTTTTACCTGCCACCCGAAGGGTGTTCATACCGGTTGGCAGTAGTGACCATTAAAAAGCAGTATGCTGGCCATGCCAAACGCGTAATGATGGGCGTTTGGTCGTTTTTACGCCAATTTATGTATACCAAATTTGTTATTGTTTGTGATGATGATATTAATGCTCGTGATTGGAATGACGTCATCTGGGCGATAACTACTCGAATGGATCCATCTCGTGATACGGTATTAATTGATAATACACCCATAGATTATTTAGATTTTGCCTCACCGGTTTCCGGTTTAGGATCGAAAATGGGGCTGGATGCTACCAATAAATGGCCTGCGGAGACTTCGCGTGAATGGGGGCGGCCAATTAAAATGGATGAAGTCGTTCGTGCCCGTGTTGATGCTATTTGGGATCAACTTGCCATTTTCAGTGACAAAGAGACGAAACGCTAACCGGCGTCGGCTTTGTCCTTAGTTTTGCATTTGATGACCCGACAGAGGGAAGGCATGACAACTTTAAGCTGTAAAGTAACCTCCGTAGAGGCCATTACCGATACGGTGTACCGGGTGCAATTAGTCCCTGCATCTGCGTTTTCTTTCCGTGCCGGGCAGTATTTGATGGTGGTAATTGACGAGCGTGATAAGCGCCCATTCTCTATGGCATCAACGCCGTTACAGCAAGATTTTATTGAGCTGCATATCGGGGCTTCGGAGCTGAATTTGTACGCAATGGCCGTGATGGACCGGATTCTGAAAGAAAAAACGCTGGATGTGGATATCCCTCATGGTGATGCATGGTTCCGTGAGAACAGCAAACGTCCACTGCTCTTGATAGCCGGTGGTACTGGTTTTTCCTATGTGCGCTCTATCTTGCTGGCAGCACTGGCGGAGCAACCCGGCCGCGAAGTATCAATTTATTGGGGTGGGCGTGAAGCTGTACACTTATACGATTTGAGCGAACTTGAAGCGCTATCGATTAAGTATCCGCAGTTGAAAGTTATTCCTGTGGTAGAGCAACCGGAAGAAGGTTGGTGTGGGCGGATCGGTACAGTGTTGAGTGCTGTTTTGCAGGATTATGGTTCTCTTGCCGAACAGGATATCTATATTGCAGGCCGTTTTGAAATGGCGAAGATTGCACGTGAGCGTTTTTGTGCTGAGCGTGGTGCGTTGGAGGCTCATATTTATGGCGATGCTTTTGCCTTTATCTGATGAGTAAGCTCTTATCTGTATGTTTGTATAGCAGGAAATGTATAGCAGCTAAAAAAATCCACTCCTGACAGGTGGAAAAACAGTAACTAAACATCAGGTACAGCGGTTATCGATGCCTGTATTCAGTCTCTCAGACTGCGCTATTATGACCTGCCTGCTCTAACTGCAACAGTCACTTTGTCATTAATTTAAGGGCCAATTTCCAGGCCCTTAATCTATTTCAAATTAATTAGTTTGGAAATTATACACGTTCGAAAACGGTAGCGATCCCCTGACCTAAGCCGATGCACATCGTCGCCAGGCCGAATTGTACATCACGGCGTTCCATCAAATTCAACAACGTGGTTGAGATCCGCGCACCTGAACATCCCAATGGATGGCCTAATGCAATAGCACCTCCGTTCAGGTTCACTTTGTCATCGATGCTTTCCAGCAGACCTAATCCTTTCAGACACGCCAGTGATTGAGCAGCAAATGCCTCATTTAATTCAAATAAACCAATATCTTGTAACTTCAAACCGGCACGTTTCAATGCCAGTTGACTGGCGGGTACCGGGCCATAACCCATAATCGACGGATCGCAACCGACTACAGCCATTGAGCGGAGACGGGCACGCGGGGTTAAGCCCAATGATTTGGCTCGTGATTCGCTCATGATCAGCATGGCTGAGGCACCATCGGAAAGTGCTGATGATGTTCCAGCCGTTACTGTGCCATTCACTGGATCAAAGGCGGGACGTAGAGCGGCCAAACCAGCAATATTGGTTTCAGGGCGAATAACTTCATCGGAATCAAAACGTTTCAATATGCCATCAGCGTCGTGCCCATTCATGGCGACAATCTCTTTGGCAAAATGGCCCGCTTGCGTAGCGGCATAGGCACGTTGATGCGAACGGACGGCAAACTCATCTTGTGACTGACGGCTGATATTGTGGATTTTTGCCAACATCTCAGCGGTCAATCCCATCATTCCAGCGGCTTTAGCCACAGTACGGCCGATGCCTGGATGGAAATCCACGCCGTGGTTCATTGGTACATGGCCCATATGTTCCACACCTCCAATCAAACTGACTTGTGCATCACCTACCATGATAGCTCTCGCACCATCATGTAGAGCCTGCATCGATGAACCGCACAGGCGATTAACCGTGACTGCGGGTACGCTATGGGGAATTTCTGCCAGCAAAGAAGCATTTCGGGCGATATTAAAGCCCTGCTCCAGCGTTTGTTGCACACAACCCCAATAGATATCGTCGATTTCGGCGGCTTGTAGCTCAGGATTGCGGCTTAAAATTTCCCGCATTAAGTGGGCGGAGAGATCTTCAGCTCGTACCTGGCGGAATATGCCCCCTTTGGAACGACCCATCGGTGTGCGGACAGCATCAATAATGACTACATTTTCCATTTTTTCAGACCTTATGCCGGTTGACTGGTAGAAACATCAAGCAGCGCTGCTGCCACAGGATAATAGGTTCCGTTATGTTCAGCTTTGGCTCTCAGCCCCGCCGGGACGTGGTACAACGGGCCAAGGTGGGTATACCGCTGAGCCATTTCGACATAATTTGTACTGCCGATAGTATCAAGATACCGAAAGATGCCGCCATGGAATGGCGGGAAACCCAAGCCATATACCAATGCCATATCTCCTTCGGCTGGACTGGCAATAATACCTTCTTCCAGGCACTGCACCACTTCATTTATCATCGGGATCATGGTGCGAGCGATAATATCGTCATCGCTGAATTTCTGTG
>JBEGTQ010000060.1:0-5739 GCA_041179305.1 Pseudomonadota bacterium | reverse complement strand
TGGTATTCAGGGCAGAAAAGTGATCATCTTAAACCAGCAACCAGTTCAATAATTAGTGAGTTTGGCGCTCAGGCGTTGCCCGATTTAACCACGTTAAAAAACATCATCCCACCCGCAGAGTTATGGCCAAAGACCACGGATAAAAATGATGAAGGGTGGCGTACCTGGACATACCACGATTTTCAACCTCATGAAACATTTGAATTAGCTAAAGTCGCTCGCGGGGCGGATATCAATACGTTTATCACCAATAGCCAACAGTATCAGGCAAGCTTAATCCAGCTCGCCGCAGAGAGTTATCGACGTCAACGTTATCAACCGGTTGCGGCTTTATTTCACTTTATGTTTACCGAAACCTGGCCATCAATTAATTGGGGAATTGTTGATTATCTTCGTCATCCCAAACCGGGTTATTTTGCTTTGCAACGAGCTTACCAACTGGTTTTACCCTCGATTGAACCTAAAACAGAAAATTGGGTGCTGGGGCAGACCGGGCGGATTGGGTTATGGGCCATCAATGATAACTGGCATGACTTTTCTCAGGCATCATTACACTGGAAAATAGTGCAAAACGATGTGGTTTTATCTAAGGGGGAGCAGGAAATAAATCTGCTGGCTGACAGCGGCCAAAAAGTGATTGAGTTACAAATTACCCCACTCACGGATCACCCGATAAAGGTAATGAGTGATATTCTCAATAACCAGGGTGAGGTATTAGGTCACAATGAGCTACAACTTCTGGTTCAACCTTGATACCTATTATGTTCACAGATAACTGTGTTCATAGATAACTGTGTTCACAGGTAAATGACATTATCAGCAGCGCGATGACATTTAGGATGATCTGCGCTGTCCTAAATCGCATCGCGGTTCTATGCTTGAGTCTAAGTCCGCGAACTGCAAGATGCCGGCAGGCGGCAACTAAGTAAAGTCTCAAGCGCTTATCAAGTAAGTGACTGAAATGAATAAAAGGCAGCCAACACCCCTGCATCTTGAAGGGCGACAGGTATATGATGATTATAAGGGTATAAATTTTATATGAATCCTCCCCCATTAAATGCACATAGCCCTACGTCCAAAACCTACTTTTCCTGGATGGTGAGGCTATTACAACAAATTATTTTTCTGCCATTATTGATATTTTTATTGGGGGCGGCTATTTCAGGCGCAGGCGCCTGGTGGCTTTATAACGAAATTGAAGACAATGCTAAAGTTGAGTTTCAACGCAATGTCGATAGAGTCTCAGGTGAGATTATTTGGCGTTTCTCTCAGCCAATATATGGGCTGAATGGTATAAGAGCTGCCTATGCGGCCAATGGTTATTTAACCCGTCAACAATTTCGTGCCTATGTAGCCTCTCGTAACTTGCCTGTCGAGTTTCCTGGTGTCAGAGGGCAAGGTTTTGTTCAACGGGTTCCGCGTAGCCAGTTGAATGAATTTATTGCTAATGCCAGAACTGACGGTGCCCCTGAATTTGCTCTGCGCCAGCTTCAGGATAAGCAACATGATGATTTGTATATTATTAAATATATTGAACCGGCAGAAAAAAACCAAGGTGCAGAGGGGCTTGATATTGGCTCTGAGTCGGTCAGACGAGAAGCGGTACTGTTGGCAATAAACAGCGGTAAACCGACGCTTTCTGGCGCGATTCATCTGGTTCAATCTAACGTTAAAACTCCCGGTATACTGCTTTTTGTCCCGGTTTATAAATCGGGTACGAATCCGACAACACCGGCGGAACGGCAGGCGTCACTGGTCGGTCTGCTCTATTCACCCATTGTAATTGCCGATCTATTACGCGATATTCCCGAGTTTATGAATGGGCAAGTGGATGTTGAGCTGTTTGATAGCCTGAACGATTTATCTAATAAAACGATGGTGTTCGATGCTGATGGCAGTAAATACGCTAATCCCATGCCTGATCAAGCCCAAAGAGATGAAGCCATCGCGGCCAGAATATTTCACAATACCAGAGTGTTGTCACTACCCGGGCGGGAAATGACACTGCGCGTCAGCAGTACGCCTGCATTTGAAGTGCTGTCAGAACGTTATGCGCCGTGGTTAGTGTTTGCTTTTGGTCTTTTGTTAAGCTCAGCATTGGCATTACTTATTCGGCAGCAAGCCAGTGGGCGTAATCGGGCAGAAATGCTGGCGCGCAATATGACGGCAGATCTTGAGCGGTTGGCGTTGGTGGCGAAAAATACCTCTAATGCCGTTATTATTACCGATGTAAACCGTGAAATCGTCTGGGTTAATGAGGGTTTTGAGCGTATTACTGGCTATAGCCAAGCCGAGGTATTCGGCAAATCACCGGGGAAATTACTCCAGTGCAGCAGTACAGATAAGAACGTGATAAAGGCGATGAAAGCTGCGCTAGATGCGGGGGAACCCTTTAAAGGAGAAATAGTCAACCGTTCTAAGTTGGGGCAGGAATACTGGATTGAGCTGGAAATTCAACCTCGCTATAACGATCAGAATGAACCCATTGGTTTTATGGCGATTGAATCAGATATTAGTGAACGTAAAGCCACTTATCAGCGTCTTGAGACGGCGTTACGTGAAAATAATGCGTTACTCACTACCCTTAATTTACACGGTATTATTTCTACCGCAGACAGCGCGGGGTTAGTTACTGATGTTAATGATGCATTTTGTCATATTAGTGGTTACAGCCGAGAAGAGCTCATTGGACAGAGTTATAGGTTAGTCGACTCTCATACTCATGATTCGGCTTTTTGGCAATCGATGTGGCATAACATTGCTAATGGCGTCTCCTGGCGGGGGGAAATTTGTAATAAAGCGAAGAACGGGCATTTATATTGGGTGGATACCACTATTGCACCGTTTAAAAACAGCACTGGCCAAATTGAGCGATACATCTCCATCCAAATTGATATTACAGCCAGTAAAATCCAGCAGACCAACCTGCTTATTGCCCGAAATCAATTGGTCAGGGCGGCGGATGTCGCCGAATTAGGCATCTGGACATGGAACATTCCAGAAGGCACATTTTCTTTCGATGATAGAATGAATGATATCTACGCACTGCCGGAGGAAATGCGTAATACACCGCTTCCTCTTGAGTATTGGTATAGTCTTTTGCATCCAGACGACCTGCTTAATGTACAAAATACAATAAAAATTGCATTAGATAACGGCAGTATTTACCGTCAGATTTTTCGCATTATTGTACACGGACAGGTTCGTTACATTCAATCAACTGGAACGGTAGAGCACGATGAGCAAGGCGATGCCGTTTTGATGATGGGGATCAATCGGGATATTACCCAACAGCGGGAAGCCGAAAATATACTGCAAACAGCAAGAGACGCGGCAGAAGAAGCCAATAAGGCCAAGTCTGCATTTTTGGCTAATATGAGTCATGAACTCCGTACGCCAATGAATGCTATCCTTGGCATGCTGACATTACTGCGTAAAACCGGGCTTAATAATAAACAAGCCGATTACGCTGTCAAAAGTGAAGCTGCCACACGCACCTTGCTCCGGTTGCTGAACGATATTCTGGATTTCTCCAAAATTGAATCCGGTAAAATGGAGCTGGAATGTATCCCGTTTGATATTCATGTGATGCTGCGTGATTTGGCGGTTATCTTATCGAGTAACCTCAAAATTAAAAAAGTTGAAGTACTGTTTGATATTGATCCTGCTCTGCCACAGTTTGTTGAGGGCGATAGCATGCGGCTTCAGCAAATATTAACCAATCTTGGCGGCAATGCGCTTAAATTCACTGAGCAAGGTGAAGTGGTGTTATTTATCAAAGTGCTTAAACAGGATAGCCATCAGGTTACTTTGCACTTTGGCGTGCGCGATACCGGAATTGGCATAGCACCCGAACATCAGGAAAGTATTTTTAGTGGCTTCACTCAGGCGGAAGCCTCTACCACTCGCCGCTTTGGCGGTACCGGATTAGGCTTAGTGATAAGTCAGCGTTTTGTTGCATTAATGGGTGGTACACTCGAATTAGAAAGCCAGCCGGGGCAGGGGAGTTTATTCCATTTCACGATAACATTATCGCTATCCTCTTCTGTCAATCTGACTATTAATAATGAAACACCAGGTACACTGGCTGGCAGAGCCCAGGAGTTAAATCATCTACGGGTATTAGTTGTTGATGATAATCCGACGGCCGGTGAGCTGATTAAGCGAATGGGTGAATCGTTAAAATGGACAGTTGATGTCGCAACCAGTGGCGAGCAGGCACTGGAATTGATGAAGCAACAACGTGATAGCGGTATTACCTATGGCGCTCTCTTTATCGACTGGCAAATGCCGGGGTTAGATGGTTGGCAGACCAGTAAATATGTCCGTGAACTGATGCCCGCAGACAACGCCCCGATGATTGTCATGATAACCGCCCATGATCGCGAAATGTTGTTGCAACGCAGTGAAGAAGATCAGGCATTACTGGATGGCTATCTGGTCAAACCGATCACAGCGTCTATGCTGTTGGATTCAGTGATCGATGCATTAAATGAACGCAAACAACCCGATGTTGCTAAACCGAGAATGGCCGAGTCGTCAAACCAACTGTCGGGTATCCGGTTATTGATCGTAGAAGATAATTTGAATAACCAGCAAATAGCCCGTGAGTTACTTGAAGATGAAGGCGCGACAGTCACTATTGCTAATCACGGTAAAGAAGCCATTGATATATTAGAGAAGACTCCGACTCTGTTTGATCTTGTCTTAATGGATTTACAAATGCCGGTTATGGATGGATTTAATGCTACGCAATATATCCGTAGAACTCTTGGGTTGAAGGAGTTACCGATTATTGCCATGACAGCCAATGCAATGATTTCTGACCGTGATGCCTGCCTTGCTGCCGGAATGAATGATCATATTGGTAAACCTTTTGATTTGAATAATTTGATACAGACTATTCGCAAATACAGTGGGCATACTGATACCACGGTTTCTGTTAGCCGTGTCAGCCCGTCATCACTGCCTGCTGAATTAAAGAATGTTGCAACAACGACTGGTATTGAAGTGGAATCCGCACTTAATCGATTAGGTGGTGACGTTTCCCTTTATCAAAAAATGTTATCACTGTTCGCTGCCGATTTAGCGACGTTCCCGGCGCAACTGGATGAGCTGATGAAACAGGGAGACCATCAGTCAGCATCTCGCCTGTTACACACCATTAAAGGACTTTCTGCACAATTAGGGGCCACTGAGCTGTCTTTATGTGCTGGTCAAGGGGAGCGATTACTTAATAACAGCGTTACTGCGACCGTCGAGATGATTAATCAACTACTGAGTGACCTGCAAAATATTGTGTCGGTGATACAAGTTGATATCGCAGCCTTAATTCAGTTGCTATCAGCAGACGCCGAGCCGGCCGGCTCGGCACAAACGCTGAATATGCACACCATTGAGCCGGAGCTGAACAGCTTGATAGCGCTATTAGAAAATTCAGATATGGCGGCGCTGGAGGTGATAAATCGATTACAGATGACCTTTGGTCAGCAACTCAAGAAACAATTATTGCCACTCAATCAGGCCATCAACCAATTAGATTTTGCTAAGGCTATCCAGCTATGTCAAACCCTGCTGGTAAGCCTTTCCAGACAAAGGGATAAAAAAACATGATAGTCCAGCCCTTTTCTCAGGATTTAGCTTTTGGCTTACCGAGTACCAGTAAACCTAAGATTCTGATTGTTGACGATCATCCGATAAATATTCAGGTGCTCTATCAGGCATTCTCTGAGGATCATC
>JBEGTQ010000059.1:0-13576 GCA_041179305.1 Pseudomonadota bacterium | reverse complement strand
CATTTCCGGCGCATATCGCTGAACCCAGCGGTAAAGGGTGGTGTGATCAACATTCACGCCGCGTTCGGCCAGCATTTCCTGCAGTTCACGATAGCTGATGCCATATTTGCAGTACCAGCGTACCGCCCAGAGGATGATGTCGCGCTGAAAATGCCGGCTTTTAAATAGGTTCATGGGGAGCGTCACTGGTGAAAATGGGAAGAAAGTTTATCAGCGCAGCGATCTTTGCAACAGTGCCCTGTGCAGCCCCCTCCCCACAGTTATTGACAGAACTCCGAGGCGCGCCGGAGGCGCTTTTTAACGTCAAAGAATCAACATTAACGGCCTTGCTCACGATGCGCCATTGGGTCTCGCGGGTTTTATGAACATGATCAGCCCCCAGATGCGGGGCGAAAATACCGACCACTTTCTGTACCTCCTCATCATACTCATTCAGCTCTGCGGCAACCTCACGCATCACTCGCACTGTCTGTACATCGCGCGGCACATTGGCTCCTCCTTGCGCAGCGATATAAGTGGCAAAATCACCGGCATCGGCGGCGGCGCGAACCGCCTCAACTCGCTGGTCAAAACTTTTGGCTAAACTGATACCGCGCAAACTTTGGCTGCGGCACTCGCGGTAAGCACCTAAGGTTGGCACCCCAATCGGGCGAAATTGTGGAATACGCCAGATAGACGCCCACGCGGTCACCGCAGCGGCGGCGTCAGATAACGGCTTACCGGTTTCAAAATCAACTTCCCCCTCCAGCGCATAACCGTCAATATTCTTGGCAACATACTTGGCGATATATCCCGCCGCGCAGCCCTTATACATATGCTTGCACTGGAACCGATTCTCTTTGGCTCCGCGCTCGTCGCCATCTTCTTTCAGAGCGTATTGGCGCATAACGGCGATCACTGCACTGCGTTGTTTGGGATGGCAAAACAACAACATATGCCAGTGCGGGGTTCCATCGTGGTGAGGCTCAACAACACGCATCCCATAGACTTTCAGCTCGCGGTCTTTAAGCGCAGTGCGCATCTTGCTCCAGATACCGCACAAATAACGCTGACCGTCCTTGGGTGAATACGCCTCGCCATCCCACTTATGGTTAAGCTGCACACGCCGGTTAGCCTTATTGCCAACCTGGCGCGTAGGGTGATATTTCGACGGGGTAGTGAGGGTGATAAATAATCCACAATGATGCTGGCTGGCGGCAAATCCCTCGATTCCGGCGATATTGCTCATTAGCTCCATGCGGCGAATTTTGGGATTAGAGATACTCGCCAATACCTTATCGATAAGGTCGAAACGCTCACCCGTTTCGACATTCTCCAACTGTTGCGACTTCAGGTATTCCAAATTAGCTAAACGGCGGGAATGAACATCACGAATGGCGACCTTGCTGGCATATTCCGAACGCTGAAAGTTAACCTCACCAGCGGCAATCAGCAACGCTTCACGCCACTGCATCCGCAGTGCTTTAAGCTTGCATACCCACCACTCATCATTAACTAAACGCATAATGCCGCGTAGCGCGTGCTGCCTATCCAGCTCGCCCTTGCAATAACGCATCCAGTATTTAGGGGTAATATTCAATGAGCACGCCGCCCCCGCCACCAGCCCATAAATTTTGGCCTGCGCTTTATCACTAAATAATGGTTTTTTATCGCCGCCCTGCTCGCTGACATATTGGTCGCTGGCATTTTCATAAGCTGCATACAAGATCGCGGAAATGTTACTGGCCAATCTTTTGAGATCTTTATCGTGTAGCCCTGGCAAACGTGAATATTGGCTCGCCTCACTGATAAAAAGCCCATAGGCATAACCGCTTAATTTCATTTCATACTTAGCGTTAACTTTGGTGATACGCGGCCAAATACGCGGCATAAAAACAGTTAATAAAAAACGGTGAGCGGTCAGTAAACCTGAGGTTTTTAACAGATAGGCGTGGCGGCCAGAAAATATCCCGCCAATAAAACGCGGGAGCGCGCTGATTTTACGCAAAGCATTTTGCCCCTGATAATATTCATCACGGGTCAGCTGCCTCTCTTTACCGATGGCTGTGCACGGCGCATTCCAGCTATAAGCGCCAACAAATGGCGCTGCTTTTTTAGAGATGAATGAGGGGGGCGGTGTGGGGGCAATACGCCCTCTAATGCGGGTAAGGCTCATTCAAACCTCAGGTAATAAAAGCCCGACACAATAAATAGTTAATGGATATATTGTTCGGGCTTCACTGCGGTTAATACCGTGGGCGGCTGCTTAAATAAACTCAATAACTCACGTAAAGCACGGAATAGTTTTTCGCGCCATAAACATGACTCATCATTTAAATACCAATAGGGCTGATTAAATTCTTTCTCGGTTAACTGCGCATGAAAAAATAACGTTTTACGCTGGCCCATGGTTAAGCGGCCAACGAACCCCACGCTATCAATGCGATCTTTACGCCGTTCGGCAAAAGCTATGCTTAACTCGCCAATCGCGCACACCACGCGTTCGCGCTCATTATCATTCATTTCCTGCAACTTCATTATCGAATGGCGCTGCTTTAGCTGTGCATGAAAACAGAGGCTCAAGCGCTCACGCTCACTCATACAATTATAAAAATTACAGGTCTCATTCCAGCGCGGCAGTGCTAAATGGTTGGCGATAACGTTACGCAACCCCTCAGGCAACTTGCGCGTCAACTCAAGAGTAACAACTGTCATTTTCCACATCCTTTTGAATAATCCGTTGCACTATTAAAGCTATAGACCCATCCATAACAGCCATGCATCACGCTGTTCAATTGGACGGAGATAAAAAGCCTCTTTGACTGCTCGATTGAACTCAGGAATGTAAATCCACTTCTCACCCACGCGGGCATTGATTTTGCTTGGATCGCGTAACTCAATAACAGGTAACTTACTGTTTTTGGTCATTTCTCTTACCGCAGTTTCCGACTTCCCTATCAATTCAGCGAACTTAGATTCGTGAACTGCATCGAGTGGATATCGAATCACATAATCTTCAACTTTCATCTGTGCTAACCTCCTGTTAACCAACCCCCTACAGACCGTTAGGGAACATTCGCGGTGTGGTTGGTGCGTCCCGAAAGGTTTTATAAATGGAACCTTTCGCGGTAAGTTTAGTTTTACTCATGGAACCTTGTCAATGAATATGTCCAAAAAAGTAAAAGCGATAAGGCAAGCAGAAGGATTAACCCAGGTTAAGTTTTGTCAAATCACCGGCATTCCATTAAGTACCCTAAAAAATTATGAAGGAGATCATGCTGAGCCAAGTTTAAACACAATTTTGCAACTCACATCGAACCCCTTATTCGAAAAATATACCCTATGGCTGATGACTAATAAGACCGTTCCAGAAGCGGGACAAATAGCACCAGCCATCGCGCACAGTGGGCCAGAGAAAACCACCTCAGACCGCTAAGAAAAGAGAATTGGTTAGATATTTGTTATCAATATGCAGACTGGTTGTGGTTTAACGCAGGCTGCTACATCGGAGGGCTTCGCTATGGCGATTAAGAAGCTCGATGATGGTCGTTTTGAAGTGGACATTAGACCTCGCGGACGCGAAGGACGTCGCATTCGTAGGAGATTTGACAGAAAGACCGAGGCCATCGCTTTTGAGCGATATGTCATGGTTAACGCCAATAAAAAAGAGTGGTCGGACAAACGGTTAGACCGCCGCCTGTTAAGTGATTTGGTTGAAACATGGTGGTTGTATCACGGCCAGAATCTCAAGAACGGCACGATTGAAAAGCGTCACCTGATGAAAACCCTAACGGCATTAGGGGACAAAGCGGTGAGTCAACTGACTAAACGGGAATTGATGGAACACCGCAGCCAGCGTCTGGCTGACGGAATTAGTGCCGCCACGATAAATCGCGATCTCTATCGGCTCTCAGGAATGTTTTCTGCGCTGATAAAGATTGAGGAGTTTGCAGGGCAGAATCCGTTACATGGTTTACCGCCATTAGCTGAAAAAAATCCGGGCATGACGTTTTTAGATGCAGAAGAAATTAATCGGTTGCTAGCGGTGTTATCTGGCGACGAACGGCTTATCGCCTTACTGTGTTTAAGCACCGGCGGAAGATGGGGAGAAGTCAGCACGCTGACCGCCGCTCAAGTGGTGAATAACCGCGTCACCTTTTTAGAAACCAAGAATGGCAAAAAACGCACCATCCCCATATCCGCAGAGTTGCAGGAAGAAGTGAAGACAAATGCCAGTGGGAAGCTTTTCAAAGTGGATTACGGGAAATTCTGTGAAACGCTACGAATGGTAAAATCAGACCTACCGCGCGGTCAGGCGACCCATGTATTACGGCACACTTTTGCCAGCCATTTTATGATGAACGGCGGGAATATTATCGCCCTACAACAGATACTTGGACACGCTAACATCCAGCAAACAATGGCTTATGCACACCTGTCACCAGATTATCTGCAAAACGCCGTTATACTCAATCCATTAAAGGGCGGATTAGCAGCTTAGGAGCGTCCACAAACTGTCCACACTGGGCAAAGTTTGAAAGCGTTACTGAACGTTGTAAGTTTTACAACAAGCTGTTTTTAATGGATAATTTTTTAAGCGACAAAAAAAGCCCTCCATCATGGAGGGCGAAAGACAGGGAGGGTGTCTGTGGCAAGAAAAACAGAGTATTACTGTGTACTACTACTTACTTCTGGGCAGAAGAGGGGTGTGCTGCTGGCATCTGCTGCATTTTCTCAATGCGTTGCCGGTGCTTTTGGTTCAAGACAGTTTTTTGTTCAGGAGTGAGCAAGTTAAACATTTGGTTACGAACTTTGGCCATTTTGACCTGACGATCAATCTGCTGCTTAGATATTTTGTCGGCTTGCGCTCTCACAGCGGCTTCGTCGAATTTATCGGCGGTAACCAGTTTGTGCATCAAGTCACAATTTGCCATATCAAGACGAGGCAGGCTTTGGCGAGATTGGCGCATCAAATCACGCATCTGCTGACGCTGTTGTTCGGTCAAATTTACGCCGTAAAACATGTTATGGTGACCATCTTTCTTATTCATCATCGCATCGTTACACCAACCGTCAGTATCCTCGCCCTTATCAATGGCGAAAGCGGCATGAGAACCGAAAACTAACATTGACGTCATGATTAACGTTGATACTTTGGTTGCTTTGCGCATCATTATAACTCCCGAGTACTGTTCGATTCGCTGCAATGCGATTCAATGAGAAGCAGTTTATCTGCCCGGCTGCAAACAAGCGTCAGCGGATGTAAAACTGGGGTCATGGCATGTAAAGCTAAGTAAAGTCATGGAATATCGGCAACTGATAACGTATTTTGCGTTAAGAGGAGAAATAATTATGCATAAGATCCTATTAGTTGATGATGACCGTGAACTAACGTCGTTGTTGAAAGAATTGCTGGAAATGGAAGGTTTTAATGTTGTTGTTGCCCACGATGGTGAGCAGGCATTAAACTTGCTGGATACTTCTATCGATCTGTTATTACTTGATATTATGATGCCGCGTAAAAACGGGATCGAAACTCTGAAAGAGTTACGTCAACATCATCAGACACCGGTGATTATGCTAACTGCCCGCGGCAGTGAGCTGGATCGAGTGCTGGGTTTGGAGTTGGGCGCTGATGATTACCTGGCAAAACCCTTTAATGACCGCGAACTGGTCGCCCGTATCCGAGCCATCTTGCGCCGTTCTAACTGGAGTGAACAACAGCAAAATGTCGAGCAGGGTGCGCCGACACTGGAAGTTGATTGCCTGCAATTGAATCCGGGCCGTCAGGAAGCCAGTTTCGAAGGGCAATCTTTGGAACTGACAGGAACTGAATTTACCCTACTCTATCTATTGGCCCAGCATCTTGGTCAGGTGGTATCGCGCGAGCACCTCAGTCAGGAAGTGCTGGGGAAACGGCTGACACCCTTTGACCGCGCCATTGATATGCACATTTCAAACTTACGCCGCAAATTACCTAGCCGCAAAGACAGGCTGCCGTGGTTTAAGACACTGCGTGGCCGTGGATACTTGATGGTATCCGAAACATGATTAATAGTTTAACGACGCGAATTTTTGCAATTTTCTGGTTCACCTTAGCACTTGTACTGATGCTGGTGCTGATGGTGCCCAAGCTTGATTCACGTCAAATGACTACCTTGCTCGACAGTGAAAAGCGTCAGGGGACGATGCTGGAGCAACATATAAAAGCTGAATTGGACAGCGATCCTGCCAATGATCTCATGTGGTGGCGCCGCCTTTACCGCGCCATTGAGAAATGGGCACCCCCGGGTCAGCATTTAATATTAGTGACTACCGAGGGCCGTGTTATTGGTGCCCAGCGTCACGAGATGCAGATTGTACGTAATTTTATCGGTCAATCGGATAATTCGGATCAGCCGAAAAAGAAAAAATATGACCGTGTAGAGATAGTCGGCCCTTTCTCTGTTCGTGACGGAGAAGATAACTATCAGCTCTATCTGATTCGCCCGGCCAGCAGCCCACAGTCTGATTTTATTAATCTGATGTTTGACCGCCCATTGCTGCTGCTGATTGCCACCATGCTGATCAGTGCGCCGCTCTTACTGTGGTTGGCATGGAGTCTGGCGAAACCAGCCCGTAAGCTGAAAAATGCGGCGGATGATGTCGCGCGGGGGAACCTGAAACAACACCCTGAGCTGGAATCAGGGCCACAAGAATTTTTAGCTACCGGTGCCAGTTTTAATCAGATGATCAGTGCATTAGATAGAATGGTTGTTGCCCAGCAACGGCTGATTTCTGATATTTCCCATGAGCTGCGTACCCCGTTGACCCGCTTGCAACTGGCTACTGCGCTGATGCGCCGTCGTCATGGTGAAGGGAAAGAGCTGGAGCGTATTGAAATGGAAGCACAGCGGTTAGACAGTATGATCAATGACTTGCTGGTGTTATCTCGCAGCCAGCATAAAAATGAGTTGCATCGTGAGCCCATCAACGCCGACGAACTGTGGTCAGATGTTCTGGAAAATGCTCAGTTCGAAGCGGATCAGATGGGTAAAACACTGGAAATAACAGCCCCTCCGGGGCATTGGACCTTATTTGGCAATCCTACAGCCTTGGATAGCGCACTGGAGAACATCGTGCGTAACGCACTGCGTTACTCCAATCATCACATAGCAGTGGCATTTAGCTCGGATAATCAGGGCATCACAATTATTGTTGACGATGATGGCCCTGGAGTCAGATGGGAAGACCGTGAACAGATATTCCGCCCGTTCTACCGCACTGATGAAGCACGTGATCGGCAATCAGGTGGTACGGGTTTGGGGTTGGCGATTGTCGAAACTGCTGTTAACCAGCATCGAGGGTGGGTACGAGCCGAAGATAGCCCACTAGGTGGTTTGCGTCTTATCATTTGGTTACCGCTGCATCCGCTTAAAACTTAATGACCTACGTGCTGTGCGATCAGGCAACTCGCTGGCGTTCAAACTTTTTAGCCTTTTTCCCATAGCCTTTTCTTACGCTCTATACCGCAAGGTCACCTGATGAATGAGCGACGGGTATAGAGTGATATCCAGCATCAAAAGCAGCATAAGTAACCAAGCTACCCGCTTCTTTCTTTTAAAATTTTGTTTTACTACGATAGCGTTGGTAACCGCTGCACTGAGGCAGGGTTTCTGATATCCTGCGTCGCTCATTATTGGGGGACATTATGCTTAATGTTGTTTTATTTGAACCCGAAATCCCGCCCAATACCGGTAATATTATCCGGTTATGCGCTAACACCGGCTGCCAGCTCCATCTGATTAAACCTTTGGGTTTCACTTGGGATGACAAACGCTTACGCCGTGCGGGTCTTGATTATCATGAGTTTGCCAACATCAAGCATCATCATAATTACCAAGCTTTCCTCTACAGTGAAAAGCTCAATGCAGCACAACCTGCCCGTTTATTTGCGCTCACGACCAAAGGAACGCCAGCCCATAGTGCTGTGAGTTATCAGGTAAATGATTACCTGCTATTTGGCCCAGAAACCCGTGGCTTGCCGCCTAATATTTTGGATGCATTACCCGCCAGCCAGAAAATCAGAATTCCTATGCAAGCCAACAGCCGCAGCATCAATCTGTCAAATGCCGTGTCGGTGGTGGTGTACGAAGCCTGGCGTCAGTTGGGTTACCCGGGTGTGTCACTGAAAGAGCAACCAACAGAGGGAGGGGCAACTGATTAGCTGCTCTACATAAGCCTCGGTTAATAACTAAATGCCGCCGCCGTACTCAAACCCGTGGGTGCTTTCATTGAAATGCTGATCCATATCCAATGATGGTTTATCACTTTCGGGTTTACCAACAATACGGGCAGGCACGCCAGCAGCGGTGGTATGAGGGGGAATCGCCTGTAATACCACCGATCCTGCTCCAATTTTTGCACCGCGACCTATTTCGATATTACCCAGAATTTTTGCACCAGCGCCAATCATGACTCCTTCTCGGATCTTCGGATGACGGTCACCGCTGGTTTTACCGGTACCACCGAGGGTGACGGATTGCAGAATGGACACATCATTCTCAACGATTGCAGTCTCGCCAATCACAATACCGGTGGCGTGATCCAGCATGATACCGCAACCAATAGTCGCCGCAGGGTGGATATCCACACCAAAAGCGACAGAAACTTGATTTTGAAGGTAAATTGCTAGTGCCTTTCGATCCTGCGCCCATAACCAATGGCCGATACGGTAAGCCTGTAAGGCGTGGAAACCTTTGAGATACAACAACGGCGTGGAATATTTATTGACGGCGGGGTCACGCAAGCGCACAGCCAGAATATCGCGGGCTGCGGAAACAATCATCTGACCATCTGCGCGATAGGTATCTTCTACCACCTGGCGGATGGTAATAGCTGGCATGATGCTATTAGCCAGTTTATTCGCCAAAATATAGCTCAACGCACTGCCTAAATTCTCATGCCTCAGTAGTGTTGCGTGGAAAAAGCTAGCCAGCATGGGCTCACACTCAGCCAGTGCTTTTGCTTCTGATTTAATACTATTCCAGACCAGCTCTAACTCTTCTGACGACATGACATACTCCAGCCCATAAACAAGCCACTTCGGGGAACGATCAAAGTGGCTATACCCTTTCACTCTGACGCCACAGCAGTGTTAACTGCAATGCCAATGTAATTATTATCTTATTCCTCCAACCCACTTAACCTATCAGATACCGCTTTTTTCATCTTTTTTGGTCCGACCTAACAAGGTCAGAGCTGCTTCACGGGCATTCTTGTGACAATACAGCACCTGATAAATCTGTTCAGTTATAGGCATTTCGACACCATGACGCTGTGCCAATGCCAGAACTTCCTTAGTATTGCGGTAACCTTCAACCACTTGACCAATGTTGTCCTGCGCTTCCTGTACCGCCACTCCCTGCCCCAGCATGATGCCGAATCGGCGATTACGGGATTGGTTATCTGTGCAGGTTAGCACCAAATCACCTAATCCGGCCATGCCCATAAAAGTGGAGGGATCAGCGCCCAGAGCAGAACCTAAACGGGTCATTTCAGCCAATCCACGGGTTATCAATGCAGTACGGGCATTTGCACCAAAGCCGATGCCATCTGACATCCCGGCACCAATAGCAATCACATTTTTAACCGCACCACCGAGCTGCACACCAATAAAATCAGGATTGCGATAAACCCGAAAACTTTTGCCACAATGCAATAGTTGTTGCAGCTCTTCGCTGAACTGCGCATCAGTGGATGCCAGAGCGATAGCCGTGGGCAAACCGGCAGCTAACTCTTTGGCAAAGGTCGGGCCTGAAATAACCGCCAGCGGGATGGTTTCACCAAGCACTTCACGCGCCACATCCGCAAGCAAACGGCCTGTTTCTGCCTCAAGTCCTTTGGTGGCCCAGACGATACGCGCATCTTTGCGTAAATATGGTTTTAACTGGTTCAGAACTACTCCGAAGACATGGCTGGGCACTACCACCAGCACATCACGGCTGGCAGCCAGTGCGGGCGCCAGATCAGTTTCCAGTCGTAGGGTATCAGGGAAAGGAACATCGGATAGGAAAGCTTTATTATTGCAACGATCGTGTTGTAGAACCCGGATATGCTTAGGATCATGACCCCATAACACGACTTTATGGCCGTTACGCGCTAGCGTAATAGCCAAGGCGGTGCCGTAAGATCCGGCACCAATTACAGTCATTGAAGCAGATGTGGTGTTCATCAGGCATCCTGACGTTGTTCAGCACCTTCGCCTTCAGCCTGCTGTTGCAGATAGTTCATGAACAGAGCATCAAAGTTTACCGGTGCCAGATTCAGTTGTGGGAACGTACCGCGAGAAACCAGGCCAGTGATGCACTCACGCGCATATGGGAACAGAATATTTGGGCAATATGCACCCAAGCAATGCGCCAGTTGGGTACCATCGATGCCTGCGATGGAGAAGATGCCACCTTGCTGAACTTCGCACAGGAATGCAGTTTCTTCGCCCAAAAGGGCTGTTACAGTGACACGCAGTACCACTTCATACACATCATCAGTCAATTGACTGGAAGCAGTATCAAGATCAAGTTTAACTTCTGGCTGCCAATCCTGCTGGAAAACCTGCGGAGCATTTGGTGCTTCGAAGGAGATATCCTTGGTATAGATACGCTGGATCTGGAAAGCCATTTCTGTGTTGTTTTGTTCTGACATGTGTATAAATACCTTTAGTTAGACGTTGTTAATTAAAATGTCACTGCCGCTGTGGGTTCTTTCCATTGACTCAATGTGACCCACTGACGAGTTAAAGTAGTGAATCTAATCCACCAAGCGCATCCAGGGTATGTAAATCATCACAGCCGCCAATGCGCTGCCCATCAATAAATATCTGCGGTACAGTTGTCCGCCCGCTGCGCGTAATCATTTCTTCACGTTTGGCCGGAACATTATCAATTGCAATTTCCTGAAAAGCAGCACCTTTGGCGTTCAGCAGTGCTTTGGCACGATGACAGAACGGACAGGTTGCCTTAGTATAAATTTCAATCTTCGCCATGATTAGACCTCAGTTAACGTTATAATTTTTTGATAAAACAATATAGAGTTATTACTTGTCGCGCGCCAATGGCAGATTCTCGCCACTCCAGCCAGAGATACCCTCTTTCAAGGTGAAAACGCGCTCAAAACCGGCTTTATTCAGCAAGTCGGCTGACACCCGGGAGGTTGCCCCCATCGCACAAACAACAATAATAGGCTGTGCTTTGTGCTTTTCCAACCCGCCCAGATTGCTGGTTTTAATGTCACTCGGCAGCAGGTTAATTGAATTGGCAATATGGCCTTTGCGATAATCATCACGCGTGCGGATATCAACCACAACCGCATCTTCCTTATTGATCAGGCGCGTTGCTTCACCACGAGTAATCTCTTTAACTTTAGAGAGCGAATTTCTGAATATAGTGAAAATTACGGCGACAAACAACGCCACCCAAGCCAAACTCAAAATAGGATGCTGGCTAATGAATTGCATAATTTCTTGCAACATGGGGGTAAAAACTCCCGTTAGTTAGGGGATAATATTCAAGGCCACAGAGTATACCTGCGCGTTGCGGCAAATACAGCCAATTAGCAAGCGCGACTGCAGAAACTGCGAGCTGTTTCGAAAAATTTTGTCGTCTAAATGATGATAAGTTTGCAAAGCTCGGTGTCAACGTTGATACCTTTGAGCTGTTTTTAACCCGTGTTGTCGTATATTACTACCATGCAACATAGATCTTGATAAGAAGGTTATGCAATGTCGAGCATTAAAAAAACACCGGTTCTGACTGTTTTTTATAGCTACATTCACCACGAAGAACAGCAAAATAATGCCATAAAATACGGGATAATTACATTAAACAAGTGGTTGCAGCAGTGACGGCAGTTGAAGGCGGCAAATTTTCCGATAGCGCGCCAACCATGCGGTCACTGATGGAAATAGACATCTCGCAAGAGATGACTGGCAAGTGGCTGTTCGTCGTGGAATAATCTCCAGTTATGTGCAAAAAAGAATCATTTAAAAAATTAATGATTACGGGCGATGCCATCATCGGCAGCGAAGCTGCATTTTCTCGGTTATCAGGTCAGTTGGTGCGTCGCCCGTGGTCAGCACTTTACACCAGCATTTTTTGCGCTGGCATATTGTTGTTGCCATTATCCAGCATGGCAGCAGACGTCACAGCGACGGCAAAATCCGCAGACAACAAAAATCAACTGAAAACTATTCAGCAGGATATTGCCGAGAAAGAAAAAAGTGTTCAGCAGCAAAAACAGCAACGCAGTGCGTTACTCGAACAACTGAAACAGCGTGAAAATACTATCGCTCAGGCCAGTCGCAGTCTGCGTGAAACCCAAATAACGTTGACTGAACTGGGTAAAGATGTCTCCGGCCTCACCACTTTGATTGAAAAACTACAAAAACAGCAATCTGAACAGAAAGATATTTTATCCAAACAACTTGATGCAGCCTTCAAACAAGGCCAGCACAGCGGTTTACCGCTTCTTTTAAATGGTCAAGAAAGCCAGCGCAGTGAACGCATTCTGGCATATTTCAGTTATCTCAATGAAGCTCGACAGAAATCCATTGAGGCGTTGAAGCAGACCCGTCTCAAACTGTCCGCCGAGAAGAAAACGTTAGAGCAAAAACAGAATCAGCAAAAAACGCTGTTAGATGAGCAAAAAAACCAGCAGCAAAAGTTGGAACAAGCGCGCAGCGCACGCAAAAAAACCCTGACATCGCTGGAAGCCTCGTTGCAAAAAGATCAGCAGGGTCTGGCAGAGTTAAAATTGAACGAAGCCCGTTTGCGCGATCAAATTGCCAAAGCAGAACGAGAAGCGAAAGCCCGCGCCGAACGGGAAGCTAAAGAGGCGGCGCGTGTGCGTGAACATGTGAAAACCAAACAACAGCAAGCCAGGAAAACGGGCACCCGTTATACACCAAGCGAAAGTGAGCGCTCATTGATGGCGCGCACCGGCGGTTTGGGTCGCCCTGGTGGGCAGGCTGTCTGGCCGGTTCGTGGTAACGTGACCCATCGCTTTGGTGAAGCTTTGCAAGGTGAATTACGCTGGAAAGGCATGGTTATCTCTGCGCCGGAAGGCAGCGAAGTGAAAGCGATTGCTGATGGACGCGTGTTGCTGGCTGACTGGCTACAAGGCTATGGCCTGGTGGTCGTTATCGAACACGGCAAAGGGGATATGAGTTTGTATGGCTATAACCAGAGCGCACTGGTCAATGTTGGTACGCAAGTTAAAGCAGGTCAACCTGTCGCATTGGTGGGTACCAGTGGCGGCCAGGGCGAGCCATCACTCTATTTTGAAATCCGCCGTCAAGGCCAAGCTGTTAACCCACAAACCTGGTTAGGACGATAGCGAACAACGTTAGGGAAACCGTATTGCATTATTTCAATCCACGCCGATTAATCCTATTAAGTACCCTGCTTCTCGCCAGCACTGCCCAAGCGGGGAAACTCTCTATCGTTATTGATGATTTTGGTTATCGGCCACAAAACGAAAACAAAATATTACAAATGCCACTGCCAATTTCGGTGGCTATCTTGCCTAATGCGCCTTACGCCAGAGAAATGGCCGTTAAAGC
>JBEGTQ010000058.1:0-4926 GCA_041179305.1 Pseudomonadota bacterium | reverse complement strand
TGATTTTAGCCAAATTCTAACGGGCTACACCAGAACCGACTTTTTCATCATCCAATCCATTTGGCGTTGAATGCTTTGGTGTACTTTTTCTGACAATAAAGCGCTGTCAGCAAATTTTTCCCACCCAAATGATAAGCATAGTCAATAGGTGTCAAAAAATTGCTTTACTGTTAATGAAATTTTTTCTTACGGAAAACAGGTAACTCAGCTGATGTTTACCAATATTGGCATAGGGCAGTTGGAACCGGTTCTTTCTGTGCTACAACAGAATGTGTGGGTTATTTATGGCCAACAAAAAGCAATAAGGCTGGCTTTGGCATGCATGGGGGTACTGTCTCAAACGTATTGGCTGCCATGACTTTCAGCGCCGAACTAAGACCTTTCGCAGGTTACCTGAGCTGTTGTCAGCTTATAGGCAACAAAAAAAGCCCTGACCATAACAGATCAAGGCGTCATCGTTATTATTGCTGAATAACCCGTTACAGCAAGATGCGCAGCATACGGCGCAGTGGTTCTGCCGCGCCCCATAATAGCTGGTCACCGACAGTAAAAGCGGAGAGATATTTCGGCCCCATATTCAGTTTACGCAGGCGACCAACCGGCGTATTTAGGGTGCCTGTTACCGCAGCAGGGGTCAGTTCACGCATGCTCAGCTCACGGTCATTCGGGATAACGCGAACCCAGTCGTTGTGCGTTGCCAAAATTTGCTCAACTTCTGGCAATGAAACGTCTTTTTTCAGTTTCAGCGTAAAGGCCTGGCTGTGGCAACGCAGCGCGCCAATGCGCACACACAGACCATCAACTGGGATCACTCTGCTGGTATTGAGAATCTTATTGGTTTCAGCCTGACCTTTCCATTCTTCGCGGGTCTGGCCATTATCTAATTGCTTGTCGATCCAAGGGATCAGACTGCCCGCCAGCGGCACGCCAAAATTATCGGTCGGTAACTTGCCACTGCGGGTTGCTGCTGTCACTTTACGCTCAATATCCAAAATGGCCGAAGCGGGGTCTTGCAACTCTTTTGCCACATCAGCATGTAACATGCCCATTTGAGTCAGCAATTCACGCATATGGCGTGCACCACCACCGGATGCGGCCTGATAAGTGGCAACCGATGCCCATTCAACCAAATCATTCGCAAACAAACCCCCCAGTGACATCAGCATCAGGCTAACGGTGCAGTTACCACCGGCAAAGGTCTTGATACCATTATCCAGACCCTGCTGAATGAGGCTCTGGTTAACCGGATCCAGAATAATAATTGCGTCATCTTGCATACGCAGAGAAGATGCTGCGTCGATCCAATAACCTTGCCAGCCGATTTCTCGCAGCTTTGGATAAATTTCGTTGGTATAATCTCCCCCTTGGCAGGTGATGATGATGTCCAATGCACTCAGCGCATCAATATCATAAGCATCTTGCAGCGTGTCTTGCTGACTGGCCTGACCGGCGAATATCGGCGCAGCCTGACCCTGTTGAGAGGTAGAGAAAAAGACCGGGCGGATATGGTCAAAATCGCACTCTTCAACCATGCGTTGCATGAGTACTGAGCCGACCATACCGCGCCAGCCGGTAAAACCAACGTTTTTCATGTTTACTGTCCTGCCTTGGAAGGTGACACCGATTAATGGATAGCTGTCTTGTATAACTGTGCGCTATAAGGGTATCGCAGACTGACGACGATAGACCTGATACCACCTTACAAAATATGGACAAAGTGGCAAGTGAAATTATTCAATACCAGAATAATTCAAAGCAACCTGCCTAAATATGTGGCTTTGCCTGGCCAGAAACGCTACTCGTTTAGAGGTTATAATGACAGAGATGATTGCAGCAACTGTACTGCTGTTTTTAATTATGGATCCATTGGGGAATTTGCCGATTTTTATGTCGGTACTCAAACATTTAGAACCTAAACGGCGGCGAGTCGTATTGATTCGCGAATTGTTAATCGCATTGGTATTGATGCTGGTTTTCCTGTTCACTGGCGAGAAAATTTTGGCTTTCCTCAATCTGCGCACAGAAACTGTGTCGATATCAGGCGGTATCATCCTGTTTTTAATTGCCATCAAGATGATTTTCCCTTCGCCTGAAAGCAGCGTGACCGGGTTATCCGCAGGGGAAGAGCCATTTTTAGTCCCGTTGGCGATCCCATTGATGGCTGGCCCGTCAATTCTGGCAACCCTGATGCTGTTGTCTCATCAGTACCCTAATCAACTCAGCCATCTGGTACTGGCATTATTGATTGCCTGGGGTTTGTCCGCCGCCATTTTATTGATGTCAAGTCTGTTCTTGCGTCTGCTCGGCAGTAAAGGTGTCAGTGCGCTGGAACGGTTGATGGGCCTAATTCTGGTGATGTTATCGACGCAGATGTTTTTGGATGGCGTGCAGGCATACTTAACCAAATAGGATTAGGCTCGGTTGTACAACCAAAGAGGGGCGTGTGTCCTCTTTGGTATCAAGTCTCATTGGTTTTACGCAAGAGATTTAATGGCGGTTTTCAGTGCCAACACACAGCGCTGCACCACGTCATCAATATCGGCATCAATATCGACACAAATGACATCAGGCTCTTCCGTGCCTGGCTCTTCCAGTGCTTCAAACTGGCTGTTCAGCAAGTCGGTTGGCATAAAATGGCCTGACCGCGCTTTTAGCCGTTCCTTGATGACGTGAAAACTGCCTTTCAGATATAAAAATACCATTCCCTCATTACCTTGCCGCAAACGGTCACGATAGCAACGTTTCAGTGCCGAACAGACAATAATACCGGTTTCGTTTTTATGATTCAGGCTGTAGGCCGCATCGCTCAGGCGCTCTAACCACGGTATACGATCTTGATCATTAAGCGGATATCCACCGCCCATTTTTTGAATATTGGCTCGAGGGTGCAGGTCGTCACCATCAATAAATTTGGCGTGAATCTGGCGCGCCACAGCTTCCCCTACCGTGGTTTTACCACTGCCTGATACACCCATCACGATAATGCTACGTCCCGCCATGATTTTGATCTCTATCTCAGAATGGGAATTTTACCGGTTCTACCGCTCCGTATTTTATCATGTTACCGGTATCATGTTACCGGTAACAAATGAAGATGTGATTGTTATCACAAAGGCCACCTTCCTACCCTACTGACGATAAAAAGAAGCTGACCGCAAACCATAACAAAAACGAAATACCTAACGTTATTGGAGAAATACTATGCCATTAGTCATTGTTGCGGTTGGCGTTGCCATGCTGCTTTTGCTGATGATCCGTTTCAAACTCAACGGATTTATCTCCCTGATACTGGTTGCGCTGGCGGTAGGCATCATGCAAGGGATGCCGGTCGATAAGGTCGTCGCTTCAATCAAAGCCGGTGTCGGCGGCACCCTGGGTAGTCTGGCGCTGATCATGGGCTTTGGTGCCATGCTTGGGAAATTATTGGCTGATTGTGGCGGCGCTCAACGCATCGCCACCACTTTGATTGACAAATTTGGTAAAAAACACATTCAATGGGCGGTGGTGCTAACCGGTTTTACTGTCGGTTTTGCACTGTTTTATGAAGTTGGTTTTGTGTTGTTGCTGCCGCTGGTATTTAGTATCGCCGCATCAGCGCGTATTCCGCTGCTGTATGTAGGTGTACCGATGGCGGCCGCACTGTCTGTAACTCATGGCTTCCTGCCACCTCACCCCGGCCCGACCGCTATCGCCACCATTTTCCATGCCGATATGGGCAAAACCCTGCTGTATGGCACTTTGTTAGCCATTCCGACCGTTATTTTAGCCGGCCCGGTGTTTGCCCATTTTCTAAAAGGTATTGATAAACCGGTACCGGAAGGACTGTATAACCCGAAAATCTTTACCGATGAAGAGATGCCAAACTTTGGTGTCAGTGTCTTTACCGCACTGGTTCCAGTGATCTTGATGGCATTACGAGCCGTGGCAGAAATGATTTTACCGAAGGGCCACCCCATCCTTGCTTATGCAGAATTCTTTGGTGATCCGGTCATTGCCACGTTGATTGCTGTGTTGATCGCAATTTTCACCTTTGGCTTAAACCGTGGCCGTTCAATGGAATCGGTGATGGAAACGGTGAGCGATTCCATCAAAATCATTGCGATGATGTTGTTGATTATCGGCGGTGGCGGAGCGTTAAAGCAGGTGTTAGTCGATAGCGGTGTTGATCACTATATTGCCAGCATAATGAACAGCAGCGGCTTATCACCGATTTTGATGGCATGGTCAATCGCTGCAGTATTGCGTATTGCGCTAGGTTCAGCCACTGTTGCCGCAATCACGGCTGGCGGCATCGTGGCACCGTTAATTGCTACCACCGGTGCCAGCCCTGAGCTAATGGTGATCGCAGTCGGTTCCGGTAGCGTGATCTTTTCTCACGTCAACGACCCTGGCTTCTGGCTGTTCAAGGAATATTTCAACCTGACCATTGTAGAAACCTTTAAGTCATGGTCAGTGCTGGAAACCATTATTTCCGTCTGCGGATTGATCGGCTGCCTGTTGTTTGCAATGGTCATAGCGTAGCAATGATGACCCAGGCAGTGATGATTTAAATGCTGTCTCCGGGGAGAATGGTAAACCCGACGTCAATTATTTTGGGCGCCACCAACTCTCCGCGCAGCCGGGCTAATAAGCGCTCGGCGCCGATTTGCCCCATTCGTTCACGGGGTGTCAACACGCTGGCCAGTTTCGGCACCATCGACTGGCCAATATCGTGGCCGTGGAAACCCGCAATCGCCATATTGTGAGGGATAGACAGCCCCTGACGCTGGCATTCAAATACCGCACCAATTGCCAGATCATCATTAGTACAAAAAATACTGTCGATCTGCGGGTAATTCGTCTGCGCTTCACGTAGCAGCTCTGCACCTGCCGAATATGACGACGAACGGCTGGTCATCACACTCATCGGCTGTAGACCTGACTCGC
>JBEGTQ010000057.1:0-18375 GCA_041179305.1 Pseudomonadota bacterium | reverse complement strand
CATAAATAGCCTGATATAGTCCTTCAGTATGGATCCCCATAATACGGTGACGTGTGGTTTGCGGTTTACGCGAGGTGATGGAGATTTTTTGCCCCAGCAACTCATTTAGCAAGGTAGATTTACCTACATTAGGGCGACCTACAATTGCAATAAAGCCACAATGCGTTTTTTCTACTTGACTCATTCAAGCTCCAACTGTTTCAGCGCTTGTTCCGCTGCTGCCTGCTCAGCTTTACGGCGACTGGAACCGGTACCTGTTACCGATTCCTTCAAACCACTCACCAGGCAGTTAATAGTAAATTCCTGGTCATGTGCTTCACCGCGAACCTGCACAACCAGATAAGAGGGTAATGGCAGATGACGGCCCTGCAAGTATTCTTGTAAGCGCGTTTTTGGGTCTTTCTGCTTATCACCCGGGCTGATATCATCCAGGCGACTGCGATACCAGTCGAGAATCAGCCGTTCAATCGTATGAATATCGCTATCGAGGAATACACCGCCAATTAAGGCTTCAACGGTATCCGCCAAAATTGATTCACGGCGGAAACCACCACTCTTCAATTCACCCGGCCCAAGGCGTAAACATTCACCAAGGTCAAACTCTCGAGCCATCTCAGCAAGCGTATTACCTCTGACCAATGTTGCCCTCATCCGGCTCATATCGCCCTCATCAACATGAGGGAAGCGGTGATACAGCTCATTGGCGATAACAAAACTTAATATAGAGTCACCCAGAAACTCGAAACGCTCATTGTGTTTGCCAGCGGCGCTACGATGAGTCAATGCTTGCTCTAAGAGTTTCTGCTGTTGGAAAGTGTAACCCAGCTTCCGCTGTAGCCTTTTTATTTCGATGGGGTTCATGAGTTACCAATAGTTCAAGAATGCGTCAAAAACTACAGCATACGGAACAGGTCTTACCACAAAACACCAAGACAAAACTGTTCCGTTTGCAGTGGCCCCTTTCAGGGAGCCAACTTTTATCGCTCAGAAAGTTATTCTACAACGAGTGGAAATATAATGCTGCGTTTTAATACCCTGCGTACTTGAGTATGCATCTGCCTTCCGCCGGGTATAGCTTGTATTAATGAACACCACCAATACGACTTAAACGCACTCCCGTTGGCCATTCACCTTCTTGCTTTTCAAAACTCATCCAAATAGCCGTCGCCTTACCAACCAGATTACGCTCTGGCACAAAACCCCAGAAACGGCTATCTGCACTATTATCCCGATTATCGCCCATCATAAAGTAATGGCCTTCCGGTACAACCCAAACCCCTAACGGCTGATTAGGTTGCTGATAATAAGAACCAACCGGATCCTGACGACCAAGAGCTGTCAAAATATGATGCGCAATCGGCCCAAGATTCTCAGCACGCTCGCGCAGGCGAACACCACCATCCGGTACCGCCTGGTTTGTCGGGACCGGGAAGAACCCGGCCGCAGAAACCTCATCATTGCCGCTATAACGGAATGTCTGCACAAAATCACTTGGTTCAGACGTGCTGTATGTAATCGCCAGCGCGCTGTCACAAGAAGTACCGGTATTGCACGACGGCTGAACAGTAACCTCTTTGCTGATTGGATTATAACTCACTCTATCGCCTGGCAAGCCAACCACACGTTTGATATAGTCCAAACGCGGATCCAATGGATATTTGAAAACAGCAATATCACCGCGTTTCGGATGACCAGTTGGAATCAATGTCGTCTGCGTAATAGGATCTTTAATACCGTAAGCAAACTTCTCAACCAGAATGAAATCACCAATCAGCAGGGTAGGCATCATCGAACCCGAAGGGATCTGAAACGGTTCGTAAATAAACGAACGCACGATAAATACCAAGGCTAACACCGGGAAGATTGAAGCACATGTCTCTATCCAACCCGGTTGTTTTGCAGCCTGCGCTACTGTTTTATTATCGACAACACTGCCAGTATCGGCTTTATTTTCGGCAGCTTGCGCATGAATAGCCGCTATTTTTGCCTGACGAGCCGGTCCCCATTTAAAGCGCTCAAAACACCAGATAATCCCTGTCATCAGCGTCGCTAACGCCAAAATCAAGGCAAACGTGTTAGCCATGAAAACTCCTTATTTGTTGTCTTTTCCAACATGCAGAATCGCCAGGAAAGCCTCTTGTGGTAATTCAACGTTACCCACCTGCTTCATACGTTTCTTACCGTCTTTCTGTTTCTGCAAAAGTTTCTTCTTACGGCTAACATCACCGCCATAACACTTTGCCAGTACGTTTTTACGTAACTGTTTTACAGTTGAACGAGCAATGATGTGGTTACCAATGGCAGCCTGAATCGCGATATCGAATTGCTGACGCGGGATCAGCTCTTTCATTTTCTCAACCAGATCACGGCCACGATACTGCGCGTTGTCACGGTGAGTAATCAGCGCCAAAGCATCTACCCGTTCGTTATTGATAAGCACATCAACACGCACCATGTCAGACGCCTGGAAACGTTTAAAATTGTAATCCAACGACGCATAACCACGGGATGTTGATTTCAGGCGATCGAAGAAATCAAGCACCACTTCAGCCATCGGAATTTCATACGTCAGCGCCACTTGCTTACCGTGATAGACCATATTGGTCTGCATCCCACGTTTTTCAATACACAAGGTAATGACGTTACCCAAGTATTCCTGCGGCAACAGCATATGACATTCAGCAATCGGCTCACGCAGCTCTTCAATATTGTTCAGTGCCGGTAGTTTGGATGGGCTGTCAACATAAACTATTTCCTTACTGCTGGTAATCACTTCATACACAACTGTCGGGGCGGTGGTTATCAACTCCAGATCGTATTCACGTTCCAGACGTTCCTGAATGATCTCCATGTGCAGCAAACCAAGAAAGCCACAACGGAAACCAAAACCCAATGCAGTGGAGCTTTCTGGTTCATAGAATAAAGAGGCATCGTTAAGGCTCAGCTTACCTAACGCATCACGAAAAGACTCATAGTCATCCGAGCTTATCGGGAACAAGCCCGCGTAAACCTGAGGTTTTACCTTTTTGAAGCCCGGTAATGATTTCTCTGCTGGGTTCCGTGCCAACGTTAAGGTATCGCCGACAGGAGCGCCAAGAATGTCTTTTATCGCACAAACCAACCAGCCAACTTCACCGCAATTCAGCATATCGCGATCAACACGTTTTGGCGTAAAGATACCCAAACGGTCGGCATTATAGCTTTGCCCTGTGCTCATTACCTTAACTTTATCGCCTTTACGCAATGAACCATTTTTGATGCGAATTAGTGATACAACGCCCAGATAGTTATCAAACCAGGAGTCGATAATCAGTGCTTGCAATGGCCCATCAGGATCGCCCTTTGGCGCCGGAATATCACGCACCAAACGCTCAAGGATATCAGACACGCCTAATCCGGTTTTCGCCGAACAACGAACTGCATCTGTGGCATCAATACCTACGATGTCTTCAATCTCTTCAGCAACGCGCTCAGGGTCGGCAGCCGGCAGGTCTATTTTGTTTAAAACCGGAACCACTTCCAGATTCATTTCCATCGCTGTGTAGCAGTTGGCCAGCGTTTGGGCTTCAACACCTTGCCCTGCATCAACAACCAGCAATGCTCCTTCACATGCCGCCAAGGAACGGGAAACTTCATAAGAGAAGTCAACGTGACCAGGAGTATCAATAAAGTTGAGTTGATAGATTTGACCATCTTTGGCGTGGTAATCAAGTGTCACACTCTGCGCCTTGATGGTAATACCACGTTCTCGCTCCAGATCCATAGAATCCAGCACTTGAGCGGCCATTTCGCGCTCAGATAATCCGCCACAAATCTGAATAATACGGTCAGACAGCGTCGATTTACCGTGGTCAATATGGGCAATAATAGAAAAGTTTCTTATATGCTTCATTTATATGAATTTTTCTCTAATCGTTTTTTTAATTAATTATTGGTGGACACAGCGATGGACTCAAACCCAAAACTACCCACATAAATATGCACGCATCTTACACCGTAACTCCGCCTCGTGAAAGGCATCACACTTAAGGTCATGACTCAGATTTATTGATGATGGTGGATTGTCAGGTACCAACTGATAATTTTATCGTGCATCTCTTCTGCTTTTGAGAAACAGTTAGTCTTACAGGCAAGACGCTTGATATATGCCCGAAGGTTCAGATTATGGCGCTCTATACAAGATATTCTGTACATACCCGCCACCTTTCAAGATGCAGGGGTGTTGGCTGTTGGCCATTTACCAAAGTAAGCACCTGGCTGCATTTTGAAGTAACTTGGGTATATCGACACTCTGCGATAAACACATCACGATGAAATTCGACTACTTTGGCGTTAGCGGTAACGTTCTCTTTGCGACGAATGACTCAACATTAGTCAGTGCTGATCTCTTTATTGAATGAGTTGAGCGCATGACCCAAAACCGCATCCCAGCCGACCATGCCGATTAAGTAACAGTATTACTCTTGTTGGATACGGATAGCCGTTGGAGGTAACCCTATTTGTAAAACTGTCGGTTGATAAGCACTTTTCCCTTCAATCCTGGCTGCGAGTTTTCTTGCAAGAAAAAAACCCAGACCAGCACCAAAAACAGCCCCCAGTGCGATATAAGCATCGGTTAAAACTAAAGACTGAAATAAAGCACCACCAGCAATTAATCCCACCAGAGGCGTTAAATAAACCAGCAAGGCAGAACGTAATAGATTGCCTTCGCTAATTCCAATCTCAACCTTTTGCCCTGATTTCAATGGTTGCGAAATAACGAGTTGCAAATGATGTTCTGATTCCGGCACCAACTCATTTAATAAGTGACTACCGCAGCCACGGTGGGCATGACAACCCCCGCAGCCAGAATGTGGCTCGCAGCGTAATAAAGCAATACCGTTTTGCCACGAAATCACTGTAGCCCACTGTTTCATCATTTTACCGACTCCATTACAACACTGTCAGCAACACGCTTAGCTGTCGAAGGTGGCAATTCGCCTACTACAGTAATTTCTACATGATTACGCGCTTCAGTCTGAACAGTGCGACGCCCCTGACGCAGTGATTGCTCTGAAGGAACATCTTTACCCGCCGGACTCACATTTACTGAAAAACTGAACAAACCATCACTGTATAACCGAGATTCTGTTGGAGTATCCATATTAGGCAGAGTGCGGCGACTACGCGACACTTCAGTAATCCCCTCCGGCAACCAACGCGGCTCCCAGCTAAAATCGACATTGGTTTTAGCTGGCAGAACGAGTAATGGTGGCAGGGAGAGCTTTAGCATACTTTGTAAAATCTGCGGAATAGGATCACCTACAGCAACAGAGATCACACGAAACTGTTCGAGTTTTTCCCCATCGCGATCTAACAAATCTATCCGCATCGGCAGTTTAGTGGCTTCATCCATCCAAATAATATAGCTATATCGCGTGCTGTCACGGGCTACGACCCTAATAACCTGACATGAACGTTCAACGACACGAGCACGGCCCAACGCAATGTAATTATAGAATTTTGACAGTTTTTTAAAATCGGAGAAAACGATAGAAGGCAAAGCATCAACGATATGCTGACCGGCCAGAGTAAAAGAGTCAAATCCTGGCTCGAAGTAGCTTATCTCATTACCGCGTTGGATGATCTCAGTACGCGGACCATCCATGCGCATTAACTGCGCCAACGGTTTTTTATTTAAGACAGCATACCGATAGCGAAGAGAATCAATCCCTTGCTTATTAACATTGATATACGACAGCTCATAACTGAGCGACTGGGTGGCACTCCCCATTTCCTGCAACATCGCTATCGGCGTAGTTTCTGCTGACGCATTTACTGACATAAACAAACTACCCGTCACTATATAGACGGCAAACCAAAATTGCTTCATTACTTCTGCTGCATTCCTAAGGACTGAGTGCCGGGAACTTGAATCGCCGCTTGAGTTGATGCTGAAGGCTGCTGCGTCACATCATTTTGTGGCAGGCGCCGTTGCAATTCAAAATCTTGCAATTGAGTCATCATATTATTGACACGTCTACGTTGCTCTTGAACCTGATACTGTTGATTGGTGCCAAAGGAACCATCATCAGGCACACCAAAACTGACCGGCGATGCTTTGCCCATCATCGGTAAGGTATTAAACGCCGGCGATTCTGGCTGCAGCGTACCAGATACGGGTTGATTATATTGCTGAACACCAACGATTACGGCAAGAGAAACACAGGCAGCAACGCCCACTTGGGTAATCTGACTGATCCAAGGGCGAATCTTTGCCCCCAAAAACATTCTTTGCCAGACATGTGGTTGCGGCTGAGATTCAGGTACAGCACCAGGAGTAAAACGAACCGGCTCGTTTTTAAGCGCTGCTGCAACACGACTGGCGATATCCAGATGCAAGACTTCACCAACATCCCCGCGCAGGGTGTCACGGATCAAATGATAACTCTGCCAGCTTTGCTGTAAGGCTTTATCTTGCGACAAAGAACCAAGCAGCTCACTATCCAGAGTTTCTCCATCCATCAGAGCGGAAAGCTTTTCTTTCTGCATGCCAAAATACCCTTTGTGTGTCCGTTTATCGCTGAATTAGCGGTTGAACTTTATTATCGATAGCCTCTCTGGCACGGAAGATACGTGAACGCACAGTACCCACCGGACAGTCCATAATCACTGCTATCTCTTCATAGCTTAGACCATCCAGTTCCCTGAGTGTGATCGCCATGCGGAGATCTTCAGGAAGTGACTCTATGGTCTTAAAAACGACCTGCCTTAATTCCTCGGACAACATTAAGTTCTCAGGGTTCGATATTTCTTTTAATACACCCGCATTTTCATAGTTTTCAGCATCATTTGCATCCACATCCGTGGACGGTGGACGCCGCCCCTGAGCGACTAAGTAATTTTTTGCTGTATTGACAGCAATACGGTATAGCCACGTATAAAAAGCACTATCGCCACGGAATGACTCCAATGCGCGATAAGCCTTGATAAAAGATTCCTGAACAACATCAGGAACATCGCTCTGAGGCACATATCGGGATACGAGACTCGCAACTTTGTGCTGGTATCGAATAACCAGTAAATTGAACGATTGTTGCTCCCCTTTCTGGACCCGTTCAACCAGCATTTGATCCGTTAACTGCTCGCTCATCCGAGGTAAACTCTCCCGAAATACATCCTCACGCTAAAAGTAGTACTGCCAGCCATATCATTATCTTCCTGAGCAAGAACCTGCTTGGAGTTTATAAAAATTGCAAAGTTCCATGTTGCCAGATTTTTTGCCTGAATATTCTTTAGATATCTTATATCCATAGCTTTTGCTCGGGCAGATAGCTAACATGGGACTAACTCTTCTTCTGCACACATCATACGGCATGCAATCATCATCTGAACAGGTTAGCGATGTATTGATCATCGGGACTGGCGCTGCCGGTCTGTCTTTGGCTCTGCGCCTCGCGCCGTATTGTAAGGTTACCGTTCTGAGCAAAGGGTCGCTCAATGAAGGTGCCACTTTTTATGCTCAGGGAGGTATTGCCGCTGTTTTTGATGAAGCTGACAGCATCGATTCACATGTCAATGATACCCTGATCGCCGGAGCCGGGCTTTGTAACAAAGACACAGTAGAATTTATTGCCAGTAACGCCCGCTCTTGTGTGCAGTGGCTGATTGATCAAGGTGTCCTTTTTGATACCGAAACCAATGCCAGTGGTGCAAAGCGCTATCATCTTACCCGTGAAGGCGGTCACAGCCATCGCCGCATACTGCATACTGCTGATGCCACAGGTAAAGAAGTAGAGACCACCTTGGTGAGTAAAGCAAGCGCTCACCCCAATATATTAGTGAAAGAGCGCTGTAATGCCGTTGATCTTATTATCTCAAATAAAATTGGCCTACCGGGCGTCAAACGTGTTGTAGGGGCTTATGTCTGGAACCGTAAGTTAGAAAAAGTCGAAACGCTTCGCGCCAAGGCGGTCGTTTTAGCTACAGGTGGCGCGGCCAAGGTTTATCAATATACCACTAATCCAGATATCTCCTCGGGTGATGGTATTGCTATGGCATGGCGTGCCGGGTGTCGGGTTGCCAATCTGGAATTCAACCAATTTCATCCCACTTGTTTGTTTCACCCGCAAGCACGTAACTTTTTACTGACAGAAGCTTTGCGTGGTGAAGGGGCTCACCTTAAGCGCCCGGACGGTAGCCGTTTCATGCCTGATTTTGATCCCCGTGGCGAACTGGCACCACGTGATATCGTCGCTCGTGCCATTGACCATGAAATGAAACGTCTGGGGGCAGATTGTATGTATCTGGATATCAGCCATAAACCGACTGATTTTGTGATGCAACACTTCCCGATGATTTATGAAAAACTGCTGTCGCTAGGTATTGATCTAACCAAAGAAGCCATACCGATCGTTCCTGCGGCTCATTATACCTGCGGCGGTGTCATGGTGGATCAATATGGTCACACGGACTTAGATGGGCTGTATGCGATTGGCGAAGTCAGCTACACCGGCTTGCATGGTGCTAATCGCATGGCATCTAATTCCTTGCTTGAATGTCTGGTTTACGGCTGGTCCGCTGCTGAAGATATTCTGGCGCGCTTGCCTAATGCCAAGTTAGCCAGGCAGTTACCCGACTGGGATGAGAGCCGTGTTGATAACGCAGACGAACGGGTCGTCATTCAACATAACTGGAATGAATTACGTTTATTTATGTGGGATTACGTCGGTATTGTTCGAACGACCAAACGTCTGGAACGCGCCCTGCGCCGCATTAATACGTTGCAGCAAGAAATTGACGAATATTACGTCAATTTTCGAATCTTTAATAATTTGCTGGAATTACGTAATCTGGTGCAAGTAGCTGAGTTAATTGTACGCAGTGCAATGTCGCGCAAAGAGAGCCGAGGCTTGCATTACACCCTTGATTATCCAGCTCAAATGGAAAACCCGCAACCGACCATTCTCCAACCATAGTCAACTTCACCCTCAGAGCACCAGCGTATCCAAGGCGAAATGAACTAATGCTCCCTGCTGATCCTGCTCCGGTGCTCATTTAGTAATTGAGATAAAACTCACTAATTAACTGACAAAACTCAGGTGAATACACCTCTTCGGATCGGCGCAAATCCAGTTTCTGATGTGTAGTGTCACCAGGCTGCCGCGATAGTTTCAGCAACATTCTATGCAGCGGTTTACCGGGGCGATCTCTGACGTTAACCTGACCACGAATAAACCAACCCTGCTGACCCGCAAGCCGTACCAGCGCGACCCCAAGCTCATAAGGCAATACCACACAGAACATACCGTCGTCGGTGATAAGATTCTCAGCGCAATTTAGCAGAGCTAAATGCGTTAATGAACCGGTATAACGTGCGGTATCACGCGCTTCATTACGGCAGGCAACTGCCGGTGCAAAATAAGGTGGATTACTGACAATCAAATCATACTCATGGGCATGTTTTTCCGCAAACTGATGAACATCCTGTTCATAAATATGGATACGCGCAGCCCAAGGCGATAATTCTGCATTGCTATTCGCCTGTTGTGCTGCTGCGGGTTCCAGCTCAACACCATCAATTAACACGTCAGATGCTGAACGCTGAGCAATCATCATGGCAATAAGCCCACTGCCACAGCCAATATCCAGTACTTTGTTGGCATTATCCACCGGTACCCAGGCACCGAGTAATACACCATCGGTACCTACTTTCATTGCACAACGGTCATGCGCCACAAAGAACTGTTTAAAAGTGAAACCACCACGTAACACCGGTTTTTTCTTCAATTGCTCGCCCACATTAGTCAGAAGAATCTATAACCTGCGTAGCATAAGACAATATGATTGAAGGAAAAAGACATCATTACCGCTTAAACAGGTGAAGAATTCAGCTAACCCGTCTATAATCGCCGCCCCAAGTAGAGGAAGACCATGACTGTAACCAATTTTTCCGAACTCGATCTCGATGAACGCCTGATTAACGCACTGGGCGACAAAGGCTATGAGCGTCCAACTGTTATTCAATCTGCGGCTATTCCGCCAGCAATGGACGGCCGTGACATATTGGGTTCGGCACCAACAGGTACTGGCAAAACTGCTGCCTTTTTGCTGCCTGCCTTGCAGCATTTGCTTGATTTTCCGCGCAAAAAATCTGGCCCACCACGGGTACTTATACTAACACCAACCCGTGAATTAGCCATGCAGGTTGCGGAACAAGCCCGTGAATTGGCCAAACATACACAACTGGATATCGCGACGATAACCGGCGGTGTGGCTTATATGAATCACGCAGAAGTCTTTAGTGAAAACCAGGATATCGTAGTTGCAACCACGGGCCGCTTGTTACAATACATCAAAGAAGAGAATTTTGACTGTCGGGCGGTCGAAACCCTGATTCTGGACGAAGCTGACCGTATGCTGGATATGGGTTTCGCGCAGGATATTGAAACCATCTCCGCAGAAACCCGCTGGCGTAAACAGACGTTATTGTTCTCCGCCACGCTTGAAGGCGAAGCCATTCGTGAGTTTGCGGAGCGCATTCTGAACGAGCCTATAGAGCTGGAAGCAGACCCATCGCGGCGCGAACGTAAAAAAATTCTGCAACGGTACTATCGTGCAGACAACATCGAACACAAAACCGCCTTGCTGGTGCATCTGCTAAAGCAACCGGAAGTACAAAAATCCATCATTTTCGTACGTACCCGTGAAAAGGTGCACCAACTGGTCAGTTGGCTGCGTGAAGCTGGGATTAACGCCTGGTTCCTTGAAGGCGAAATGGTTCAGGCCAAACGCACTGAAGCGGTTATTCGCCTGAGTGACGGTCGCGTCAATGTGCTGGTTGCAACAGATATCGCGTCACGCGGCTTAGATATCGACGATATCAGTCATGTATTCAACTTTGATCTGCCGTTGACTTCTGACGTATACCTACACCGCATTGGCCGTACAGGCCGCGCTGGGCGTAAAGGTGTGGCGATTTCATTAGTTGAAGCCCATGACCATGTATTGCTGGGTAAAATTGGCCGTTACCTGAACGAACCACTGAAACATCGGGTTATTGATGAGTTACGCCCAACCAGTAAGGCGCCAGGCGAAAAACACACCGGTAAGCCCTCTAAAAAGGTGTTGGCAAAGCGTAAAAAGCTAAAAGAAGATAGCAAAGAAAAAATAAAGGTTAAAGTCCGTCATCGTGACGCTAAAAATGTAGGTAAACGTCGTAAGCCGAAAGACAAACCCGAGACTAAAATTGCGGGTTAATAATTCGGCATACTAACAATAAAACCGCTGATTTCAAACCCAGCGGCTAATGAGATACTCACCACCACCCGGTGAGCGGTATACTGAGTGCAGCGGCTGGAATATTAGTCAGAGCCTTGGCTGTGGAGCCGAGGCAACTAACACGACAGCATTCAAATGCAACAAGGAAAACCGAATGTCGCTATAATATCCCTCTGATAAAAAGCGAAAAAAGGTCATTTCTTATGTTTTCTCCACGTACTGATGAAACCTGCCGCCACCTACTGGTATTGCTTGAACTTTTCCATCTTGGTTTTATCACCCGAGATGAGCGGGAAAGCTGTCAACGAAAAATCTCGCTAAAACCCATCTGACTGGTAAAAGATTTATTCAGCGAATTAAGCGGCATAATCTTAATTTACACACACGCAATAACCGATTGATAAGTAAGACAATATGTTATTGATGCTCAACGGAACATCGTGAAAAAATTATCGGTGCCTATCTATTATCTATGTTGAAAAGCATCACAGCAACCCTTTGCAACCATGGCTATTATTACATGAGACGGTCAATCAAACCATCACGCAATTGATGCTTGGTTTAACGGTTTCACTCATCGGGCTTAACCGGTAAAATACTTTATATCAATATGTTACATAAAAAAGGAGAGTATTCATGTCCGCCCCACTTACCTGGCACGATGTGATTGGCAAGGAAAAAGAACAACCTTATTTCAAAGATACGCTAACCTATGTGGCAGCAGAACGCAGTGCTGGCAAAACAATCTACCCGCAACAAAAAGATGTGTTTAATTCGTTTCGCCTGACTAAATTGGATCAGGTAAAAATAGTCATTCTGGGCCAAGACCCCTACCACGGCCCCAATCAGGCGCATGGGCTGTCGTTCTCAGTCTTACCGGGCGTACCCGCCCCCCCCTCTCTGGTTAACATATATAAAGAGCTGTCCACTGATATTCCCGGCTTTAAACGCCCTAACCACGGTTTTTTACAAAGCTGGGCCGAACAAGGCGTTTTGCTACTAAATACAGTGCTGACCGTTGAAGCGGGTAAAGCACACTCTCATGCCAATCTCGGCTGGGAAACCTTCACCGATAAAGTTATTGCAGCATTAAATGAACACCGCGACGACCTGATTTTTATGTTGTGGGGTTCACATGCTCAGAAAAAGGGCCACATCATTGATACCGAACGCCATTTTATTCTGAAAGCTCCGCACCCTTCACCATTATCCGCGCACCGTGGTTTTCTCGGTTGTAAGCATTTTTCACAAGCCAATCAATTGCTACAACAAAATGGCCAACCGCCGATTGACTGGCAACTTAAACTACAAATCAGTGAATAACTAACTAATTATTCTCAATGCATCTGGCAAAAAAGGCACCCAAATGGCGCCTTTCTCACATTTGGAGGCCTTAGGCGTCCACTTTAGATACCGCAACCATCGCTGGGCGTAACAGACGTCCATTTAGCGTGTAACCTTTTTGCATCACCATCATCACATGATTTGGCTCATGATCAGCAGACTCAAGCATCGTCATTGCCTGATGAACTTCAGGATTAAACGGCACATGGGTCTCGGCAACAACTTCGATACCAAATTTACCTACTGCATTTAGCAGTGATTTCAGTGTCAATTCAACACCTTCAATCATTGAGGTCAACTCAGAATTGGATTTGTCGGCGGTATCCAGCGCTCGCTCCAGATTATCGATCACTGGCAATAATTCAGCCGAGAATCTTTCCAGAGCAAATTTATGCGCTTTTTCAACATCCAACTCAGTACGACGACGGATATTCTCAACTTCAGCCTTAGCGCGTAGAAGGCTCTCCCGCTCACGCTGTACGGCCGCAGCCAACTGCGCTTCGAGTTCAGCAACACGCGGTTCTACACCTTCATCTGTCTCTTGCGTTACTTCTACTTGCTGCTCTGCTGCATTTTCCATTTCTTCCGAGACTTGCTCGTTTGGTGTTTTCTGTTCTTTACTACTCATGGATATCTCCGCGTTTTAGCATTAATCTCGCCACTTGGCTTATTATGGGGATCAAAACCGGGGATTCAAGGGAACCGACCCTAATGTAGGGTAAAAGACACTCCAGTAAGGAAAATCACGGCAATGAATAATAACAGATTCAATTGTATTGGTATTGTCGGTCACCCACGGCACCCGACGGCACTTGCCACCCATGAAATGCTCTACCACTGGCTAAACGCCAGAGGCTATGACGTTATGGTTGAACAGAAAATTGCCAAAGATCTGAATTTAACCGACGCTATCACCGGTAGCTTGGCTGATATCGGCCAAAAAGCAGATCTTGCTGTTGTGGTCGGAGGCGATGGCAACATGCTCGGTGCTGCACGGGTATTGGCGCGTTATGATATTAAAGTGATTGGCATCAATAGAGGTAATCTGGGCTTTCTAACAGACTTGGATCCGGATAATGCCCAGCAACAGCTTTCCAATGTGCTGGAAGGCCAATATCTGAACGAACAACGTTTTCTGCTCGAAGCACAGGTAACGCATGCTAATCAGCAAAATCATATCAGCACTGCTATCAATGAAGTGGTTCTCCACCCGGGTAAAGTCGCTCATATGATTGAATTCGAAGTATATATCGATGATCGCTTCGCTTTTTCGCAGCGCTCTGATGGCTTGATCATTGCCACCCCGACTGGTTCTACCGCCTATTCGCTCTCTGCCGGCGGCCCGATCCTAACCCCCACTCTGGACGCCATCGTATTGGTACCGATGTTCCCGCACACCCTAACCGCCCGTCCATTGGTTATCAATAGTAGCAGCACCATCCGATTGAAATTCTCGCAAATCGCCAGCGATCTGGAAATTAGCTGTGACAGCCAGATAGCCTTGCCTATCCAGGAAGGCGAAGAAGTATTAATTCGCCGTAGTGATTTTTATCTCAATCTCATTCACCCAATAGAATACAGTTATTTTAATACGTTAAGTACAAAACTAGGCTGGTCGAAAAAATTATTCTAAAAAATTCTCCAAGCACTTTACTGTATATAAAACCAGTTTATACTGTATATGAAAACAGTTATATATTTATACACAGGAGACTTACCATGCTGGCCCAATTAACTATCAGTAACTTTGCTATTGTGCATGAGTTAGAAATTGACTTTCAACCAGGTATGACAGCAATTACTGGCGAGACTGGGGCAGGTAAATCTATTGCCATTGACGCATTAGGGCTATGTCTCGGGAACCGTTCGGATGGCAATATGGTGCGATTGGGGGCAGCGAGGGCAGATATTTGCGCGCGCTTCTCGTTAGCAGATACCCCATCAGCCCGTCAATGGCTAGAGAATAATCACCTTGATGATAGCAACGAATGCCTGCTGCGGCGAACAATCGGAATTGATGGCCGCTCAAGGGGCTTTATTAATGGTACACCTGTGCCTTTGTCCCAGTTACGGGAACTCGGGCAACACTTAATCCAGATCCACGGTCAACACGCCCATCAATTACTGTTACGGCCTGAATATCAAAAAAAATTATTGGATACCTACGCAAACCAATCAGCTCTATTGTCAGAAATGAAAACCGCCTACCAGATTTGGCATCAAAGCTGCCGTACGCTGGCACTTCATCAACAACAATCGTTGGAGCGAAATTCGCGTCGTGAGTTATTACAATATCAGTTGAAAGAGTTGAATTCATTTGCTCCGCAAGCAAGCGAATATGAACAAATTGATGTTGAATATAAACGTCTGGCAAACAGTAAGCAGTTGCTGGCTCTCAGTCAACAAACCTTGCAACTCCTTTCAGAGGACGAGAAAAATAATATACTCAGTCAACTCTACATTGCCAAACATCAGTTAACTGAATTGGCAGGGATGGATGAGCAATTTAATAATCTATTGAACATGTTGGAAGAGGCTTCAATCCAACTCAATGAAATTAGTGATGAACTACGTCACTACGCAGAACAATTCGATATGGATCCAAACCGTTTGTATGAACTGGAACAACGGATATCACGTCAGCTAAGTTTGGCTCGAAAACACCATGTGACACCAGAAGAACTACCACTCTTTCATCAGCAGTTGCTGGATGAACAAAAACAACTTTCACAACAAGAGAATTATCACGAGCAACTCAACGACGCGGTCAACATCCATCATCAACGTGCTTTTGAAATAGCTACGCAGTTGCACCAAGAGCGTCAACATTATGCTAATGAATTGGCAGCACTGATTACTGAAAGCATGCATGAGTTGTCCATGCCACACGGAAAATTCACCATTGAAACGCAGTTTGAACAAGAACAACTTAGTGCTGAAGGAGCAACTCGTATTGAATTTTGTGTTACTACCAACCCTGGCCAACCACTGCAAGCACTGGTAAAAGTGGCATCGGGGGGTGAGCTTTCTCGTATTGCATTAGCTATTCAGGTCATTACAGCACAAAAAATGGACACCCCAGCCCTTATTTTTGATGAGGTAGATGTTGGTATCAGTGGCCCAACTGCTGCAATTGTCGGACGTCTGCTGCGTCAGCTAGGTGAATCGACTCAGGTCATGTGTGTTACTCACCTTCCACAAGTTGCTGGCTGTGGTCACCAACATTTCTTTGTGAGTAAACAAACTGATGGCAAAAAAACCGAAACCCATATGTTCCAGTTAGATAAAAAAGCCCGCTTACAAGAGCTAGCGCGCCTTCTGGGCGGCAGTGAAGTGACAAAAAATACCCTGGCAAATGCAAAAGAATTGCTTTCCGCCTAGAAAAGATTAACTTTTTTCTTTTCCCGAGGTCATACAAGTGCCTTGTAAAGGTTTCCAACTGCTGCAAGGTCTATTATCATCGTCATCCCACGCCCCAAAGGAATGTGATTACTATGTGCTGTAAAATACTGACTGCCACCACTGTGATACTTGCAATACTGACTGCGGGTTGTTCTACGCTGGAAAAGGTGGTCTACCGGCCTGATATTAATCAGGGCAACTATTTGTCACCTAATGATGCGTCCAAAATTCGCAAAGGTATGACGCAGCAACAAGTTGCGTATACCTTAGGCACGCCAATGCTCCAGGACCCATTTGGCACAAAAACCTGGTTCTACGTATTCCGCCAACAACCTGGCCACGAGAAAGTAACACAACAGACGTTGACGTTGACCTTTGATAACAGCGGTGTACTAACTGATATCAAAAACCAACCAACGCTAGCAGGAAATTAATTTATCAGAATATTGCAGAACAAATTTAGCGAGTGAATGCTGATATAGGGTTTTAGGTGCGAGTTCTATTTATGCCTATACTGCCATATATCAGCACACATTTTTTTAATAGCACTTGGAGTCCTATTAAAAAATAAGGCACGATTTATGCCTTATTTTTTTACCTGTTCAGCACGTTGTCGACGTAACTCTTTAGGATCGGCGATCAACGGGCGATATATTTCAACCCGATCACCATCGTTAAGCTTATCGCCAAGTTTTACCTGGCGGCTATAAATACCTAATTTATTCTTTTTTAGATCAATTTCTGGTCGCAATTCCAGTAAACCCGATACGTTGATGGCATCCTCAATAGTGCTACCAACGTCAAGAGAAACAGTATGCGCATACTGGCGTTCAGGCAAGGCATAAACCACCTCAACGAGAATATCAGGCACTGTAAACCTCTTTAGCTCTTTGAGTAAACGCTTGCACCATATTTTCAGCTAATTCTTTAAACACCTTGCCAAATAGCAACTCAACTAACTTATTGGTGAATTCAAAATCCAGATGCAATTCGACTTTACAAGCATTTGCACTCAAAGGAGTAAAATGCCAGCCGCCCATCAATTTACTGAATGGTCCATCCACCAGTTGCATATTAATGCTCTGATTATCGGTCAATATATTACGTGTAGTAAAAGTCTTACTAATACCAGCCTTAGCAACATCTACCGCTGCCGTCATTTCGTTTTCAGTAGCATCAAGAACCCGGCTTCCAGTACAGCCAGGTAAAAATTCTGGATAAGAACGAACATCACTGACCAGTTGATACATCTGTTCTACGCTAAATGGAACCAGCGCAGAGCGGTTAATTTGTGGCATAACATTTCCTGTGAGACATAAAACGCGCAGATAATACCATTTATCCACCGCCATACAAAAAATCTGCCAGACATTCCTCGCAAAAAATGAGACTAAATGCATAGGCATCTTGCGGGAAAGGATTTCATTCGCCTACGCATACAGTATAATGGTCAACACTATGACAAAGAAAAAAGCACACAAACCCGGTTCCACAACCATTGCGCAAAACAAACGTGCCCGACATGAATACTTCATCGAAGAAGAGTTCGAGGCAGGCCTTGCACTGCAAGGTTGGGAAGTAAAATCTCTGCGTGCTGGCAAAGCCAACATTAGTGATAGCTACGTAACCTTTAGAAACGGTGAGGCATTCCTGTTTGGTGCCACCATTACGCCGTTAAACGTGGCATCGACGCATGTTGTCTGCGAGCCAATGCGTACCCGTAAACTGCTACTGAACAAACGCGAGCTACACTCTCTAATTGGTAAAGTTAATCGCGACGGTTTTACCGTAGTTGCCCTTTCCGTATATTGGAAAAATGCTTGGGTTAAAGTTAAAATCGGTGTCGCAAAAGGTAAGAAAGATCACGATAAGCGTGATGATATTAAAGATCGCGAGTGGAAATTAGACAAAGCGCGCATCATGAAGCACGCAAATCGTTAAGTCGCTGGCTTACTAGAACATAGTTCTGTTATACTGGCGAAGTTGTCTGGGGCTGATTCTGGATTCGACGGGATTCGCGAAACCCAAGGTGCATGCCGAGGTGCGGAGGCCTCGTAAAAAACCGCAAAAAAAATAATTGCAAACGACTCGCAATACGAATCTGCTGCTTTAGCAGCTTAATCAGCCTAAGAAACTGAAGATTCCCTTTCTCCCTAGCCTCCGCTCTTAGGACGGGGAATAAGAGAGGTCAAACCCAAAAGAGATCGCGTAGACACCTTGCCTGTGGTGAAAGCGTTAAACTTAATCAGGATAGTTTGTTAGTGGCATGTCCGTCTGCAGCTAACTGGCGAATGTAATGACTGGACTAAGCATGTAGTGCCGACGGCGTAGTAATTTCGGACGGGGGTTCAAATCCCCCCAGCTCCACCA
>JBEGTQ010000056.1:0-13620 GCA_041179305.1 Pseudomonadota bacterium | reverse complement strand
TTAAAGAGTGTACGCAAGGTATTACAAAGGCGAAACCTTTAATCGGAATATCACAGGATAAAATCTTTTAAGCTAAAGCACTTGCAACGGTGACTAAATAATAAGTCGCGGTTTGATGTTCGGATTTTGAGCAATGAGTAAGCAAAGGGTGTCTATACCTATAATATCCTCAATCAGTTTGTCGCGACAGGCCTGCATCTTGAGGTAACTTGGGTATAATCTCTTTCAACAAGCTGGTTTTCACATCTGCATGAATAATACTTGTGCTTAATTACAAGGGTAAACAGGGGATGTAATGCAGACAACTCATTTATTTTCCTCACTTCAGCAACATCAACAACAACGTGATCATCGTTATCTTAGTGGATTGGTTGTCATGCTCCTCATGGCGTTGGTGATCAGTCTATGTGCTGGTGATGCCTGGATTTGGCCAAACCAGTGGTTCAGCGACTATGGAAAACTATTTGTATGGCAACTGCGTCTGCCAAGAACAATGGCTGTGATTATGGTTGGTGCCAGCCTTGCCGTCTCTGGTGCCGTTATGCAGGCATTGTTTGAAAATCCATTAGCGGAGCCTGGTTTACTGGGAGTAGCCAACGGTGCGGGAGTCGCGCTGGTGATGGCGGTATTGTTGGGACACGGATTGCTGCCAGTGTGGTTTTTGAGTGCTTGTGCTATTGCTGGTGCATTATTTATGACCTTATTACTGCTCAGTTTTGCTCGCCGACGTATGCTCACGAATGCCCGTTTACTCCTGGTCGGTGTTGCCCTAAGCATCGTCTGTAGTGCCATTATGACGTGGGCGGTTTATTTCAGCACCAGCCTGGATTTGCGGCAATTAATGTATTGGATGATGGGTGGATTTAGCGGTGTTGACTGGCGGCAGCAAGGAATGGTGTTTGCGCTGTTACCTGTTGTTGTATGGATCTGCTGTCAGGGGCGAGTACTTAATTTCATATCATTAGGTGAACAGCAGGCCAGGCAATTGGGTATATCACTTCATCTATGGCGAAACCTATTAGTGTTGGCGATCGGCTTACTGGTTGGAATCAGTGTGGCGTTGGCGGGTGCAATCAGTTTTATTGGTCTGATTATCCCCCATATCTTACGGTTAACGGGTTTAACCGATCAACGCCGCTTATTAACCGGTTGCGCGTTGGCTGGCGCTGGGATATTGCTATTGGCGGATGTTATTGCACGTATTGCGCTCTTTTCAGCCGAATTGCCGATTGGCGTGGTTACCGCAACATTGGGTGCGCCGCTGTTTATCTGGTTGTTGATCCAGGTGAAAGTTGTATAAGGCTTATCAGTCGCAGAATTTTGAAATATTAGGTTTCCCAAACTTAGGCTTCCCAAACAATGAAGTTACCGGGCAAGAACCGGGTAGTGAAGAGGAAATACACGCATTCTGTTGTGGAACGTTGGAGGGCAATTCCCTATGTTTAACAAAATTGAGGTCAATGACTCTCAGCATCATCCATTATATAAACAAGTTTACGGACGAAGAGCTTAATTCGATGCTATTGCAATTCAGTAATCTCAGTATAAAAAATCGCGTGGCACCTTTTTCATCAGAGGTGGCGGCTGGGTTGCAGATTCATATAATTGGGCCGAATGGGGCGGGGAAAAGTACGTTGCTGATGTCTCTGGCCGGACTGTTGCCAGCCGATGGGGATATTGTACTGGCAGGTAACCCCATGTCATTTTATTCTGGCCGTGAATTAGCCAAATACAGAGCTTATTTATGCCAGCAGCAGCTTGCATTAACTATGATGCCGGTGTTCCAATATCTTTCCCTTCACCAACCTGAAGGTGCAACTGCTGAGGCCGTAGCATCTGCAATTGGTTATTTGTGTAAGAAACTGCGTTTGATGGATAAATTGTCACGATTACTATCGCATCTTTCAGGTGGTGAATGGCAACGTGTCAGGCTTGCTGCCCTGTTTTTACAAGTGTGGCCTGAAATTAATCCCGACAGTAGGTTGTTACTGCTTGATGAACCCTATTCAGGTCTGGATGTGGCGCAGAAGGTCGCTTTAGATGGCCTACTTAGCGAGTTTTGTTTGGCTGGTCGTAGTGTGATAATCAGTGCTCATGATCTTAACCATACATTGCAGCAGGCTGATCAGGTTTGGTTGATGTCTCAAGGTGCTGTGCTCGCGCAGGGAGAGACTCGGCAAGTCATGCAGGCAAATAGGCTCTCTCAGGTATTTGAAGTCGACTTTCAAATTCATAGCGTTAATCGGCAACATTGGATTATCACAAAAAGTGTATAACGCCGATATATTGAAAGATGACTACCATAAATTTTTTACCTTAAGATTTATTTAAGGTTAATGGACTATTTCTTGTTATAACTGATCGTGAGCCTATCTGATTGGCGTTTAGTTTTTGTTAACTTATGCGGGCATATAGTTGCCGAAAGCTTCGTTGTCCTAAGGGATTTATCAATGCAGAATTTTTTGCCATTTTCTCGCCCGTCAATAGGTACGGAGGAAATAAGTGCTGTCGTTGATGTATTAAGTTCAGGTTGGATCACGACAGGACCACAAAACCAACAATTAGAGACTGACTTTTGTCGGTTTTTTGGATGTAAACATGCCATTGCTGTTTGTTCCGCGACGGCTGGAATGCACATCACCTTGATGGCATTGGGCATTGGCCCGGGTGATGAAGTCATTACACCATCCCAGACGTGGGTTTCCACGCTGAACATGATTATGTTGTTGGGGGCTGAACCCGTAATGGTTGATGTCGATCGCGATACTTTGATGGTTAACGCTGCTGATGTTGAAGCGGCGATCACGTCCAAGACTAAAGCAATCATTCCAGTTCATTATGCGGGCGCACCCTGCTGCCTTAATGCATTACGTTCAATTGCCCAACAACACGGAATTGCTTTAATTGAAGATGCGGCCCATGCGGTAGGCACTCGTTACGAAGAGCAATGGATTGGCGAGCAGGGAACAGCAATTTTCTCCTTCCACGCAATAAAAAACATCACTTGTGCTGAGGGTGGTTTGATTGCCACTGACGATGATGAATTAGCCAGTAAACTGCGGCGGCTTAAATTTCACGGTTTAGGGGTGGATGCATTTGATCGACAAATTCAAGGCCGTAGCCCACAAGCTGAAGTTGTGGAACCGGGTTATAAATATAATTTGTCTGATATCCACGCAGCTATTGCTGTCATACAACTCCAGCGGCTCTCTGAAATTAATGCACGTCGACAAGAACTGGTAGTCCGGTACCTTGAGGCCTTAGTCGGTTCCCCATTACAGCCGTTAGCTGTGCCTGATTACCCTCATTTACATGCATGGCATCTTTTTATGGTGCGTGTTGATGAAGAACGTTGTGGTATCAGCCGGGATGCGCTGATGATCCGTCTCAAAGAGGTCGGGATTGGCACAGGCCTGCATTTTCGTGCAGCACATACTCAAAAATTCTATCGAGAGCGCTATCCGCTTCTACACCTGCCGAACACCGAGTGGAATTCAGCCAGATTATGCACATTGCCGCTTTTCCCCGATATGTCAGATAGCGATGTTGATCGGGTGGTTGATGCTTTGGCAACTATTATAGGACCGTGTCGTGCCGCAAAATAAACCCATAAAAAAAGTTTCAATTGTTATCCCTGTTTATAACGAGCAAGAAAGTTTACTGGCGTTAATTGAGAGAACATCCACAGCGTGCAAATCACTCACTCAACCTTATGAAATTATTCTGGTTGATGATGGAAGCAGTGATAATTCCGCCGAACTTTTAACCGCAACGGCAAATGAACCGGGTAGTTTTATTATTGCTGTTTTACTCAACCGTAATTACGGTCAGCACGCTGCCATCATGGCTGGGTTTAATCAGGTGAGTGGTGATTTAGTCATTACACTGGATGCTGATTTGCAAAACCCGCCGGAAGAGATCCCTCGTCTGGTCAGTGTGGCGGAAGAGGGCTATGACGTAGTCGGTACCGTGCGATCAAACCGGCAAGACTCGTTATTCCGTAAAACAGCTTCGCGCATGATCAATATGATGATTCAGCGAGCGACCGGCAAGTCAATGGGCGATTATGGCTGCATGTTGCGGGCTTATCGCCGTCATATTGTCGAAGCAATGTTACACTGTCACGAGCGTAGCACCTTTATTCCTGTCCTCGCTAATACATTTGCCCGACACACCACCGAAATTACCGTCCATCACGCAGAACGGGAGTTCGGTGATTCAAAATACAGCCTGATGAAACTCATCAATCTAATGTATGACCTGATTACTTGCCTGACGACAACCCCACTGCGGTTGTTAAGTCTGGTAGGGAGTGTTATCGCACTTTCTGGTTTTACGCTTGCTGTACTGCTGGTGGTTTTACGGTTGGTCTTTGGCCCCGAATGGGCTGGCGGCGGCGTATTTACGCTATTTGCTGTGTTGTTTATGTTCATCGGCGCCCAATTTGTTGGTATGGGGTTACTCGGTGAATACATCGGCCGTATTTATAACGATGTGCGCGCGCGTCCCCGCTATTTCGTACAGAAAATTGTTGGTGCTGAACCAACTGAAGATAATCAGGAAGCAGAAAAATGAAAGCGATTGTATTTGCCTACCACGATATTGGTTGCGTAGGCCTGAAAGCGTTAGTTGAAGCGGGTTACGATATTCAGGCAGTATTTACTCATACTGACTCCCCCACTGAGAATCGTTTTTTTTCTTCTGTTGCCCGAGTTGCCGCTGATCTTGAATTACCCGTATTTGCCCCGGAGGATGTCAATCATCCGCTGTGGGTTGAGCGTATTCGCCAATTACAACCAGATATTATTTTTTCTTTCTATTACCGCAATATGCTGAGTGACGAGATATTATCACTTGCGCCACGAGGCGGGTTTAACTTGCATGGTTCTTTGCTGCCAAAGTACCGTGGGCGAGCACCGATAAATTGGGCTTTGGTAAATGGAGAGACTGAAACCGGTGTTACCTTACACCAAATGGTAGAAAGAGCTGATGCAGGGCCGGTTGTTGGGCAGCATAAAGTGGCGATCAGTCATGCCGATACTGCATTGACCTTGCATGCAAAAATGCGTGATGCGGCTCAAGAGCTACTGGTTGATTTGCTGCCTGAAATAAAAAGTAACTCACTGAATTTAATGCCGCAAAAAGAAGCGGATGCCAGTTATTTTGGCTGTCGTACTGCGGCTGATGGAGAAATTCATTGGCATAAACCCGCATCAGCAATTAACAATCTGGTGCGAGCCGTAACAGAGCCTTATCCTGGTGCTTTCAGCTACTTAGGGCAGCGTAAACTGATCATCTGGCGTTCTCGTCCACTGGATATGGATCACGGCAAATTGCCGGGTACCGTGCTCTCTGTCTCGCCATTGATCGTGGCATGTGGTGAAGGTGCATTGGAGGTTATTGCGGGTCAAGGTGATGCTGACTTGTATGTTCAGGGTAATCGACTGGCTCAAGAGATGGGTATCGTTACTGATGTGCGCCTGGGCAATAAACCGAGCAAAATGCTCAAGAGACGCACACGAGTATTGATTCTTGGTGTTAATGGTTTTATTGGTAATCATTTAACAGAACGTTTGCTGCGCGATGATAGCTACGAAGTCTATGGTCTGGATATTGGTTCTGATGCGATAAGCCGCTTCCTTGATAATCCTTATTTCCATTTTGTGGAGGGGGACATCAGTATCCATTCGGAATGGATTGAGTATCACATTAAAAAATGTGACGTAATTTTGCCATTGGTAGCGATTGCCACTCCGATTGAGTATACCCGTAATCCATTACGCGTTTTTGAATTGGATTTCGAAGAGAATCTGAAGATTGTTCGAGATTGCGTTAAATACAATAAACGTATCGTTTTCCCGTCAACATCTGAAGTCTACGGTATGTGTGATGACAAAGAGTTTGATGAAGACACCTCCCGCCTGATTGTTGGCCCAATCAATAAACAGCGTTGGATATACTCAGTATCTAAACAATTGTTGGATCGTGTTATCTGGGCTTACGGCGCTAAAGAGGGGCTGAAATTCACCTTGTTCCGTCCGTTTAACTGGATGGGGCCGCGTTTGGATAATCTTGATGCTGCGCGTATTGGTAGCTCTCGCGCCATCACGCAACTTATCCTTAATTTGGTTGAAGGTTCACCGATAAAATTAGTGGATGGCGGCGCACAAAAACGTTGCTTTACTGATATTCACGATGGTATTGAGGCACTATTCCGCATTATTGAGAACTGCGATGGTTGCTGTGATGGGGAGATTATTAATATTGGTAACCCAACCAATGAAGCCAGCATTCGTGAATTGGCCGAAATGTTACTGAGTAGCTTTGAGAAACACGAATTACGCGATAAATTCCCGCCATTTGCAGGCTTTAAAGATATTGAAAGTAGCGCATATTATGGCAAAGGCTATCAGGATGTTGAATATCGCACGCCAAGTATCAGTAATGCGCGCCGTATTCTGCATTGGCAACCGGAAATTGCAATGCAGCAAACTGTCACCGAAACATTGGACTTTTTCTTGCGTGGTGCAGTGCTTGAGCAAACTGAAACCATGAAGGATGAGCCTCACCTATGAAACAAGTTGGCCTGAGGATTGATGTCGACACCTATCAAGGAACAAAAGAAGGGGTGCCATCATTGCTTACTGCACTAAAAAAACATGATATAAGTGCCAGCTTTTTCTTCAGTGTCGGGCCGGATAATATGGGGCGCCATTTGTGGCGCCTTTTCCGCCCTCGTTTTCTGTGGAAGATGTTACGTTCTAATGCTGTTTCACTCTATGGTTGGGATATTTTGCTGGCGGGTACTGCCTGGCCGGGGAAAAAAATTGCCAAAGGCCTGGGCTCTATAATGAAAGCCACAGCTAAAGCCGGGCATGAAATCGGTTTACATGCCTGGGATCATCAAGGCTGGCAGGCCAAGGTCGCATCATGGTCGACAAAGCAATTAACCAGTCAAGTACAGTTGGGTGTGGATGCGCTACAGCAAAGTATTGCTGAACCCGTTACGTGTTCTGCCGTCGCCGGTTGGCGTGCCGATGAGCGTGTTTTGACAGTGAAACAGGCGTTTTTTTTCCGTTATAACAGTGACTGCCGTGGTACTCACCCTTTTAGGCCACAATTGTCAGATGGTCGTTTGGGGAGTGTACAAATACCGGTAACGTTACCTACGTATGACGAAGTTGTTGGCAGCGAAGTTCGGGCTGAAGATTTTAATGATTTTATTCTTGACGCCATTTTGCGTGACAGCGGTGTGCCGGTTTATACCATTCATGCTGAGGTTGAAGGAATGTCTCAGGCTGTGATGTTTGAACAGTTTTTGCTCCGGGCTAAAAGACAAGGCATTCAATTTTGTCCACTAAGTTCATTACTACCAGCAGATTTAAATTCATTACCTGTGGGTAAAGTTGTGCGGGCTGCCTTTCCGGGGCGAGAGGGGTGGTTAGGATGTCAGTCTGACGTCGAGGTGATCGAATGAAGTGGTTAAAAGCAAGCGGGGCTGCACTGTTGGCACTATTTTTTGCTTTAGTTTATTTATTACCGGTGAACAGTCGTCTTTTATGGCAACCCGATGAAACTCGCTATGCAGAAATTAGCCGGGAGATGTTGCAACATGGCGATTGGGTTGTGCCGCATTTATTAGGTATTCGCTATTTTGAAAAACCCATTGCTGGATATTGGTTCAATAATATTAGTCAGTGGTTATTCGGCGATACCAACTTTGCTGTGCGCTTTGGTTCTATTTTCAGTACTGCAATCAGCGCAGTTCTTGTCTATTGGTTAGCAACTTTATTGTGGCGTAATCGTTCGACATCTTTACTGGCAACATTTATTTATCTTTCAATGTTATTAGTGTTTGGTATCGGCAGTTATGCCGTGCTGGACCCAATGATTTCACTGTGGCTTGCGGTTGCAATGGTGAGCTTCTATCTCACAACATGCGCGAAGACGACACAACAAAAAATCGGTGCTTATATCCTGCTAGGACTCGCCTGTGGCATGGGTTTTATGACTAAAGGCTTTCTGGCATTGGCTGTTCCGGTTATTGCCGTATTGCCGATTGTCATCCAACAAAAACGGGTAAAAGAACTCCTCGTTTTTGGCCCGATAGCGATAATCAGTGCAGTGATATTAAGTTTGCCGTGGGCGTTAGCAATTGCGCAACGTGAACCTGATTTCTGGCACTATTTTTTCTGGATTGAACATATTCAGCGATTTGCAGAGAAAGATGCACAACATAAAGCGCCATTTTGGTATTACCTCCCAATATTGTTTCTTGGAGTGTTGCCTTGGTTAGGTTTATTACCGGGAGCGTTAATCAAAGGCTGGCGCGAGCGAAATACGCGGCCAGAATTGTTCTTTTTGCTAAGTTGGGTATTGATGCCTTTACTGTTCTTTAGCGTAGCGAAAGGGAAGTTACCGACCTACATTTTACCTTGTATGGCTCCGCTTTCCTTGCTAATGGCGGCCTATGCAACAGATTGCGCTAATAACATGCGTATGCGGGCACTGAAAATCAATGGATTGATTAATCTGGTTTTTGGTGCGGTTTGTGCGTTGGCGATTTTAGTTATGGGTATGGGGTTGGTAGCCCACTTGGTGGCTTATGATCCACAAGAATATCAGAAGGTTATTCTGGCAATCGTTGCTTTTGCTGGCTGGGGCGTTGTAGGTTTTGTTACCTTACGCAATAACGCCCGCCTTTGGCGCTGGGCTGCCGTATGTCCGTTGCTCTTTATTTTGCTGGTGGGTTACCTGATCCCTCAGCAGATTATTGATTCTAAACAACCACAAAATTTCATCCAAAGTAATATTAGCGAACTCAGTACCAGCCGCTACGTCCTTACCAATAGTGTTGGTGTTGCCGCAGGATTGGCATGGGAGCTTAAACGCAGTGATATTTTGATGTTCGGTGAAACTGGTGAGCTAACGTATGGGCTGGCCTACGCTGATGCTCAGAATAAGTACATCCGTCATACTGAATTTGTGCAATGGTTAACCCATGCAAGGCAGCAAGGTGATGTTTCGTTAGTAGTGCAATTATCCAGGAATGAGGCTATCCCCGCTGATTTACCGGTGGCAGATAAGGTTCATCTGATGAATCGGTTGGCACTGTTGTGGTACCAAAAAACACCATGATAAGTTACCTGTTATTGATAATCGTCAGTTTATTGACCTGTGCGGGTCAGTTATGTCAGAAGCAAGCAGCTCAACGTTGGGCGCAGCCAGAGTCAGGGCGATTAGCGCCGACTTTGCTGTGGTTAGCTATCGCGGTGCTGTTACTCGGTGTGGCGATGTTGCTGTGGTTGCGTTTATTGCAACATCTACCTCTGAGTGTGGCCTATCCAATACTGAGCGTTAACTTTATATTGGTGACATTAGCATCCCACTTCTTTTATGGTGAGAAGGTTACCTCTCGCCATTGGCTGGGAATAGTCGCCATAATGTTGGGTATCCTGCTAATGAGTTGGCACTTATGAAAGGCTATATGTGGGGGATGGGCAGTGTTTTGTTGGTAACAACAGCACAACTCACGCTGAAATGGGGCATGATGCATACACCATTAATGTCCCTGGCTGATATTAATGGTTATTTTCTGGCGAATCATCTGCCGCAGCTATTTGCTGTAATCTGCGGGCTGACGGGTTATGCATTATCTATGATGTGCTGGTTTTTTGCGCTGAGATATTTGCCGCTTAATCGTGCGTATCCGTTATTGAGTCTCAGCTATGCATTGGTTTATTTAGCTGCTGCGTTACTGCCGTGGTTCAATGAATCGGTGACGCTGCTGAAAACTCTGGGCGCAGGTTTTATTTTGTTAGGGATCTGGCTGATACATACAAAACCGATAAAGGATGGCTAACTTCATTATCTTATTCATATAACTTGTTTTTTCCAAATTTGATAGCTAAATTAACCGCACTGGTGCCTCTTGTTAGCCAGATATATTGGCTAAGCCTTACCACGGTGGAATGTTGATGCGGATACGTTTCTGGATCTTTCTGATCAGTATGGTTCTTGCTGGTTGTAGCAGCCATCCTCCAACACTGAGTGAGCGTCTATCTGATTCCATTGTGGTTGTGGCAAAATTGAATGAACAACTTCGGCAGTGGGAAGGTACGCCGTACCGAAATGGTGGTCTGGATCAAAATGGTGTCGATTGTTCTGGTTTTGTCTACCGCACTTTCCGCGATCGGTTTGATATGCAATTGCCCCGTACTACGGTAGCGCAAACCACCTTAGGGACTAAAGTCTCTCGAGATGAGCTAATGCCGGGTGATTTAGTTTTCTTTAAGACGGGCAGAGGAAAGAATGGGTTGCATGTTGGTATTTACGATACTAATGATGCGTTCATTCATGCATCGACCAGTAAAGGTGTTATCCGTTCCTCACTTGAGAATGTTTATTGGAAACGCGCCTACTGGCAAGCACGGCGTATTTAATACTCTAATGCGAAGGTAATTAATCATCTGCTATCATCGGAAGATATCAAAGTGGATCACTCGCTTTTTCTGAGGTTGCTCTGCACAGGTTATTGAAAAGGGTGTTGCGTTGACAGATTGAATCTACAACTGGTTGGTTGAGGTATTGCGCTGATGTCTGCCTCTAAAAACGTTAAGTCTGATGATGCTCCTAAGTTTGAAAATAGCTACGGGCAGCAGTTAAGTGGTTTTTACGCCCACTGGCAACCGACGCCGTTGAACGGCGCCCGTTTGCTTTATCACAGTGAACCGCTGGCGAAAGAACTTGATCTTGATGCCAGTTGGTTTAGTCCGCCTAATTCTGCGATATGGGCAGGGGAATCGCTGTTACCGCGTATGACGCCGTTGGCACAGGTGTATAGTGGACACCAATTTGGGGTGTGGGCAGGTCAACTGGGGGATGGTCGTGGCATTCTGCTGGGAGAACAGCAACTTAGTGACGGGCGCAGTATGGATTGGCATTTAAAAGGTGCAGGATTAACACCTTATTCCCGTATGGGTGATGGTCGGGCTGTATTACGTTCAGTTGTCAGGGAATTTTTAGCCTCAGAAGCATTGCACCATTTAGGTATTCCAACCAGCCGTGCATTAACCATCGTAACCAGCGAACATCCCGTTTATCGCGAACACCCCGAACAGGGAGCTATGCTGTTACGGGTGGCCGAAAGTCACGTGCGCTTTGGCCATTTTGAGCATTTTTATTATCGCCAACAGCCTGAACAAGTAAAACAATTGGCTGATTATATTATTGCGCGTCATTGGCCCCATTTGGTCGGGCAACAGGAACGTTATCTGCTGTGGTTTACTGATGTGGTAAAACAGACAGCCTGGCTGATTGCTCAGTGGCAAACGCTTGGTTTTGCGCATGGTGTGATGAATACCGACAATATGTCCATTCTCGGTATCACTATGGACTATGGCCCATTCGGGTTTCTTGATGACTATGTGCCTGGTTATATATGCAACCATTCCGATCATCAGGGGCGTTATGCTTTTGATAATCAACCCGCAGTGGCATTGTGGAATTTGCATCGATTGGGGCAGGCGTTGTCAGGTCTAATGTCGGTGGCGCAATTGCAATTGGCATTGGGGAGCTATGAACCTGAATTAATGGCCGCATACGGTCAGAAAATGCGCGCTAAACTGGGGTTATTTGAAAGCGATAGCCAGGATAATGATTTGCTGACCGAGTTATTGAGTTTGATGAGCAAAGAAGGGCGAGATTATACCCGCACATTTCGTTTATTGAGCGAGGTTGAAATGCACTCAGCACAATCACCCTTGCGGGATGATTTTATCGATAAGGCGGGTTTTGATAGTTGGTTTAGCCGCTATCGCACGCGTTTACAGCAAGAATCAGCGGACGATGCGCAGCGGCAGTTATCGATGAAAGCAGTGAATCCGAAATATATATTGCGTAACTATCTGGCACAGCTTGCTATTGATCACGCAGAAAAGGATGACATCTTGCCATTGCAGCGGTTGCATCAGGTTTTACAGCAACCTTTTGCTGATCAGCTTGAATTTGATTCCTTTGCGGATTTGCCTCCTGACTGGGGAAAACGTCTGGAGATCTCTTGCTCCAGCTAACCTGAGGCATATTCGTCTGATCATGCCTCCAGTAATAGAAGATTCTTTTACCGGTTTGATTCTCCGGCAACTTGCAACTGTTTTATAACCTGAGGTGTTTGCAGACTAAAACCTAGCAATGCCCTATCATCAAGTACCAGTAATTTTTGCTTTTTACCTGCAGGTGTAAGGGCCAGACCCGGTAAGCGCCAGATGTTATCAATGCCACCCATTGATTTAACGCTATGCAATGTGACAATCAACAGGTCAGGGGCACTGGCGATAATTCCTTCTTGTGATAACGGGCGATAGCCGCTGAATTTCTGCATTGTGTTGTTCAGGCCTGAAAGACGAAATAAGGTATCTGCGGCAGTATCTTTACCCGCAGCGAGTGGCGGCAACCCCGCATGAGTTATGATAAATAAGACTTTTACCGGCAGAGGTGTGGCGGTTATTTTTGCCAGTTCTTGCTGGTAGTGATTGATCAGTTGCCGGCCTTTCTCTTTCTGATTTACTGCCGTGGCAATCAACTGAATTTTATTAATTACCGTTTGTGGTGAGGTGTCCACAGGAATAAATATGACGTTAACACCATAATCAGTGATTTGCTTTAACGCTCGGGAAGATGACGCCTGCTCGCGACATAACACCAAGGTAGGCTGTAAAGCGAGAATACCTTCGGCATTGAGTTGTCGCAAATAGCCCACGTCCGGCAAGATTTTCAGTTCTCTCGGGTGCTGGCTGGCACTGTCCCTTGCCACAATGTTGGCACCTACGCCTAATGCGTAGGTGATTTCTGATATATCGCTACCGAGGGTGATAATGCGTTGGCTGGCAACGCAATTCATTGGAATAATAAATACAATAAGTACTAACCATTTATTCATCGATTGAACCTATGGCGGTCAATTCGGTCAATTCGGTCAATTGTTGATGCCATTGGTTCTGTTCAGGTTGGCCTTCACTACGTTGACCAAATAATTGCAAAATATGCTTGCCGTGAATATCCAACAGTTCCAGGCTTGAGATAAAACCGTCTTTTGTCGGTTTACGTGTTACCCAACTTTCCGCAATAGCGTTCTCATGCAAGTGCAAAGTAAAACGGCGATTAAGCACGCTCACCCAATGGGCAGGCTGTGTTCGTTTCTCCTGGCTGGCGGTGAATTGTTCTATTACTCCGGTGAATATTTGCATACACCCGTTGTTACCGACAAAAATCATCACTTCATTTTGGCAAGCCTGGGCCGCAAGTAAAATTTGCCCCAACGCCTGATTATCAACCTGATAAGCCAGATCATCACCGACAGCACGGAAGGCTTGTCTGCGGGTGATTTTATTGCGTTTTAGCAACATAAAGAACTGATGGATATCGTTCATTTTGCGCCACTCATTATCTATTACCGCATTATTAATTAACGTATCTTCAGTTAACTCCTCCTCTGCGGGTTGTAGCATCAGTTGTGTATTATTTTCGCAACGATATTTTTCCACCAATTGTTGCCATGCCCGCAGGTCTGTTTCAGCGGTACAGTAGATTTGATGGATTACTTTACCTTGCAGATTAAAACAG
>JBEGTQ010000055.1:0-8108 GCA_041179305.1 Pseudomonadota bacterium | reverse complement strand
CAAATTGGGGGCATCACCTGAAAAATTGTCACAACATCAAACCACGGTGTTCTGGATTTCGATTACTGTATGAGGTTATTGATGATATTTTGATGGTTGCTGTTGTTGTAGCAGGAACAAGAGATCGAAAAGAGGTTTATCAACTTACCAGCAATGGATTACGCTAACGATTATCCAGATTAAAGAAGGGATTATGTCAGTCAAAATTGAAAATGTAAAAGAAGAGCTGTTATCAGAAAACAGGTTTAAGCTGCATAAATATACCTATGATTTGCAAACGGAAAATGGCACCCCGGTACAGCAAATTCGTGAAGTGTATGACCGAGGCAATGGCGCGACCATTCTGCTGTATAGCCGCCAAAAGGGTACCGTGGTGTTGCTCGAGCAATTCCGCATGCCAACTTATGTGAATGGCAATCCTACCGGTATATTGTTGGAAACCTGCGCTGGTTTGCTGGATAACGATTCGCCGGAAGAGTGTATCCGCCGTGAAGCCATAGAGGAGACGGGTTATCAGGTTGATAAAGTGCAGACGCTGTTTGAAGCTTATATGTCGCCGGGCGGTGTCACGGAAATAATTTATTTCTTTGCGGCTGAATATCACGCCAATCAGAAAATCACTGATAAGGTTGGGATGGAGGATGAAGTGATTAACGTGGTCGAGTTGCCATTTAGCGAAGCCATGGCCATGATTGCCGATGGTCGGATTAAAGACGGCAAAACGATTATGCTGTTGCAGTATGCCGAGATTCATAACTTACTCAAATAATACTTTCTTCACCTGATGTTTGCCGCGTTGCCCGCGGCACTGATTGCACTTGGTTGTCGATGGTTCCCGCTGATTAATAAGTAAATTATTCTATTGGTGGAAAAATGTTATGCAGAGTATGGCCTGCTTTATAGATTGTGATAAATCACTCACATTATACTGCTTCTCTGCCACCTCAGAGTATAAAAGTAAAGGGAATCCACAATGGACGAACAATTGAAACAGAGTGCGCTTGATTTTCACCAATTTCCTACTCCAGGAAAGATTCAGGTATCGCCGACCAAACCGCTAGCCACTCAACGGGATTTGGCGCTGGCATACTCACCCGGTGTCGCAGCGCCATGTCTGGAAATTGCTGCTGATCCCATGGCTGCCTACAAATACACGGCGCGCGGTAATCTGGTTGCGGTAATTTCCAACGGCACCGCAGTGTTAGGGCTGGGCAACATCGGTGCATTGGCCGGTAAACCGGTGATGGAAGGTAAGGGTGTTTTGTTCAAGAAATTTTCAGGTATTGATGTATTTGATATTGAGATTGATGAACTCAATCCTGACAAACTGATTGATATTATTGCTTCGCTGGAACCGACGTTTGGTGGCATCAATTTAGAAGATATCAAAGCACCTGAGTGTTTTTATATAGAGCAGAAATTGCGCGAGCGTATGAAAATTCCAGTGTTTCACGATGACCAGCATGGTACGGCGATTATCTGTACCGCCGCAGTGCTCAATGGCCTGCGGGTAGTGAATAAACACATCAGTGACGTGAAATTGGTGGTCTCTGGCGCAGGCGCAGCCTCGATCGCCTGTTTAAATCTGCTGGTGATGTTGGGATTAAAGCAACACAACATTACGGTATGTGATACCAAAGGTGTGATTTATAAAGGCCGTGAAGCAAACATGGAAGGAACCAAAGCGGCCTATGCCATTGAAGATAACGGTCAGCGCACACTGGGCGATGCTATTCCCGATGCGGATATTTTTCTTGGCTGTTCTGGCCCAGGTATATTGACTCAGGACATGGTGAAAACGATGGCTGTCAGTCCGCTTATTCTGGCGCTGGCTAACCCGGAACCTGAAATCTTGCCCCCATTAGCGAAAGCGGTGCGGCCTGATGCCATTATTTGTACTGGCCGATCGGATTATCCGAATCAGGTCAACAACGTGCTGTGCTTTCCATTCATCTTCCGTGGGGCGTTGGACGTCGGCGCAACCACTATTAACGAAGAGATGAAACTGGCTTGTGTGCATGCTATCGCAGACCTGGCGTTGGCGGAACAGAACGATGTCGTCGCTTCTGCTTATGGGGAACAGGATCTCTCGTTCGGCCCTGAATATATTATTCCAAAACCATTCGATCCGCGCTTGATTGTGAAAATCGCGCCGGCAGTGGCGAAAGCGGCGATGGATTCGGGGGTGGCAACCCGGCCAATCACTGATTTCGATGCTTACGTCGAAAAATTGTCTGAATTTGTCTACAAAACCAACCTATTTATGAAGCCCATCTTCTCGCAAGCGAAGAAAGAGATGAAAAGAGTGGTATTGGCAGAAGGAGAAGAGGAGCGAGTGCTGCACGCCACTCAGGAGCTGGTTTCGCAAGGGTTGGCATATCCTATTCTAATTGGCCGCCCGAGTGTTATCGAGACCCGTCTGAGGAAGTTGGGCCTGCAAATTACGGCAGGTAAAGATTTCGAAGTGGTCAACAATGAGTCAGATCCACGTTTTAGTGAATACTGGCAAGAATATTATCAAATCATGAAACGTCGTGGTGTTTCGCAGGAAAAAGCCCGCCGCGCCGTGATTGGCAATCCAACACTGATTGGTTCAATCATGGTGCACCGGGGTGAGGCCGACGCGATGATTTGCGGCACCATTGGCACCTACCACGAGCACTACGATGTGGTGGAGAACGTTTTCGGTTTTCGCGAGGGTGCGCATGTAGCCGGCGCGATGAACGCACTGTTGCTGCCAACCGGTAACACTTTTATTGCTGATACCTATGTCAACGATAATCCGACGCCGGAACAACTGGCGGAAGTTACCCTGATGGCGGCGCAAACCGTGCGGCGTTTCGGAATTGAACCGAAAGTAGCGCTGTTATCTCATTCAAATTTCGGCACTTCAAATTGCCCGGCTGCGGGTAAAATGCGCCGTACATTGGAACTGATTAATCAAATGGCACCAGAGCTGGAGATTGACGGTGAGATGCACGGTGATGCTGCGTTGGTGGAGAGTATCCGGCATAATCTGATGCCAGACAGCCCACTGAAAGGCGCTGCCAACATACTGATTGTGCCGAATATGGAAGCGGCCCGTATTAGCTATAACTTGTTACGCGTGACCTCATCGGAAGGGGTAACCGTAGGGCCAGTGCTGATGGGGGTGGCGAAGCCGGTGCATATTCTGACGCCGATTTCTTCGGTGCGCCGTATCGTGAATATGGTGGCGTTAGCGGTGGTGGAAGCACAAACTCAGCCCTTGTAAATACTTTTTGTCTTTGGTGTTGCAGCATTGTTAGTGGCTTTCGTTGGGATTCGTTAGCCTCTTTGAGGCTTACCCTGTGGGATGGCAGCAATGCCAATGACGTTGAGCCTTGCCATTGCTATAACTTCAACCCGTCTTGTGCGGTTTTTTGCTTATCAGGTAGAAACCCTACCCAGGTGCTCTAGTGGCTTGCTGTAACCACTTATCCAGCTCATTGGCGAATTGCTGGCGGTCGCGCTGATTTAAGGTATTAGGCCCGCCGGTCTGAATGCCACTGGCGCGCATGGTATCCATAAAATCACGCATGTTCAGCCGCTCGCGGATGGTATTCGGCGTATAGCGCTCACCGCGTGGATTAAGCGCGATCCCCCCTTTTTCAATCACTTCTGCTGCCAACGGGATATCTGCGGTGACCACCAGATCATTCTTCTCAACTCGCTGCACAATTTCGTTATCGGCAACATCAAATCCTGAGACTACCTGTAAGGTACGGATAAACGTTGATGGAGGTGTTTTCAGCGGCTGATTGGCGACCAACGTGACCATTATGCCGGTGCGGTCTGCGGCGCGGAATAACACCTCTTTGATAACATTCGGGCAGGCATCTGCATCAACCCAAATCTGCATCAGTGTTGCGCTCCCGTGGCCAGCCACTCTTTTACCGGCAGGAAGTCGCGATACAACGCCGCTTCAGCACTATCTTCTGCTGGTTGATAGTTATATTCCCAGCGTACCAGTGGTGGCAGGGACATCAAAATAGACTCTGTGCGCCCGCCGGTTTGCAAGCCAAACAAAGTGCCACGATCCCACACCAGATTAAATTCAACATAACGGCCGCGGCGGTAAAGTTGGAACTGACGTTCTCGTTCACCCCAGCTCAGTGCTTTGCGCCTTGCAATAATTGGCATATAAGCATCAAGGAAGCCGTCGCCAACTGCCTGAGTGAAGCGGAAACAGGTGTCAAAGTCAGGGCTGTTGAGGTCATCATAAAACAGGCCGCCAATACCACGCGCTTCATCACGGTGCTTGATATAAAAGTAATCGTCACACCATTTCTTATAGCGCGGGTAGACTTCCTCGCCGAAGGGCTGGCACAACTGATGAGCTGTCCGATGCCAGTGAATAGCATCTTCTTCGAAGCCATAACAGGGAGATAAATCAAAACCACCACCAAACCACCACACCGAATCTTCGCCGATTTTTTCGGCAATAAAGAAACGCACATTGGCATGGCTGGTGGGCAAGTAGGGGCTGAGTGGATGAATCACCAGTGACACCCCCAGCGCCTGAAAACTGCGGCCAGTCAGTTCAGGGCGATTAGCCGTGGCTGATACGGGCAGAGCAGCACCAGACACATGAGAGAAGTTAACGCCGGCCTGTTCAAACACAGCGCCATTGACCAATACGCGGCTACGGCCGCCGCCACCTTCTTCGCGAGTCCAGCACTCTTCTGTGAATGGCGCACTGCCATCGGCTTGTGTCAATGCGGCACAGATTTTATCCTGCAAGGCCAGCATGTAGGTTTTGATTTGAGCAATATCAGGTAAATTCATCAGAAAGGTTCTATAGGTCTACAAATATTTGGGGATCAAGTATACTCCGATTTACCGCCATTGTTGTATTCTTCGTGTGGATTAGCGCGTAATGTGCCGAGAAATTGACGAGATTTATCTGGTTTTTATCAAATGTCATTACCCACTATCACTGCGGGAAATATGACTTTACTATTGCGTGGTATAATATTCTCACGATAATCAGAATACTTATTTTACTCAACGGTGCGAACACATGGAAATCCGCGTATTTCAGCAAACCGATTTTGAAGAGGTGATTCTGTTATGGGAGCACTGTGATTTGCTGCGGTCTTGGAACGATCCGGAGAGGGATATTGAGCGTAAGTTGAATCACGATCCCGAACTGTTTTTAGTCGCAGAGGTGAACGGCTCAATTGTTGGTTCCATCATGGGTGGTTACGATGGCCACCGTGGTTCAGCGTATTATCTGGGGGTTCATGCCGATTACCGTGGTCGTGGCTTTGCCAATGCGCTGATCAGCCGCTTGGAAAAGAAGCTCATCGCCCGTGGCTGCCCGAAGCTGAATATCATGCTGCGCGAAGACAATGACGCCGTGATCGGCATGTATGAAAAGCTCGATTACGAGATGCAAGACAGCATCATGCTGGGTAAAAGGCTGATTGAGGATCAGGAGTATTGAGCTGGTTCATGTATAACTGTAACTTTCTATAGACATGCCATTGCCCTGAATAGTTGTGGGCATTAAATCTCCTCTCTTTTTTGCATTCACTGTTGATTATACGGTTTTTTTACATGGAATCTGGGGCTGGCGCTATATCAATAGATGTCAAGGTGAAGGGGGCGGTAGACAAGAAAATACCGAATCACTTACCGATGTAAATGATTCGGGTGAGCGAGTGCAGCCAACACACTTGCATCTTGAACAGTAACGGCTATAACAGATTAATTACTTAATTTTAGTAATATTTTTCACGTCAATTTCCACGGAGTTCCAGTCTTTATCCACTTCACCTTCGATTTGTACTTTATCTTGTGGTGTGATGGTTAAACCGTTCCAGTGTTTGTTATCAATGTCAACAGTAATGCTACCGGTGCTGTCACGGAAAGTATAAGTGTCGTGCCCTAAACGCTCGACGATATTACCCTGCAGAGTAACATGGGTGTCATCGCGCATGGTTTTGGCTTTGTGGACTGTGGTATTGCTCGCATTCGGGCCAGAGAACCCGCCCTGAGTTGTCGGTTGAGTTTGCATTGTCGCCGGGCCATCGAAACCTCCTTGCGATGTATTGATTGCACTTTGTACCAGGAATGGCGTGTTGCATAACATAACTAAGGTTGTAGCTAAGGTTAATTTCTTCATTTTATTGTTCCTTCAATGAATGAATTATTAGATTTTAAAGCAGGAACCACAGAAGCCTATGGTACGCAATAGTAGACGCAAATCTGCGTTAAGGTGTTCTGAAGTATTCTGATTCGATGATTAGATGGGGGCTTATATAGATTTTATCAATTGCACCTGTGCTTTTTAAGTCTCGTTTGTGTAGGGTGAGGGCGTTATTTACCGATCATGACAATTAAAGCCGATACGATTATGGCACTTTTTTCGCTATGTGGACTCCAACCACGGGTTATCATGTTTAAACTGCCCACATAGGTGCTTCTGTACTTTACACAATGCAGAAAAGCCTATCGGATGGGTTTTTTTAAGGAGCTTTAGATGAATATTCGCCCACGGTTGTCAGGGGTGCGTTTGTTATTACTGAGTGCCCCTTTGTTGTTGGTTGGGTGTTCAACAATGTCAGGTATTTCCTGGTCCAGTTTGTCACCACTTCATTGGTTTGGCAGTAGCAGCAGTATGCACGTGACGGATCAGGGGGTGGGGGGCGTTAGTGCCAGTACTGCATTGGTGGAGAGCGATATTAAGGATGGGCTGAAAGGGAATTACCGGCTGCGTAGTGGTATGGCGACCAACAACGGTAAATTGGTTTCCTTCTATCAGGCGATGAAAGAGGATCAAATTAAGCTGGTTTTTTCAGGGCAGCCGCAAGGCACCGTAGAACGCATTGATGTTATGGATAAGGCTATTCCCAGTCAGTGGGGCGTTACTCTTGGCACACCATTTGGTGAACTCTATAAAAAAGCGTTTGGTTCTTGCCATAGAGGGACCGGCGATGATGCCGATAAAATAGAGTGTGCTGCACCAGATAGTAAGCATGTCAGTTATTTATTTGATGGTAATTGGCATGGTCCGGTGGAGTTAATGCCATCTGATGATACTTTGCAACACTGGAAAGTGAGTAAGATTATTTGGCGAGCGAAAAGCGAATAAATCGCATTCTTTTATTCCTATTTCAATAGCCACGTGACTTCAAGATACAGGGCACATAAAGGCGCTGTCGACCTTGCTATGAACAACTCAAGCGCACAGTAGGTCGGCGGTGGCGAATAGATAAAACCTACATAAAAATCAAAGGCCAGTGGAAATATCTGTACCGCGTGGTGGATATTGTAGGCCAGATCATCGACTTTCTGCTGACCGTCAAACGTGATGCAGCAGCCGCGCTGCGTTTCTTTCGCAAAGCCATTCGACACCATGATGAGCCAGAGATTGTTACTATCGATAAAAGTGGTGCCAATACTGCGGCTTTGGCCTCGCTCAACGCAGAAAAACCGGATGAGGAAACCATTACCGTCAGACAAAATAAATACCTGAATAACCTGATTGAGCAAGACCACTGAAATATAAAACGGCGAACACGACTGATGCTGGGATTTAAATCGTTTCGACGAGCTCAGACGATATTGGCAGGGATAGAGTTAATCCACATGATACGCAAAGGACAACTTCATCACCCTGCTGGCGACGGATTGTCACCGGCAGAACAATTTTATCTGTTGGCCTCTATGAAAAATAGGCAGTGCTATTTTGCCGACCCGGAGCGGTTAATGCGACAAAACCCGAAAGTGTCCTGATTTTGTGATCAACTACACTACAAATGAATCAGTTAGGTTCAAAAACCGGTCTTAAAGTGGCGCGCTTTTAAAGCATAACTGTGGCTCACTTTTAGACCATAATTGACAGTTTTGGCTCCCAAATTGGTTAAAGAGCCTTCCGACAGACCACTGGGGAAGACGCCGCGGTTGCGCGGGTACTGAGCAAACCATTGTCCAGGCGGACGATGTACTGCCTGCCGCTAGATTCAAGCTCACTTGTCCAGTAGAAGCTGGACACGAATCCGGCCAATGGGTAGGCGCTTATATTCAAGTTACCCCACTCAGACCATAGCATATTATTCCCAGCCTCTCGTGTTCCATTGGTT
>JBEGTQ010000054.1:0-7526 GCA_041179305.1 Pseudomonadota bacterium | reverse complement strand
TGACTCGGCATATAAAACACTCTCAATCCCGGCTGATCGGCAATTTTTTGTGGCCGAATAATATTTTTTTCTGCTTTGATCAGCGTGAAGTTATCCGGGATGTATGGGTTAAGTGCAGGCAAGCTCAGTACAATATTTTCCCCCAATTGCCGCCACGCTTTTATTTCCTGTGGACTGATTTTATCCACCTGATAAGGCGCATCGACAAAGTAGGCTACTTTATTGTGCGGTTCTTGAGGGCTGACATACCAGATACGGGCATTTTCAGGCGTCATTTCGGCTAATCTGGCCGCAATCGCTTTAGGATCGTAATGATCAGCCAGATAAGGAGCATCAAGAATATGTGCGACAGGTACTCGCAGCATCATATCTACCAGCCACTCAATATAATCCATGTCGCGGGTAATCGAAGGGTAGCGGAAATCAAGATTCAAAACATGAGCAATTTCATCAAAATAGCCCTTTCTGACCCCCTCTTTCTGCAACATATTGATATAACTAAATATGGCAGCGACTACAACGTCACGTTTGGCTAATCCTTTATCGGTGAGTGATACCGAGATGGAAAATACTCCCCCGTTTCTATCCACCATAGGATCAGCACCGGCATTAATAGAATCTACCAAGCCTTGTTTTTGTAGCCAATCAGACAGCGTATTTTTGCTGCGGTTACCAATCAGATAACTAATGTAGGTATCTGTTTTACTACGAAACTCTGTACTGTTATTCGCAATACGAAAATCTATTTTTAACTGCTTACGCGGCTGAGCTGGAACATAGTGAATAATGATACCGGTCTGATCCGGTGTCACAACCGGCACGGTAATCGGCGGAACCTGGACATTAAGGTTAGGGATACGGCCAAATGTATTCACCGCTAATTGGGCTAACTGTTCCAGTGACTGATTGCTATACAGCACCCCCACCATCAAATTGGCTGAGTAATAACGATGATAGAAGCTCAGTAACTCATCATGCAATTTACCATCAGGCTTGTCTTTCAGAGTATCGAGATTACCACCCGAGAAACGTGAACTTGGATGAGCCGGATTGAGTGTCTCGGCATTAACTTGCGCCATACGCATACCATCACGAGAACGAGCCATCGTCAATTCAGCGTTAACAGCATTGCGCTCACGATCGGCATTAGTCGGATCCAATAGTGGTTCAGCAATGGCATCGGCCAAACGCTCAACCGCTGGAGCCAGAGCATCATTTTCAATTTCAAAGTAAAAAGCAGTTCGATAAGAGGCGGTACTCGCATTATGACTGCCACCATGTTTCTTTAGAAGCTCGGAAAAACTGCTGGGTTCTGGGAAACGTTGAGAACCCATTAGTACCATGTGTTCAAGATAATGAGCTAAACCAAGTTGGTTATTCGGATCTTCCAGGGATCCAACCGGCAGCGCCAGTGCTGCCAGAGAGTTAGGCGCTTGCGCATCAGAAACCAATAGCACCGTCATACCATTAAGCAGTTTTATTGCCTGATATTTACCCAGGTCATGTTCACTTTTGTGAATAGCTTCTGCCAGTGGTTGCCATGCAGGTGCCACAGCCCAACTCAATGGAGCTAACAAACCCACTAAGAAAAATATGCCAATAATGCGGACAAACTGTTTATGCATTCCGTTTCTTCCCTAATCTCTCAAAAATTGTCGCTAACACTCTGACCCATGCTTTATTGCATGAAACACGTATAGTCGGCTTACCTGACAACAAGCAGTTTCACGCCTTATTATGGTGGGCTAACGGTAATAAATAACGCTCCGTTTCATGTAAAATCATATCGAGATGTTGGTTATCCATTAAACGGAAAATCCGTTGAATATAGTGGTCTTGCCCCTCACCAGCGACACGTTGATCTCCTTGCCAAACCTGTAGCAACTTCATTCGCGCTTTAATTTGTGTTTCTTCATCCCATAAAATCTGACCAGACTCGCTATCAAAGCAATGACTCAACCACGCCCAGCCACTTTTGCTTAGTAGCAACAGAGGTTCACGCATACCCTGTTGATAACCTGCGATAAGTTGCTGCAAATAGTGCCTGGCGTCATCGCGACCAAGAGAGCCATAGCGCCATGCGGTTCCCTTTCGCCCATACATTCGACTTTCTCCCTCCCCTCCTGCGACACAATAGACTAAGTGCTCAATCCACAATAACAGCCCATCAACTGCGGTCAGTGCCGCAGGACGCCAACGAACTAAACCATCATCCTGAATCTGATTCATCCACCCTGTCAGGCTGATATCACCAACCTCAACATTTAGCTCAATACTGTTATTCTCTCTACGTTCAGCACGAATTTGCTCAGCCAATGGCAACATTTCTTCTTGCTGATTTTCCCAGTAAAGCTCACCAAAAGATCCATAAGGAAGGCTACCGGCAGCTTTAGCACGATTAAATACAGTATTGATATCCCCTTTATCTATCAAAACATTCAACAACTGGGTATTAAGTTGATAGCGATTAAGATTATCTAAACTAAAGGGTTCTTCATCGGGCAGCTCTGTTTTTTCAATAAAAAAATTCACCCCCAGTCGAAGCTGAAAAAAGGCTCGTACCGGATGACGATAAAAGCGGATTAACTCCTCCAGCGTAATTTCAGACAAATTCTCAGGCGATAGCATTTTATTAAATTCAGGATGCGCCAGCCCTTTGGATTCAGCCGAAGGCAACCATTCCGCTGCATAACTTTGTAACTCGCTATCTTGGATAAAATTTTCTGCTGCAAATGGCGTTCGTGGATGCCAACATAACAAATGCTCGATAACTCGACTGGCACTTTCATCGACACTGAGCAATTCATCTCCCGGTAAGTGATAACTTTGCGAGATATATTCAATCAATTCACTCACTAATACGGAAGGATAGCGTTTGCTATTGTCCTGAATTGAGCGCCCAATATAACTGATATATAACTGCTGTTGCGCTGAAATAAGCGCTTCCAAAAACAAATAGCGGTCATCATCGCGGCGGCTACGATCCCCACGACGCACCTGTTTAGCCATGAGATCAAATCCCAGCGGCGGTAACGTTCGTGGGTATACACCATCATTCATCCCCAATAAGCAAACTACCTTAAACGGGATCGAACGCATAGGCATCAGAGTACAAAAGTTAATAGGGCCTGCAAGAAAACGCTGGCTAATACGCTCGTTGTCTAAGCGGTTCACTAAGTCATCCCGCAACAAATTGAGCGGCACAATATCGGGATACTGTGCCGCAATACCGTAGCTAATTACTTTCTGCCACTGCTGTTCAATCAGTAACAACACTGCTTCAGTATCGTTATCAAGTTCAAAGAAGGTATCCAATAGTTGACGGCATAATGGTAACCACTCACTCAACACGCGAGATTCGCTCAACAGTTGCCGCCATTGGCACAATTGCATCAACATATCAGCCAATTGGCCTGTCAGTTCCGCCGCCAGCCCGCTGGATTCATCATAGGGCAACACGCCTTGCCAATCCCCTGCGGTACTGTCCATTGCATAGCCCAGTAGCATACGAGTTAAGCCAAAATGCCAGGTATGCTGCCCAGTCACGGGTAAGGACAATTCCCGCACATTGTCATCATCCAAGCCCCAGCGGATACCTGACTCACCAACCCATTGCCTTAAACGCCGCAAACCATCTTCGGTAATACCAAATTTGTTAGCTAAAGCAGGGACTTCGAGCAGGGCGAGTACTTGCTCTGAAGTGAAACGGCTTTGAGGTAAATCAAGCAAAGTAATAAAAGCCTGTGATGCAGGATGCGCCTGACTGGCTTTACGATCAGAAATTGCATACGGCAGATAGCGATCCCCCGTTGCATTACCAAATGTGGCCTGAATATAAGGGGTATAACTATCAATATCTGCGACCATCACAATGACGTCGCGTGGAGTAAGCTCCGGGTCTGCCGCCAATAGCCTCAACAGATTGTCTTGTAGCACTTCAACTTCACGCTGGGGACTGTGGCACACATGCAAACACAAAGAGCGATCGGATAACGCAAGCAGGCGTTTTTGGCCACTGTGGGCTAATGTTTCTGGTGTGGTGCCAATAACAGTATGGTCTTCCAGCTCCAACATGTCGTGCTGAATACCATGTAACAGGTTATCTTGCTCTATATCGACAAAAGCGTGAACTTCTTGAATATTATCAATCTGAGACAATAAAAATAGATGATCCCGCCCTAACCGCCCCCACGATGCCAATAGCGGGTTACTAAGTTCTTGTTCCCCGTTAATGTTAAATAGCTGCTCCGCCTGTGCAGGATTTCGAAACAAGTTTACTTCAATCGATTCACGGTAGTGGCGGCGTTTACGGCTTTGTAATTTGGCGAGAAAGGCATAATCCTGAATATCCCCCCAGAAATAGCGGCAAGGATTAGTAAACATCAAATGAATATCAATGTGTTTACCCAGGGCTTGTAGCGCCTGTAAATAAACGGGTGGTAAGGCCGAAATACCACAAATAAAAACCCGTTTAGGCACCCCTACCGGGCAAGTATCTGATTCATGCAATGTGCGGATAAAGCGCTGATAAAGATTGGCACGGTGCCATTCAGGTTGCTCTAATTGATGGGTATAACGCGTCAATTCAACCCACAGCAAAGCTTGCCATTGTTGAGCCTCGTCCAGATTATCAATCAGTTGTCCACGTTCCCAGCTATCAAGCCATTCGGGGCGATATACCAGATATTGGTCAAAAAGGTCTGCGACCCGAGACGCAAGTTGATAAATTTTGCGGTTATCACTGTCGTCATTTAAATACCATTTCATTGAGGAAAATAGTGGATTCTCCAGTAAATTCGGCAGTAACCACATCAGTTTCCACGTCATGGCATCTTTGCCGAAAGCACTTTCTTTTGGGATCCCAGGTAAGATGCGAGTAAACATATCCCAAATAAATGTCGCTGGCAGAGGAAACTCAATATTGGCTGCAATACCAAATTGCTGTGCCAGTTGCATTTGTAGCCACTGCGCCATGCCTGGGTTTTGGACTAACACCACCTCTTGCTCGAAAGGATTATCCAACGGTTCTCTTTCTATCAGCGCAGTAGTCAGCGCTTTGAGCAAATCCAGTTGATTAGAATGATAAACCGTGAACATTGTTACTCCCTTGAGATTCAATGGAAAATATCTACAAATGATTCAGTTATCTTATTATCACTTATGAATATACCTTTTTTACTTGAAGCTGGCGGGGTATTGGCTTATCGCCTACCTGCAACTCCAATTACTTTACGTATAGATCCTGACGATTAATACTCTAACGTGATAATGAATCAACACCAATTGACTTGGGTATATTTGCATACTTACTCTCTCGCAAAGCAAAACCAGCGACTTAATTCTGTTCGATAATTTTGCTGGATAGCAAGAGTGTAATGAAACTCCGTACACTCCCCATCGGTTCTGCCAATAGACTGGCGGTATCGCCAATCAGGTTTCATTTCAGTATTGAGCGGCCTTTCAGGTAACCCGTCAACCACACTTTCAATATGCTGATGAAGCAATGTCCAGGCTTGACGCCGTTGCCACAAAGATGAAAAGCCCTGCAAAAGTGACTGATGGTATTGCAGCAATCCCAGCAGTGAAACAGAGAAAAACAGCGCAGCAATTAAGGCTTCAGGTAAGCTAAATCCGTGCTGATAACACGATTGGTACTTAATGCGCCTACTCACTGGCGGTTGCCGGTGTTGAGTTCTGGTAATTAATAAATACAAGATTGTTCATCCTTATCCGGGCAAAAATCCAGCCATCCATTAGACACTTTAGCCAATTGATAACTACCCTCACGCCCGATAACTGCATCCATTCTGACGCGCTGATAGAGCATGAGAGGTGAGTTCAATCCAAAGGGTAGGCTCTCACCTCTAAGGATAAAATAATCGGCCAGAGAAGACGGCTTAATGCAGGCTGTTAAGCCATATTCCTTATGTGCCATACAATGCCATGCTGAACCCGTCGGCCAAGGCATCGTTACTACCCAACGTTGACTGTTCCCCCAATTTAATGATGAAGCAGCCTGTTGATAGGCGTATAAATACTGCTGTTCCTCCAATGTAATCTGCTGAATAATATCCAACTGACGTTGCGAGGCTGATAGCACGAACAGGCCAAGTGTAAAAAGTGCTACTACCGCTACCAATGAGCTACTACCTCGCTCATGCTGACGATTCACAAATTATTACCGCGCACAATATTAGTTATCTGATGACGAATGACCGAGTTACCTGTTTTTTGCCCCGCCAAGCGAACGCTGAAAAATTTGTCTGTTGTTTGCCTGGGCAGATATTTGACTGAAAAATGCGTTACGGTCACTTCTTGTGGGTCAAATAACCTTTCCCAACCACTGCCATAACAATTTAGTTCACCGCGTTGCCCTTCCAGTCCCTTATTACGTAGGCGGTAGCCAAAATATTCAGACTCCTGATGTTTCGCGCCCTCCCATCTACCATTGCGATTGAGGTCATAAGCTACAATCAAGCAAGAATCTGTTGCTTCTCCGGGATAATTCCCGGTAGTCACAGCATTACCCTGACACTCTCCATGGCAAAATCCCGCCCTTTTTAAGTCTTTTTCCATTACAATCATTGCCTGCCTCATCACCAATTCCAGACGATAGTGTTGTTGTAATATCAATACTTGTTTAAGTAATTTGGGGAAAACCTGCGTAGCACTCAACACGATAAAACTGCCAATACTTAGCGCCAGCATCATTTCTGGTAGAGAGAACCCCATAGCGGGTGATCCAGTTATTCCGACTATTTTTGGCATAAACGAATACCCGCGAGTAATTTCCCCTCACTACATAATCTCATCCTGCCCCGACCGGAGATAATCAAACGAATTCGCCCCGCCGGGTTAGTGAGCATGATGCTGCCTGCCTGCGCTGTGTTACGCACACCATAAAAACCGATCTCTTTTTGCATTAAAATCGAGATTACAACATCAGGATAAGGAGGAATAAATACTGTGCTTTTTTGTTCGGAGCAAGGCGCTATCGGTTTATCTCCGCTGCCCAGGCACCCTTGTCCACTTTGTTGCACCCACAATAATGCTGTGCGGTTACTGCGATTAGTCTGTGCCTGTAAATGAGTTAAAAAGCCCAGTAATTGGCGTGCACTATCAGCCAGCCTTTCCCGTTGACGGTAATGATGCCAACTCTGTGCTGCCCACACAGTCATACACCCAATCAGAGCAATGACCAGCAGCAGTTCAATAAGAGTAGTACCTTGTTGTTTTAAAAGAGAATAACCCTGTGTAAGGGGCGCTCTTTTTAATCTTATATTCGTTTTCATGCCGCGATTTTACGTGACTGGCATTTTGGATCGATAGGCTGATGACAAAAACTGGAGGGATTACGCAAAACTTTATTCACAGATACATCAAGATGTGATTCTATGCGGGGCGGTTGGCTCTGTCGCATTAGTGATATGAAGTTGACAAAAGTTGCGTTGTCGGTTATTTAGGTGGCCAACAGATAAAATTGTTCCGCCAGTGACAATCCGTCACCGGTTGGATGATGAAGCTGT
>JBEGTQ010000053.1:0-10463 GCA_041179305.1 Pseudomonadota bacterium | reverse complement strand
CGGCAGGAAGGGCAGTGCCAGTAAAGCGAATGAACCGTAAAACCACATTTATGACAACAATAACGTGGCTTGGTACGGATTTGTTCACCCACCATGTCGCGCAGTAACAGCAAGCTCTCTTTCGCACGCCCTTCTTCTGCATCGGCTAAATGATAATCCATCAGCCGATGGAAAACACGCATAGTTGGGTGACGTTGCAACTGGCGGTTGATATAGGTTTGAGCTACATCACGCCCTCCCCGCTGTTCAATAATTTCCGCCAGCATCAACTCTGCTGTAGCGCCGGTATTATTTTCTACACAGCGTGTAAGGAAATTCTCCCAGGCTTTTGGTTGCTGTAAGTGCTGATAACAATCATTGAGCATCGGTAAAGCTTCACTTACTACTTCTTTATCTTGTTCCAACACGCACTCCAGCGCCTCTACACCTTTCGCATAGTCGCCTTTGGCAATATAAACACGGCCCAACATGATGGACACTCGTGCGCATTGTTTGTCGGCAGAAGCGGCTTTTTTCAACAGCCCTGTTGCCTTATCAAGATCATCACTGCCCATCGCCTGTAAAGCCAGCTCACAATAGAAATGAGCAATCTCCAAACGCTGATTATCTTTGCCCATCTTAACCAGTTTTTCCGCCACCTCAATAGCGTTATTCCAGTCGCTAGTGGCCTGATGAATAAGCAACAGTTGTTGTAATGCTCCTGAGCGGAAATCCTGTTCGTCAATCAATTGATTGAACATGTCTTCCGCTCGATCGTACAAACCAGCAGCCATATAATCGCGACCGAGTTGCTGAATCGCCAGAAGACGTTGTTCAAAAGTGAGGGAGGCACTTTCCATCAGAGCCTGATGGATCCGGATAGCGCGGTCAACTTCACCACGAGAGCGGAACAGATTGCCTAACGTCAGATGAGCCTCAACCGTTGAACTGTCTTCTTTCAACATTTCAAGAAACAGATCAACCGCTTTATCCTGCTGGTTAGATAGAAGAAAGTTAACCCCTGCCACGTATTCACGAGACAGACGGTTAACATTCTGCTGTTTATCCTGCTGAGCGCTTCTGCGCCCCATGTACCAACCATAAGCGGCGGCAACGGGCAACAGCAAAAACAGCATTTCTAACATAGAAAATTATTCCTTGCCGGCAGCCGGCGTGGACAATGTGGTCCTGGGTTCAACAGGCTGTTCGAGCTGTGATTCAAGACGTTTAATTTTCCGTTCTGCACGACCGAGAGAAACTCGAACTCGCAGATAAAAAAGCCCACAAACAACCCACCCCAAAACCAGGCCCACAGCAAAAAGCGTGGCCAATAGCGTAGATACCCGATACTCGCTCTGAGCCAATAAATAATTAAAGATCACAACCTGATCGTTATTCGCCCCTAAGGTGATGGAAATTACGAAAATCACCAGCACCAACAAAAAAATCAACAAATATTTCACATTTCTTCCCAAAGGCCGAATCAACCTAATGAATTATGCCAAAAATGTGGCGTTCATAGTTAATAAATTAGCACTTCCTTGCCCTGCAAAGAAACACTACGTCCAAATAAAGCACGTAATGTCCGCTTAATGAGTACTATTTTATTCAGATTCGCGTTTTTTAATCTCCGGTTCTTTCTTTGATGGAATATTTAGCGTGCCAAACCAATGCGGCATTAACCAACACACTACCGTAACCAGTAAAGCGCTAATCAATGTGGCAGCCATCAGATCACGCGGCCAGTGCATACCTAAGGCTAAGCGGCTTATCATGACGCCTTGCGCCCATAACATCAGTAACACGACGGTTTTATAATGGCGGCGTGGCCACAGTAACCCAACGGCTAATAATGCCCAACTGGCAGCAAACAGGGTATGACCTGAAGGGAATGCAAAACCGGTCTCAAGCTGCCAGTGGTTACTCAACCAGGCCGGGATTATGGATTGGTGCTGCAACTGTTGTTTGACTAATTCGCTACGTTCAGCACGCGGTAACGAATAAAAAAAGCGGTTATCGATATGGTGTTCAGCTTCAAGCCACACCACAAAAGGCCGTGGTTCTTGTACCTGCTCTTTAATCAGTGATTTCACGCTCTGACCGAGACCAATCACCATAGCCAATAGGATAAGCAGCCCAATAGCAGCCTTGAGACGAAAACGCAGGCACCACAGGAACCAACTGCTAAGTGCCATACTGGTGAGTATACCCCAGGGCGCAGAAACCGTGGCAGTAACCCAGAACAACCCTTTGAGCCAGAAATATGCCCCTCCCGGCTGCCATTGCCAACCTGAAAGCCAAATTACCAATGTCGGCAGTAACAAGATAAGTGTTCCGACTGCAATTCGCTTCGCTATGTTCAACATATGGCACCCTTTTCTTTCTTTTAATTCAATAAGTAAATAATATAGCCATATTAACTAACTGTTCCTGTTACCGCTACATCTACCATTGTTGAGCGTCAATCCGTTGAGTTTGAGCTAATGATGACAAACCTGAGGTAACAACATGTTATGATGAAACCCAACCCATTTATTGCCCTGCGGGGATGACAAAATGGCGCTCAGTTATTTAAGCAACTGGTTATTGGCTATTTTCTCTTTCTCCACTGCTGTTTTATTGAGCAGCGGTAAGCTAAAAGTTATGGCAATATAACTAATAATGAGTACAGATGATTTTTTATTTAACCTTATTTAGTCAACGAATTTGGCACTACGGGTAGGTAGCAAACTCTCTCCAGCCGCTTCACGTAAAAAGCCATACATCTGGTTAAAGCGCACATCCCGCAGTAGGATGTTCGGCAACCTATTTTTAAGAGTCCAAAGTCACAATATGAACAGTAAGATACAGCTAAAACGTGTAACAGAAGCCAAATTACCTACCCCTTGGGGTGATTTCCTGATAGTCGGATTTGAAGAACTGGCAACCGGTCATGGCCATTTGGCTTTGATATTTGGTGATATTAGCGGTAACGAACCGGTACTTTCCCGAATCCATTCTGAATGCCTGACCGGTGATGCATTGTTTAGCCTGCGTTGTGACTGTGGTTTTCAGTTAGAGTCAGCACTTGCGCGCATTGCAGAAGAAGGCCGTGGCGTGCTGATCTATCATCGTCAGGAAGGACGCAACATTGGCCTATTGAATAAGATTCGCGCTTACGCCTTACAGGATCTTGGGGCTGACACCGTTGAAGCTAATCATCAGCTCGGTTTTGCTGCCGATGAACGCGACTTCACGCTGTGCTCTGATATTTACAAATTATTGGGCGTTAAAGCGGTACGCCTGCTAACCAATAACCCGAAGAAAGTGAAAATTCTCTCCGAAGCTGGGATCAATATTGTGGAACGAGTGCCACTGGTTGTCGGGCAAAACCCCAAAAACGCACAGTACATGGCCACCAAAGCAGCAAAAATGGGCCATTTGTTATCTAAATAATCGATACGCTGGAACAGAAAACAGTAACGGGCAGCTTCTTAACCATCATTTTTATTAATTCACCATGAAAGTGACACCGTCACGAATAATTAGTGCGTTTGTCACTACAGCATCTTGCGGATCACATAATGCAAAATGCCACCGTTCTCGAAATAGATTAATTCATTACCGGTATCAATACGGCAATGAGTATTCACCGTTTGCTGGCGACCGTCTGCGAAAATTATTGTCAGCGGCACAATCTGCCCCGGCGCTAACTGTTGTAACCCACTGACACTAATAGACTCGTCACCCGTCAGCCGCAGCGTTTTACGATCCACACCCTGCGGGAATTCAAGCGGTAAAATACCCATGCCGATTAAATTAGAACGATGAATACGTTCGAAGGATTCAGCAATAACCACTCTGACACCCAACAAACGTGGCCCTTTTGCTGCCCAGTCACGGCTGGAACCTGAACCATACTCTTTACCCGCAATAACGGCTAAAGGCACGTTTTCCTGTTGGTAACGCATCGCTGCATCATATATAGACATCTCATTCTGAGAAGGAATATGACGGGTCACGCCACCTTCAATACCAGGAACCATTTCATTGCGGATACGAATATTGGCGAAAGTACCACGCATCATCACTTGATGGTTACCGCGACGCGAACCGTAGGAATTAAACTCTTTAATTTCCACCCCGTGATCACGCAGATAAAGGCCTGCCGGACTGCCTATCTTGATATTACCCGCCGGTGAAATGTGGTCGGTGGTTACAGAATCAGCCAGAATGGCCAGGATACGCGCATGGTGAATATCCTTAACCGGTTCAGGTCGTGCCTTCATATCGCTAAAGAAAGGAGGCAACCGAATATAGGTGGAATCGTTCTGCCAATCATACGTCGGGGTGCTATCTACCTGAATTCCTTGCCACTCTTCATCACCCTCAAACACCGCAGCATACTCTTGGTGGAACATCTCTGTTTTGACTTCGTCTACCGCGTTGGCAATCTCAAATCCTGATGGCCAGATATCTTTCAGATAGACCGGTTTACCCTGTGGATCATTGCCCAACGCATCCCGTGTCAAATCGACATTCATATTCCCCGCCAGCGCGTAGGCTACCACCAGTGGCGGTGATGCCAGCCAGTTGGTTTTAACCAGCGGATGAATACGTCCTTCGAAGTTACGGTTACCCGAAAGCACCGCACCAACGGTTAAATCCCCTTCTTTGATGGCTTTTTCTATTGAATCGGGTAATGGTCCTGAGTTACCAATACAAGTGGTGCAGCCGTAACCCACCAGATTGAAACCCAGATTATCCAGATAAGGGGTTAATCCGGCAGAGTTAAGATATTCGGTCACCACTTTAGAGCCAGGAGCCAACGAGGTTTTTACCCAAGGCTTAGTTTTCAGCCCCTTTTCAGTCGCTTTTTTAGCTAACAGGCCGGCGGCCATTAGCACACTAGGGTTGGAGGTATTGGTACATGAGGTAATGGCGGCAATCACCACTGCTCCGTGCTCCAACTGGTGCGTTTTCCCCTCCAGCGTGAAAGTAATGTGGTCAACTTTATCTTTGTTGCTATTGACTTCCAGCTCGTCAAAAGCCTTGAATGCTTGTGGCACGTTAGACAAAGCAACTCTGTCCTGTGGCCGTTTCGGCCCTGCCATACTCGCTTCTACTGTGCTTAAATCCAGTGATAACTGGCTGGTGAATATAGGCTCATCACCAGGGTTACGCCATAAGCCTTGTGCTTTGCTATAAATTTCAACTAACGCTATCTGCTCATCACTGCGGCCAGTTAAGCGCATATAGCTCAGTGTCACGTCATCTACCGGGAAAAAACCACAGGTGGCACCAAACTCCGGCGACATATTGGCAATAGTGGCGCGGTCAGCCAAAGGTAAATCTGCCAGCCCATCACCGTAAAATTCGACAAATTTACCAACCACACCGTGTTTTCTTAACATTTGTGTTACGGTCAACACCAGGTCGGTCGCTGTGATCCCCTCGCGCATCTTGCCCGTCATTTTGAAACCAACCACATCGGGGATAAGCATTGACACAGGCTGGCCCAGCATCGCAGCTTCAGCCTCAATACCCCCAACGCCCCAACCAAGCACCCCCAACCCATTGATCATCGTCGTGTGAGAATCGGTACCCACCAATGTATCCGGGTATGCAACCTCCTTGTCCTCTTGCTGTTCGTGCCACACCGCCTGCCCCAAATATTCCAGGTTAACCTGATGGCAAATCCCGGTACCCGGTGGCACCACACGGAAGCGATTAAAGGTTTTTTGCCCCCAGCGCAGGAAGATATAGCGTTCGTGGTTGCGTTCCATTTCAAGCCGGACATTTTCACCGAAGGCCGTTTTATCGCCGAACTCATCAACGGTAACGGAGTGGTCGATAACCAAATCCACCGGTGAGAGCGGATTTACTTGAACAACATCCCCGCCCAAACGTTGTACCGCTTCACGCATAGCGGCCAAATCGACGACAGCAGGTACGCCGGTGAAATCCTGCATTAATATTCGCGCCGGCCGATAAGCAATTTCACGGCTGGCATGGCCGGTTTGCTGCCAGTCAACAATAGCTTTTAAATCTTCTTCCTGAACTTGCTCGCCATCGAGGTGACGCAGTAGATTCTCCAGTAATACTTTAAGTGATTTCGGTAATCGATCAATATTGCCCAACACTGCAGACAATCGTGGCAGGCTGTAATAGTGATATTCGCGATTAAGGGCGACCAGCATCGCCATACTCGTTTTTCGTAGATCCAACGACATAGCGCCTCCATTGTTGTTATAAGTGTTACAAATCAGTTTGTATCTCCACAGGCCTATACTCAAGTTGCCTCAAGGTGCGGCCAGGCAGCAACGGAGCGAAACCCGATGAGCTTGCTCAAGTCAGTAACCAAGGGTGAATAAAAGGCAGCCAACACCCCTGCATATTGAAAGGTTATGGGTATAAATTAAATATAACACAAACTAATGTTAACATTTTGGCGACAACGGCAACGAGTATACCCACGTTAGTTCAAGATACAGCCGGGCGGCAAAGAAGTTTTGTCATTGTGATGGTGCTCGGCGAAAAACGGTGGCTAAGTTTTTGCCAAGCTGCAAGAAAGAATGGTATGAAGACCCTTATTTTAAAACGGCAGCGCAACTTTTGCAGATTCGCCTGCGCCAATACGACACAAACTTTTTGAGATAGATTTCATTCATTGAGTTATAGACTACTTGGTTGGCAGCTTAATATCTTTAAACATTTCCTCAATATCTTCATTAGAACGCAGCGCTACAGCATTATCCACCACATCACGAGTCAGATGTGGGGCGAAACGCAGAATAAAATCATACATATAACTGCGCAAGAAGGTGCTACGGCGGAAACCAATCTTAGTCGTGCTATAGGTAAAGATATCACGGGCATCGACTGTCACCAGATCAGAATCCTGAATCGGATCAATCGCCATACTGGCGATAACCCCTACCCCCAACCCCATACGCACGTAGGTCTTGATCACGTCAGCATCCGTCGCGGTAAAAACGATGCGAGGCGTTAAACCGGCTCGATTAAACGCGGTATCCAACTCAGAGCGACCAGTAAAACCAAAAGTGTAAGTAACAATGGGATACGCCGCTAACTCTTCAATGCTGATATGGTTTTTACCCGCCAATGGATGATCCGGTTTTACGACCACGGCGCGATTCCAGTGGTAACACGGCAACATAATCAAATCGTCGTAGAGATGAAGGGCTTCGGTCGCAATAGCAAAGTCAGCGCTACATTTTGACACTGCCTCAGCAATTTGCGTCGGCGACCCTTGATGCATATGCAAAGAGACAAGCGGATAACGCTCAATAAAGCCTTTAATGACATCAGGCAATGCATAACGCGCCTGAGTGTGGGTGGTTGCTATATATAGCGAACCTTTATCCGGATAAGTATGTTCACCGGCGACGGCTTTGATCGCGTCCACTTTTGATAAAACTTCACGGGCAATTCGGATGATTTCCAGCCCTGCCGGGGTCACCTGTGTAAGATGTTTACCACTACGGGCAAAAATCTGGATACCCAGCTCATCTTCCAGCATTCTGACCTGCTTACTGATCCCCGGTTGAGAGGTATACAGGCCTTCTGCGGTAGATGATACGTTAAGGTTATGGTTGACCACCTCAACAATATAACGGAGCTGCTGCAATTTCATATCGATACCATCCTGGATTGAACACTACGGGAATACCACAATTTGGTATATCGGTATCACCCGGTATGCCGAGAAACGATTAACTAATATACCTGTCATCTTTCAGATTGCAGGTGTGTTGGCTGCACTCAATCGCCCGAATCACTTACTTATGTAATCTCTTCGGGATTATCTTACTTGCCGCCTTCCCTCATCTTAAAATTTTTTGTTTATAGAACAGCAAGATAAAAATAATTGCGTGTTCTGATTGATGCAGGCAGCAGCCAAGAATTTCTAGCCTTAACGAATTATTCAAGACTATAAAGCACTTGAATAAATTAACACAATAAAAAGCCACCTTCACACAGAAGGAGGCTTAACACCATGAACCACTCCGGTTCTTAGAGAATTTTTAATCCATGAACTCAGGCTGTCAGGTTCTTTTTCACCACGAAAGCATAATACGCTTTCTCTACTTCAACCAGCGGAACATAACCGATGAACTTTACGTTAAAGCAGCCGCTCCATTCGCGGCCTACGATTAATAAAAAATCACTATACCCGTCGCCCTTCAAGATGCCGCCAGGCGGTAAATTAACCAAGCCCTAATAACTTACTCAAGTCAGTGACTAAAATGGGTAAAGGCAGCCAACCCCCTGCATCTTGAAGGGCGACGGGTAAATACACTATTTTTCATACATGATTATTATTTACGTCGTTCATTTTTTCTTACAGAGACAATTTAATTTCATCGGCCAAAATATCACTGATGTCCTCATGCGCTTTTGTGGTTGGATGCATGTTGTCCCAGAAAACAAATGCGCCGTTGCTATTTATACATTTATCTCTCGGTGATGCACCTGCAATATAATCAAAACTTGAATCTCTCAGATTAAGACAGGTTTCATTCGTGTTTACATAATTAAAAATTGCGGGATTTTTGATGATTTTGTCAAAAGCCGCACTTAAATCTGGCATAATCCATTTAACATCAGGATAAGTTAATTTTAAAGAGTTCATTAGCAAACTTAGTTTCGTATTAAACTCAATAGATTTATTTTTTAATTTATCCCTTTCATACTGACTCCAATCCCTCACCGCAGGGACAGTTGAGAAATCAGGAAGAGTAAATATCGCAATCTGTTTAGCACCCAGGTTTTTCAATCGGACGAAGGCAGTTTTGTAGTTATTAATAATATAATCAGGTGATTTGCTACCTGTGATAAAGTCGTTGCCGCCAAACAGAGCAAGAAAAAGAGTTTGGCTGATATCGTATCCAGTAGATTTTTTCATATAAGACTCAAATGAGTCTACTTGCTGGCCAAAACCAGAGAATATCAGATTACTGCCACTCTCTGCCTTACCCGTTGCCCAAGTGTAGCTCGGCACCTTAATATGCTTATTACTCAGGTATTCATGCCAAACGAGTCCATTTGAAAAATGCCCTAAAAACCATGTATTACTGTTTGGCACTGTTCCATAAGAACCGTTATAAACATTAATCGTATCGGATAAACTATCGCCAAAAACAACCATTCTATCCAACTTTCCCTTTCCAACTTGAATTGAAGGATTGTTTCTTCCCTCAGTCCAGAACGTGTAATAATAAGACAGCGTGTAATCAGATGCATAAGGTATTATGTCACTATAGCTAACCCCCTTGTTATTTAATGTGTTAATGCAAACATTTTTAATTTCCTGGTAACTGGATTTTGTATAGAACATGTTAGTTAAAATGGCGCCAGAATACCAATGACCGTTAACAATCGCATAATCATTGGCTGAATTACCAATCCGACCCCACTCCCAGGATGAAGTTGCATCAAAATTCTTATCTTTATTTTTTCTATAAACACATTTTATATAGGTGTAGGTTTCACCATTACTGAGGAATTGTTGCATATTATTTTCAGGTGGAATGTTTGTTTGTGAAATTGAGCTAACACCTTCCACTGCGTGGACTGAAATGCAAAAAGCAGATAAAAATAAAGCCAGAGGCGTTTTATTCATTTTTCTCTTCCTTTTCGTAATTAATTTAATATAAGCCCATAAAAATATAGATTTATACGGTTAAGATTGTTTATTTAACTGTCTTAGGTTATAAGGAATATACATATTTGCAGCTTAGCCAAAAAGCCACCTCGTTCGCTGATAATAGAAACGCCATAAATACAGAGTCCCTATAATGCAAACAGTGCAAATAACAAATGACGTTATATTGTCACACTTCGTGATATTATTCATATTGAATCCTATTTATGACACCAACCGTTGCGTTGGTTTCATAATAATATTCAACAAATAACTTATTAAAAAGTCAATATTAGGTTAAAAGTGATGTTACTGGTGTTTATTGGATTTTATTTGAGTTATTAATTTTATTTATTAGTTGTCTGGCATAAAGTTAAATATTACTTTAAATTATAAAATAATTATAATTCAGTGATCTTGTTTTTATTCTTACTAAATCACAAATTAACCCACTTTTGAAATGCATGTTATACTTCAAATTGCAGGTTCACTGGCTAAATCTCGAAATATTTTGAATGTAAAATAATTAATGTCTCGCCATAAAAACAAATACAGGAAATATAAATATCTTAATTTTTCTTGCGGGGTTTTAGATATTTCATGTCACGAAAAATAAGCTCTGCGGCAATGGCTTTATCCAGGTTACATTTTTCCAAAACTAAATAGAGGCGGGAAAGATAGTCTGGATAATCGCCCCAGTGCTCAATATCAAATGGTGGGTCGTGTATTCAATATGGTGAATGACATTACAATACATAATGCTCACGCGCGATAAATGTACCAATGATCCTGTCATGCATTTCTACTGATTTTGAGTACCCCAATGTCTTACGGTTCA
>JBEGTQ010000052.1:0-24039 GCA_041179305.1 Pseudomonadota bacterium | reverse complement strand
GCCTCAACGCCCACTCGCGCCTTACCGTTAGCATCAAAGCGCGCCACATAACGCAAAACCAGACCCATTTCATTCGCGGCTTCTAAGCGCTGAATCATTTGCTTATTCAATGCATCACCATTTTCAAAGAACTGATCCACCGAACCCACATCAGCACCGGCAGATACCAGCGACTCCACCCGCACCTGATTCGGTTCAATGTCGTAACCCGCTTCGCGAGCCAGAATCACCAGCTTGCGCATCACATCCTGACCAGAAAGATCTACCCGCGGATCTGGCTCGGTCAAGCCTTGTTGCCAGGCTTGTTCCACCAGCGCGGTAAAGGGCAGCGCACCGTCAAATTGCAGGAACAACCACGACAAGGTACCAGAAAAAATGCCGCTGATCGCCAGAATACTGTCGCCACTCTCACGTAAGTCACGCACCGCGTGGTTAACCGGTAACCCAGCGCCTACCGTGGCGTTATACAGCCAGTGACGGCCTGTTTTGGCAAAAGCATCGCGGATTTGGCGATAATTATTGCCACTGGAAGCACCAGCCAGTTTGTTGGCACTGATCACGTGGAAGCCATAACTGGCGAAATCCAAATATTGCTCTGCCAGCGACTCACTGGCAGTCACATCCAGCACCACCAGATCATCGAACGGGTGCGCTCGCATCCACAAAAACAGTGATTCTTCATCCTGCTCTTCGGCTTCATCATCGTAAAATGCCAGTGTCCGGCTGGCATCCAACCCGTCGTAACTTAACAGGCTGCGGCGGCTATCTACCACCCCTGCCAGCACAAACTCAAAACCACTGCGTGCCGAGATATTCTGTTGCTCACGGGCAAACAGCTCCAGCCAGCGTGCACCTATATTGCCCTTACCGAACAACATAAGACCAATGCGTTTTTCTGCGCGGAACAACGATTGATGCAACCCTTGAATCAGATGTTCTGTCGGCCCAAGGCGCAGAACAGCTACCATGCTGATGCCATCTTCTGCCTGCCAGATAAACTCAACCGGCTGATCTTTTAGCTGCTGGTAAAAGCGATGGCTGTGCAATGGATTCTTACTCACACCCGCGCCCACCAGCGCGACCAGTGCCAACCCTTCACGCAGCGATAACGCCCCCGGCAGTGTGATCTCTTCCAACACCCGCAGAGCACTGTTAACCACCTCTGAGGTGTAGCAGAGTTGCAATAAGTTGCGATCAGGGTGAATACCGGTAGCCAATGGTTTGATTTGCGCACGTTTGAGCAGCAGATCGATCTCTCTTTGCATTTGCGAAAAATCGTGATGGCCGGCTATCTGCAATTCAATCAGGCAGACATCATCATGGCTGGTGACGATTTTTGCGCCCGAACCTGATGCCAATACGCGCTCAATGCGGGTTGAACCTTGCTCCGGCTGATAGCTGCAACGCAATTGCAAATCGATATCGCTGCCAGAAACTGGCTGTAATGTGCGGGTATGCAGTACCGGGGCTGCCAGACGAGCCAGTTCGCTCGCTTCGTCTAAACGCAGTAACGGCAGCAGGCAAGCATCTTTGACTTTGCGTGGATCAGCGCTGTATACCCCGGCTACATCACTCCAGATAGTCACGCGCTCGACACCCGCGAGCGCGCCAACTTGTGTCGCTGAGTAGTCACTGCCGTTACGCCCCAATAGCACGGTGTCACCCGAATTGCTGCGTGAAATAAACCCAGTCACCACCAAACGCTGATGCGGGTGCTGAACCATTAATTGCTGCAACAACGGGTAGGAAAGGCCTTCATCGATTTGTGGCTGCGCTGCAGGTTCAGCACGCAGAAAGCGACGAGCATCAAGCCAGATGGCGTTCATATCCTGTTTATTCAATACTGCTGCCATCAAGCGAGCGGACCAAATCTCACCGCACCCGACCACTTCGGCGTAAATTGCATCATTTACTTGGTTATCCAGCAGGCCTGCCAGGCGTTCCAAATCATAAATTAATTCACTTATCAGCGGTTCGGCCATTTCTGGTGACAATAAACCACTGATCAAATCATGTTGGTAACGGCGTAAATTTTGTTGCACCTGATGGGCTGACAGGTGATCAGTTTGACTGAGTTTCAACCAGCTAATCAATTGGTTCGTTGTGCTACCCGCCGCAGACACCACCATCAGATCGCCAGGGTGGCTGTAGTTGGCCATAATATTGGCCACCCGCAAGTAACACTTCACATCCGCAAGGCTGCTACCACCAAATTTATGCAGTTGACGGCCAGACACCGCCGTTGCTACCGTTGTTGCATTCATGCTTACCTCGTTCCCGCCAACTGGAAAGCATTTTCCAAATCGGCAATCAAATCTTCGCTGTCTTCAATACCCACAGAAATGCGCAACAAGCTATCAGTAATACCTGCGGCAATGCGCGCTTCTGGCGCCATACCGGCATGGGTCATGGTCACGGCATGAGAAATCAGGCTTTCCACCCCCCCCAAAGACTCCGCCAAAGTGAATAATTCAATAGCAGAGAGGAAACGGCGCAGTAGCTGTTCATCACCATCTAACTCAAAACTGAGCATCGCACCAAAACCAGACTGCTGACGACAAGCAATTTCGTGGCCGGGATGTTGTGACAGAGAAGGATGATACAGCTTTTTCACTAAAGGCTGTTGCTGTAAATAACGAACAATGTCATCTGCATTACGTTGCTGTTGAGCCATACGTGGCGACAATGTACGCAAACCACGTAATAACAGATAGCTATCAAATGCCGCACCGGTCACCCCGATATTATTCGCCCACCACGCAAGTTCAACCGCCAACTCAGGATCTTTGGCAATAACCACACCAGCGACCACATCAGAGTGACCATTCAGGTATTTAGTGCAGGAGTGAACCACCAGATCCGCACCTAAAGAGAGGGGTTGCTGCAACGCCGGGCTGAGGAAGGTGTTGTCGCAAACAGTTAAAGCGCCGACGGCATGAGCCGCTTTACAAATGGCCGCAATATCCACCACCCGTAACAGTGGATTGCTCGGGGTTTCAATCAAGACCAATTTCGGTTTTTCAGCCAATGCACGGTTCAGCGCAGTTTCATCACCCTGATCAATAAACAGAACACGGTAAGCGCCACGCTTACTCAGGCTATCGAATAAACGGTAGCTGCCACCGTAACAATCATGTGGGGCGACCAATAAATCACCCGGTTTCAGTAACATAGTACAAACTAAATGAATAGCCGACATTCCGCTGCTGGTCATGACTGCACCCGCACCCATTTCCAGTTCAGCCAATGTTCGCTGTACGACATCGCGCGTCGGGTTACTGCGGCGTGAATAGTCGTGGGCGCGTGGCTGATTAAAATCGACAAAATTATAGGTACTGGAGAGGTGGATCGGGGGGACAACGCAGCCGTATTGCTCGTCATCGTTCAACCCGCTACGAACTGCTATTGTTGCCTGTTTACGCGTCGTCATATGGATTACCACCCGCCAGGATAGAAAAATGTTACGCCAGAGTAGACGCACAAATCATGGACGTAAATACATCTAGACATCTAAACCTCTTTGCGTATAGATTAAGCAATGAGATAATAACCGCTAAATTATAGAGGTTTAAACTATCCTAATGATGTCAATGATGTTTTGTTTAGCCGTAAAATTGGCATAGAAAGGTAATCGCTATCAATAAATGGCAAAAATGATTAGATGAGAGATTTTACTCTGGTAAAATTACTGATCTATTGAGTGACAATAGCGAAGATCAGGCATAATTGGTCGATCTTCAGAATTTCGTATTTTTCCGATAAATTTAAGGTGTCCCATGGCTGAATGGAACGGCGAGTATGTCAGCCCTTACGCTGAACACGGCAAGAAAAGCGAACTGGTCAAAAAAATTACGGTATCCATTCCGCTAAAGGTTTTAAAAATCCTCACCGATGAACGAACCCGCCGTCAGGTAAACAACCTGCGCCACGCAACCAACAGTGAACTGTTGTGTGAGGCCTTTTTGCATGCATTCACAGGCCAACCACTGCCAAACGACAGTGATCTGCGTAAAGAATGCAGTGATGAAATCCCGGAAGCCGCGAAGATGTTAATGCGTGAGTTAGGTGTTGACCCCGATACCTGGCAGTATTGATGTCCAGCGACGATTCCGCTCATTGCTAAAAATAAACCTGAAAAATAGAAATAAAAAAGGCGCCCAAAGCGCCTTTTTCATCTGACAGGCAATAATTAGCTCTTAGCACCTGGCACGCTGAAACGCTTGTTGAAGCGGTCAACACGGCCACCACTGGCAACGTCACGCTGCTTGCCAGTGTAGAACGGGTGGCATTCACCGCACACGTCCAGATTTAGGTCATGACCAACTGTAGAGTTCAGCTTGATAACGTTACCGCAAGAGCAAGAAGCAGTAACTTGTTCGTATTTAGGATGGATACCTTGTCTCATGGAAACCTCTATATTAGGCCGTGTCGCTATCCAGCCCTGTTCCGCCAGACACCACACGATTAGAAAATAACCATCACTGATTAAAGTAAGCTGCGATGGTTAACAGGATTTGATATCAAACTATACCAAAGGCGGCGAATAATACAGAATTTGACCAAGCCACGCAATCGAATCCGCACATTTTGCCGCTTGCGGTGTAAACTGTTCAATCTTTTTATTCAGGATAAGAACGCATGTCCGTTGTTCAAGTGGCGTTACCCGTTCCATTGGCTCGCACCTTCGATTACCGCTTAGACAGTGCCACGGTCTGCCCGGTGGTGGGGGCTCGCGTCACTGTGCCGTTTGGTAAGCGTAAAGCCATCGGGATAGTAGTGAGTATCAGTGATACCAGCAGCATCCCCCTTGAACAACTGAAAACCATCAATGCCGTTTTGGATAACAACAGCCTATTCCCACCCAGCCTGTGGCATATTTTGTGTTGGGCAACCGAGTATTACCACTACCCTATCGGTGAAGTGCTATTCCATGCTCTGCCAATTCTGCTACGCCAGGGTAAACCGGCACAATCCGCACCACTATGGCAGTGGTTCGCGACCGAACAGGGCTGTGCCACAAAACCGGAAAGCTTAAAGCGCGCGCCGAAACAGCAACAGGCTCTTGCCGCTTTATTGCAAAACCCAGTCTATCGTTATCAGGTTAATGAAATGGCTCTGACTGAAAGCGCATTACAGGCATTGCGCAACAAAGGATTAATTGACCTGCGTGCGCAAGAAGTGGCGATGACTGACTGGCGCAATGGCTTTTCGGTACCGGGCGAACGCCTGCGGCTGAATACCGAACAGACCACAGCCGTGGGTGCTATTCGCAGCGAAGATACCCAGTATACTGCCTGGCTGCTGGCGGGAGTCACTGGCTCTGGTAAAACAGAAGTTTATCTGAGCGTGCTGGAAAATATTCTGGCACAAGGCAGTCAGGCGCTGGTTCTGGTGCCTGAAATTGGCCTGACACCGCAAACTATCGCACGTTTTCGCGAACGTTTTAACGCGCCTGTAGAAGTACTTCATTCGGGCCTGAACGACAGTGAACGGTTATCAGTCTGGCTGCGAGCACGTAACGGCGAAACAGCCATTGTTATTGGCACTCGCTCCGCGCTGTTTACTCCGTTTTCACGCCTTGGCATCATTATTATTGATGAAGAACACGACAGTTCCTATAAACAGCAGGAAGGCTGGCGCTATCACGCCAGGGATTTAGCGGTATTCCGCGCCCGCGAAGAAGGTATTCCGATTGTGATGGGCACGGCAACACCGGCGCTGGAAACCCTGCATAACGTACAAATGGGCAAATACCGCCAGCTAACGCTTTCTAAACGAGCCGGTAATGCTAAATTGGCGCTACAGCACTTGCTTGATCTGAAAGGCTTACCGTTAAAATTCGGGCTGTCTCAGCCCTTATTAAAACGGATGAAAACCCATTTACAGGCGGATAATCAGGTAATTTTATTCCTTAACCGCCGTGGTTATGCGCCTGCCCTGCTATGCCATGAGTGTGGGTGGATAGCCGAATGCCAGCGCTGCGACCACTACTACACCCTGCATCAGAATCTTCGCCAGTTGCGCTGCCACCACTGCGACAGCCAGCGCCCTGTGCCACAACAATGCCCCAAATGCGGCACGACTCATTTAGTTCCTGTCGGCGTGGGTACTGAGCAATTAGAGAACGAACTGGCTCTACTGTTCCCAGAGACACCGATAACCCGTATTGACCGCGATACCACCAGCCGTAAAGGCTCGCTGGAGCAGCATCTGGCGGATGTTCATCAAGGTGGTGCACGTATCTTGATTGGCACCCAAATGCTGGCTAAAGGGCATCATTTCCCTGATGTCACGTTAGTGGCGCTGCTGGATGTTGATGGTGCACTGTTTTCGGCTGATTTCCGCTCGGCAGAGCGATTCGCTCAGCTTTACACCCAAGTTTCAGGCCGCGCGGGCCGAGCCGGTAAGCAGGGTGAAGTCATTTTGCAGACTCATCACCCTGAGCATCCACTGCTGCAAATGTTATTACAACAAGGCTACGATGCCTTTGCCAAACAGGCACTGGAGGAGCGTAAAAACGTATTCTTACCGCCTTATAACAGCCATATTATCGTACGCAGTGAAGATCACGATAACCAGCAATCGGCGCTGTTCCTACAACAATTACGCAGCTTGCTGGAAGCCAGCCCGCTGAAAGATGATGCGCTGTGGATCATGGGGCCGGTACCTGCATTGCAGGCCAAACGTGGTGGGCGTTTTCGTTGGCAGTTGTTGCTGCAACACCCTTCACGGCAATTATTGCAGCGGTTGATTAAAACGTCTCAGCCGTTGATTAATAAATTACCACAAGCGCGTAAAGTTAAGTGGACGTTGGATGTCGATCCAATAGACAGCTAGCTACCTTTCACCCAAAAACATAAGAAAAACTTATCATTTAATCTATGCCACAAGACCATCAATTACTCCACTTTCTGCGAGCTAGCTCGAAAAAACCCACTAATGTCACAATTTTTATGCAAATTAGGTAACAAATTACCCCCACTATCTGTATAGAATGATAGAAAGTCTGTATTTAGTCAGAACCACACTGCCATGAAAGAAATTATGAGCGCGCTTATCAATAACGCCGGTTTACGTATGACAACTCGTTAATATTCTGAGCCATTGGCCACGGGATATCTCAAAGCATTAGTGCTGGCCCGGAGTAAAAGCAAGGAGAAAGGCGTTGGAACATAAAAAAGAATTGACGATGTCCACCATGAAAGACGTTGCTGAAATGGCAGGCGTTTCAACTGCAACGGTGTCACGTGCATTAATGAACCCGGAAAAGGTTTCAACTGTGACCCGGCAAAAGGTCGAACAAGCTGTACTGGCGGTTGGCTACTCTCTTCACGCTTTATCACGCAATACTAAACGTAACGAATCACGAACCATTTTGGTCATTATACCGGATATTAGTGACCCGTTTTTTGCGGATATCATTCAAGGCATTGAGTTCGCCGCAGCACAGCAGGACTATTTGATACTGCTTGCCGATTGCGCACAACAAACCCAACAAAACCGTACTTTTATTAATCTGATTATCACCAAACAGATTGATGGCATGTTGTTGCTTGGCACCAATCTGCCTTTTGATGCCAGCAAAGAAGAACAACATAATTTGCCACCGATGGTAATGGCCAATGAATTTTCACCTGAACTGGAATTACCCACCGTACATATCGATAACCTGACTGCCGCATTTGAAGCAGTAGATTATCTGCACGAGTTGGGCCACGAGCGAATTGCGTGTATTTCCGGGCCAGAAAAGCTGCCACTGAGCCATTATCGCTTAGAAGGTTATATGCAGGCACTAAACCGTAATGGCATTACCATCAACAACAGCTATATTTTACGCGGTGACTTTAGTTATGAGGCGGGCGCTGAAACCTTTATCAAACTGATGGCGTTGTCTCCTCCCCCTACCGCAATATTTTGTCACAATGATGTGATGGCGATAGGGGCTATGTGGCAGGCGAAGAAAATGGGACTACGCATTCCGCAGGATGTCTCGGTAGTAGGCTTTGACAATCTCAAAATATCTCAATATTGCGATCCCCCCTTGACCACAGTGAAGCAACCACGTTATGAAATTGGGCGGCAAGCCATGTTACTATTACTTGAGCAGTTACAAGGGAATCCAGTACGAAGTGGCTCCCACCTGTTAAGCACCGAATTAATCGTCCGGGAAAGTACTGCGGCGCCTAAACGCTAGGCAAACATTCAGGGGTTCAGTAACATGAAGGACTTATTCCATCATTACGACGCAGCGAAACGATAGTGGCACAAAAAGATTATGTAAGCCGAGGGCGCTCAGGAGCGCGGCGCAAAAACACTGGCAGGAAAAAACGCAGTGCTCCAGCAATATCTAAAACCGTGATGGCACTCGCCGTTGCGCTATTGGTGGTATTTATGGGTGGACTCTATTTTATCACCCATAATAAGCCCGGTGAACTTCCGTTGCTTCCCAGTCATGATCCACGCACCGGCAATGGCTTACCTCCTAAACCGGAAGAACGCTGGCGTTATATTAAAGAACTGGAAAATCGTCAGATTGGCATTCCGACACCAACAGAGCCTTCTGCCGGCGGTGAAATGAATTCTAAAACGCAACTGACCGATGAGCAGCGCCAACTGCTGGAACAGATGCAGACGGATATGCGTCAGCAGCCAACACAGCTATCAGAAGTGCCGTATCAGGAAGGGACACAGGTACCGCGTTCAGCGGTAACGGTCAAACCACCGGTTGCAACTATGCAACAGCAGCCGTTAACATCTCCGCGTCAGGCTATCACACCAATACAGCCGCAAGTTTCTGTGCCGCGTACGCAGCCAACAGCACCGGCGGTACAAGCTGCCACGCCGCCGAAGCCGAAAAAAGAGAAAGCCCAGCGTTGGATGGTGCAATGTGGCTCATTCAAGGTAATTGATCAGGCTGAATCTATTCGTGCTCAATTGGCATTTGCAGGAATCGAAAGCCGTATTACCGCAGGCGGTGGCTGGAATCGCGTCGTGCTTGGCCCATACAACACCAAAGCTGCCACAGATAAAACCTTGCAGCGTTTGAAAGGTGCTGGTCAATCAGGATGCATTCCCCTTGCTGTTGGGGGTTGAAAAGTGATAATCCTCCCCCATTTATAATCTCAATATACCCCGTACTGTTTTTTTACAGACAGTGCGGAGGTTCATTCAGTCCGCAACGAGGGCTCGCTCGTGACAACAATTGTAAGTGTACGCCGTGATGGTCATGTGGTTATCGGTGGTGATGGTCAGGTCACTCTGGGCAATACCGTAATGAAAGGCAACGCCAAAAAAGTACGCCGCCTTTATAACAATAAAGTCATTGCAGGTTTTGCTGGCGGTACCGCCGATGCCTTTACCCTATTTGAACTGTTTGAACGCAAGCTGGAAATGCATCAGGGTCATCTGACCAAAGCCGCAGTTGAGTTAGCCAAAGACTGGCGCACTGATCGCATGTTACGCAAACTTGAAGCACTGCTAGCCGTGGCCGATGAAACAGCATCGCTTATTATTACCGGTAACGGTGATGTCGTTCAGCCTGAAGATGATTTGATTGCTATTGGCTCCGGCGGACCTTATGCCCAATCTGCTGCGCGCGCATTGTTAGACAATACTGAATTGGGTGCCAAAGATATCGTTGAAAAATCTCTGAGCATTGCGGGGGATATCTGTATCTACACCAACCGCTTCCAAACCATTGAAGAATTAACGTACTAAACGTTATTAACATCTCTGCCCAAGTTACTTTGAGATGCAGGCAGGCCGCAACCGAGTGAATCCCCAACAGCTTAGATAACTAACTGACGGAGGTGAGTAGGGGCTGCCAAAACGCCTGAATCTTGAAGAACGACGGGTATACAGCGTAAGGATAGAGTGACATGTCTGAAATGACCCCACGCGAAATCGTCAGTGAGCTTGATAGCTATATCATCGGCCAGGATAAAGCCAAACGCGCAGTGGCGATCGCCCTGCGTAACCGCTGGCGTCGTATGCAGCTTAACGAAGAGCTACGCCACGAAGTTACCCCGAAAAATATTTTGATGATAGGCCCCACGGGTGTAGGTAAAACTGAAATCGCCCGTCGCCTCGCGAAACTGGCCAATGCGCCATTCATTAAAGTTGAAGCGACTAAATTCACCGAAGTGGGTTATGTTGGTAAAGAAGTGGACTCTATTATCCGCGATCTAACCGATGCGGCGATTAAAATGGTGCGTCAACAATCAATTGAAAAAATGCGCTACCGGGCTGAAGAACTGGCCGAAGAGCGCATTTTGGATGCGCTTATCCCACCGGCCAAAAATAACTGGGGCCAGGCGGATGAAACACAAGAGCCATCCGCCACCCGCCAGGCTTTCCGCAAAAAACTGCGTGAAAATCAGTTGGATGACAAAGAAATTGAAATTGATTTAGCTGTGTCACCGCCTGGGATTGAAATCATGGCGCCTCCGGGCATGGAAGAAATGACTAACCAGTTGCAATCCATGTTCCAGAATATCGCTGGTCAGAAACAGAAACCACGCAAAATCAAAATCAAAGAAGCTTTCAAACTGCTGATCGAAGAAGAAGCAGCGAAACTGGTTAATCCAGAAGAGCTGAAGCAGCTGGCGATTGATGCCGTCGAACAACACGGCATCGTGTTTATTGATGAAATCGACAAAATCTGTAAGCGCGGACAGACCTCTGGCCCGGACGTGTCGCGTGAAGGGGTGCAGCGTGACTTGCTGCCACTGGTCGAGGGATGTACTGTTTCAACCAAACACGGCATGGTAAAAACGGATCATATCCTGTTCATTGCTTCCGGTGCATTCCAGGTATCCAGCCCATCAGACCTGATTCCAGAGCTGCAAGGTCGCTTGCCTATCCGCGTAGAGTTACAGGCGCTGACCACAGACGATTTCGAACGTATCTTGACTGAGCCAAGTGCGTCATTGACTGAGCAGTACAAAGCATTGATGGCGACCGAAGGTGTTACTGTTGCGTTTACCGATGAAGGTATCCGCAAAATTGCTGAGGCCGCATGGCAGGTGAACGAACGCACCGAAAATATCGGCGCACGTCGTTTGCATACTGTGCTGGAGCGTTTAATGGAAGATATCTCCTATGACGCCAGCGAAAGCAATGGTCAATCCATCACTATCGACGCAGAATATGTCGGTAAACATCTGGATGAATTGGTAGCAGATGAAGATTTGAGCCGTTTTATCCTGTAATTCGCTTTATAGCCCAGTTACGTCAAGATGGAGCCGACACCGCTGCATCTTGAAGGGCGACGGAGGTAGCGCTATGCTGGATAACAGGGTTTCAGGAGGAAAGCATAGCCTGCCACTCCTTTTTGTTGACATGATTTTTTTGATAATATAACGGTTTTTAATGCGCCGATATGAGCGAATCTGACGCCTTTATCCAATAGATTTCAAGGTGTAGAAAAGCGGCAACTCATTGATTAAAAATCAAAGTATTTTGGTAGTAGATTTGAACGCTGCTTACAGCGGCCTCTCAGAGGCGAGGCTCAAAAATCGGCTGAGTAGCGACCGCAGCCAACATATCTGCAATGTGAAAGATGACGGCTATATAACAAATGAAGCGAAACATGAGCCTATCAACCGACACCCTTCAGACTCAAGCCTGGTTGGAGAGCCTGCGACCACGGACTCTGCCATTGGCCTTCGCTTCTATTGTAACCGGCTCCGCGCTGGCATTTTTGATTGATAGTTTTAAACCTGCGGTAGCGCTATTGGCGTTATTGACGGCCGGTCTGTTGCAAATTCTGTCCAATCTGGCTAATGACTATGGCGATGCCGCTAAAGGTAGCGACACCGACGAGCGTATCGGGCCTTGGCGCGGGATGCAAAAAGGGATAATTAGCCGGCAGCAGATGCAAGTAGCCCTGATAATCACTGTTATCCTCACCGTGCTTTCAGGTATCGCATTGATTGCCGTCGCCTGTGAAAAACTCAGTGATGTCCTCGGCTTCCTCTTACTCGGATTAATGGCGATTGTTGCTGCCATTACCTATACCGTGGGGAATAAACCTTATGGTTATATGGGATTAGGTGATATCTCAGTATTAGTATTTTTCGGCTGGCTCAGTGTCGCCGGGACTTATTATCTACAAGCTGGGCACTTCGACAGTTTCATCATATTACCGGCAACCGCCTGTGGTTTACTGGCAACTGCTGTGTTGAATATTAATAATTTACGCGATATCGAAAATGACAAAGCCAACGGTAAAAATACGCTGGCAGTGCGTTTAGGCCCGGTAATCGCACGTTATTATCATGCTATTTTAATCGCGGCAGCAATTATTTTCCTGTCACTGTTCAACATTCTGAATTTGCATAGCTGGGCGGGCTGGAGCTTTATTTTAGCAGTGCCGCTACTGGTCAAACATGCGTTGTTTGTGCTGCGTGAGCATACTGCTGCGCGCATGCGCCCAATGTTGGGGCATATGGTAAAAGCTGCCCTGCTCACCAATATCCTGTTTGCTGTGGGCTTGGTGTTCAGCTAAAAACTGTCCTTTTACGATGACAAAACTTTCCAGGCTGGGGTCAATATGACAGTCCGGACAAATTTAACAATTGATGGTTTTGCCAACAATAGTCAGAAAGAGATATACTTACCGTCCCAGTCGCAACCAAACGTTAATGCTATGAAATATGATACTTCCGAACTCTGTGACATCTATCATGAAGAGGTAAATGTGGTAGAACCGCTGTTCTCCAATTTTGGCGGGCGTAGTTCATTTGGTGGCAAGATTACTACCGTAAAATGTTTCGAAGATAACGGTTTGTTGTTCAACCTGTTCGAAGAAAATGGTCTTGGCCGTGTCCTGGTCATTGATGGCGGAGGTTCAGTTCGCTGTGCATTAATCAATGCTGAGTTAGCGGAATTGGCATTGAAAAACGAATGGGAAGGTATTGTTGTTTATGGTGCTGTGCGTCAGGTAGATGATCTGGCGGAGTTAGATATCGGTATTCAGGCAATGGCTGCAATTCCCGTCGGCGCAGCGGATGAAGGTATTGGTGAGAGCGATATCCGTGTTAACTTTGGCGGCGTAACTTTTTTCTCCGGTGATCATTTGTATGCTGATAACACAGGGATCATTTTGTCAGAAGAACCGCTGGATATTGAATAATACCGTCAGGCTTTCGTAAAAAAGGGCGATATTAATATCGCCCTCAGATTGCTGACAAATTCCTGGCCTCCGGGCCAGGGCTTTGATCTAATAGATCCAGACTTTCATAGTTCAGAGCCAAGCTGTAAGGGACTAATCTGCTGCCAGCCGTAGGTTGCCCACTGCCCGTCTAGCATCGCCGCGAACCGGTGCGCCTCAGGTAAACCAGTACACAGCGCAACGCAGGGCAATACTCGCTGCGATCCCTCGCTCCACCACAGGCTATGTGCTGATGATAGTGGCCCGATAGCGCAAAGGCCGGCATCAAGCTGCGTTTCATCGGTCAGTTGATACACCCAATTGCCTGCCTGCCGCCGGGCTTTGACCTTCATACCTTCAACAGGGCCATCGATCATGCTCAATGTCCGATTAAATAACTCCAGCGAAAAATCACAACGCAGGGACGCCAGAGCCTGAGCTTCAAGTTTTTCAAACCAGGGGTCGGATACGCACAACCACGCTGGAGTCGGAACCCCGTTTGCCGACGCAACGGCCAGCGTTAAGGGAAAATGCCGCCCAACCTTATCTATGCCCGGCATAATTATGCCGACCCAAGCCTGCGGCCCACACAAACCGGGCGCCAGTACAAACCGCCAGATAGGGCTGCTCAAATAGATATCACACCAGTCCTGCCCAAGCTGATCCCGGCTCGTCAGCTGCGCAGACTGTAACCAGCGATCCCAGAAGTGGAGAAAATCCGCTGGTAGCCGTCGGGTGACGAAATCCCCATGGCTTATCACCTTGCCAAAAAAACCACAGCCCTCTATCACAGCGCCACCGGGCAACGAAACTGTTGTAATTTAGTCCGTCGGAACGGGTTGATAACGCTACTGGCATCAAGTTGATAGATCACATAATGCCCGTCCAGATTGAACGTCAACCGATAGCGCTCTCCCTGAGTGGTAGGTTGTAATACGCCGCGATCCATCATACGGAACCAGGCCCACGGCCCCTCGCTGGAATACTTCGCCAGCAACGCCGGCTTCGCCACAAACTGCACCTGAGAAGCGTTTTTCCCGTGAGGCACGACGATCGCTACCGTCTGAGGAGGCTGAGTGGCCACATAGTTTACCGGCTGACCATCAATGGAAAGCCGCACCTCATGCAGCGCAGAATCAGCATCCAGCGGTGTCAGACTAAAACTCAGCGAAGGCTGGGTCTTACCGGAAGCGAAAAACATGTCCCGTAATTGCGCGGCTCGTTGAAACTGCGTCAACACCTGCGCAGAAATCCCCAGATGCGTACGGCTCTCCGTCCGCCATCGCCATGTTTTATCGCTCATATCGACATAGGGCTTTAGGTTTTTAGTAAAGAAATCATCCATTAACCCACCTGGTCCAAAAAATTTGCCAAAATCATCCAGCGTGACCTCTTTATTTGCGGAACGCACGAGCGGATAGCGCCCGCTGATGGCCTGCTGGCAAAAAGCGGCTGACGACGACCACAGTGAGTTCAGGCGCTCGCGTTCTTTTCCAATAGCCAGCGCGCCCCCCCCGTTATCGATATTCTGCATAATCGCATTCAGAGGAGCTGGTTTATCTTGCGCATCACTTTTAATGCGGGTTAACACCTCATCGCTGGGCGGCGGGAGACCATTGCGCCAGGCATTGTCGGCCGCCTCAAAATACTGCGCGGCATCTTTGAACGTCGCCAATAGCGGCGAAACCGGCGCGCCAACCAGCTTGTGTAAACCGTCGAAATGCTGGTCGACCGGGGTGGTGACTACCGCGTTCACAGTCGTGGCATCAGCATCATTGCCTATCGCCGCCTCAAGTTTCTTTTTTGCCGCAGCCAGCTTGTTCTGTACTACATCATCTAACCCCTTTTTGCTGTTTTTTGGCGGTTGGATATTCGCAAGCGTCGTTTCACGTGCGGCCCCTTGCAGGAAACTCACCATCGGCGAATCAGATGCCGACAGTGCATTGGTGACCCGAGCAGCCTGATCGAGGCTGGAAAAAGGCACAATCCTCACATCCGCCAGAAACGCATCCCATTGCTGGATATAGTCCAGATAATAGAGCTCCAGCACTCTCTTTTGCATCGAACCCTCGGTGCTGTCCACCTCCAACTCCCGGCGATCCAACACCCAATTCTCCTTACTGCTGTCATTAATCGCGGGCCCAATCAGCTGTTGTAATTTGCTATAACCCGCCGGGCTATAAACCCCCTCCACCCCACGGCTAAGCGGTGCGCCGCTCAGGCGAGTAAACAGCTGCGAGACATCGTGTCCCACGGCGCGATTTAGACTGAACTCGGGTAAATTGACCGCTTCCAGCTCGCGTTTCAGGCGGTTATAAATGCGTAAGGGAACCGGCATTATCGCCAGCGTTAGCCGGGTCTGGGCAATCAGCGTCGGATCGAGAACCGGCGGCATCACGCTCTGATCGCCATGGCGCAAGAACGCTCCAGCATGTAGCAACAATTTCTGAATCTGTTCGGGTGTTGCCGGTGCCTGGCTGCGCGGCCAGTCGATGGAAAGCCAGGCCAGCACCGATTCAGGATCCAGATAGCGGTGATCACCCAGCATTAAATAGACCCGCAATGTGGCATACAGGTATTCCTGATTATTCGCTTCCCCTTCTTTGAGCACCTCTTCCAGGCGCCCGAGAATGCGTGGCATCAGCGTTTCACGTAACAATCGCTTATAAAGTCCTCGCGATCCACTGCCCAACTTGTCATTCTGCGACAGGCCAAAACGATTCAACCACGGGATCTTATCCGCCTGACCATCATATCTACCGGTGAGGCTCCGCGCTGCATCCAGAATGGGCAGTAATGCCGTCAGGCTCGCGTTCGCGGGCAACGCACTAGCCAGTTTATCCACTTCTGCAGCCTGCTGTTTTACGCGGTCGATATACTGCTGATTGCGCCAGTAGCTGGTAGTCATCCCAGCAATCGAGAGCACCAGCACTAAACCAATAGCCGCATACCCCAGCCACTGCAAACGTTTCCAGCGCCGTTCAAAGTGAGGGTTACTCTCTACCAGCGCGGCCTCCTTAAACACCACGTCGCGCAGCAAATTGGTGAGGAAATAGCGTCTCCCCAAGGCGACGTTATTAGGCAAAATCTTACGCCCAAGGCCAAACGCACCGGCCAGCGACACCCTGTCAATAGGGCTGCCCTCCTGCGTACCGCTGGTGAAGTAGACGCCTCGCAGCAGAGCAGCTTTTTCATATCGCGTTGGCGCGAAAACTTCGTTAAGAAAATCACCCAATACCGGGCCAATAGCGGCAAACTGCTGCGGGAAGCAATACAATAAGGCGCGTCGTTGCAGATCCCGTTCCTGCTGCATTCGCGGCAACACCCGAACCTGTAATTGTCGCTCAAGCGCAGAGAACTCCTCCGGGAAGGCAGCCAGCGCCTGTGCAAGCGAATCTTCCTTCGTCGATGGGAACGTCATCCCCCAAACCTGATCGCGCTCTTCGCGCCCTAATGGTTCGAAGAATTCGACAAACCCCGCCAGCAAATCACACTTGGTGACCACCACATAAATCGGGAAACGGATCCCCAGTTGCTCATGCAGCGCCTTCACGCGCGCCCGGATTGCCTGAGCCTGTAAGGTTCGTCCAGCGGCTCCCAGTTGCAGCAAATCCGCCACGCTCAGTACAACGATTGCGCCATTGATCGGCCGCCGGCGACGGTATTTTTTCAGCAACTGTAGAAAAACGTTCCACCCGGACTGATCCACCTGCGCATAGCTATCCAGGGTGGTGTAACGCCCCGAGGTATCCAGTAGTACCGCCTCATCGCTAAACCACCAGTCGCAACGCCGGGTACCGCCAACCCCACCGACGGCCGCCGGTCCTTGCTCGTCGGCCAGCGAAAATTTAAGCCCTGAGTGCACCAGCGCCGTGGTTTTCCCGCTTCCCGGCGCGCCAATAAACAGATACCACGGCAGTTGATAAAGGTAGTTACCTCGACGTCCCTTGCCGGTTTTGCGCAGCACCGCCAGCGCATCCCGCATACGTTGACGCAGCGCCGTCAGCTCCTGCTCGGCCTCACGCGCCCCCGGCGCTTCATCGCCCACCATCGCCTGCGCCAGCTTGCGGTTGGCCCAATGTATCGCGCAGTATTTCCATAGCAGCCAAAGTGCCCACAGTAAGAACAGCACGCCGATGACCTTCCATCGTGTGCTGGTCGCCCCGAGCGGAACCTGACCATTAAATGACAGCAGCGGCCCTTCAAACCACAGTACTAAAGAGAAAAAAATCACACCCAGCAATGACAACAACCAGGGTTTCAGGAACCACAAAAAGAAGCGTTTCATTGCGCCACCACCGGGCTTAAAAGAGTAATTTCCACCCGCCGATTCCGCATACGATCGGCGGCAGTGTCATTCGGTACCAATGGTTCTGAATCGCCTCGCCCTTCAGCGCTAAAGCGATCTGCAGGTCCTGCCTGCTGCTCCAGCAATGTCATCACGCTGATCGCTCGCGCTTTCGACAGTTCGTAATTCGACGGGAAACGCGCCGAGACGCCTGGCTTACTGCTATCGGTATGGCCGATAACCAACACCTTGCCGGGGCGATCGTTCAGCGCATCACCAATACGTTTAATCAGCCCAACAAAGGCCGGCGTCAACTCGGCGCTTCCTGGCCCGAACATGCCGTCACCGTTAATCCCAATTATCGAGCGATCGCCCGTTTCTGTCACCGTCACTTTTCCTGCGGCAATTTCAGCGGCCAGAAAACCCGCCATCCGCATCGGTCCCACCGGTGGCGGAGTAACAGGCACTGCGATACGTGGGGGTTGCGCAGGGGGCGTCATATGCATATGCAGCTGATACAACCCGCCGTAGACCGGATCGGACAATTCAGCCAATCGCGTGCTGTAACCAATGTGCAGCGCCCCCAGCACCACGGCGCTGCCGGTCGCCAGGACCCACAGCGGAATACGTCGCAGTGGTGAACTGGTTTCAATAGAGACGCCGCGCCAATGGGGGGAAAGAGCGGGTTCATAGCTGCCACGTTGGGTAGCAATCAGTTGTTGTAACCGTTCACGCAACTGGCTGAGATGTTCCTGGTTACGGTCAATCAGGCGATAACGCCCTTCCATGCCCAACGCCAGGCACAGATAGAACAATTCGAGCAGATCAATATTAGAACGTACATCCTGAGACAATCGCTGTAGGATCAGGAAAAACTTTTCCCCACCCGACGACTCATTGTGAAAGGCCACCAGCAGGCCGCGGCTTCCCCAAACCCCACTCCCCCAGGCCGTACCGGCAATAGTTTCATCCAGCACCGTACACAATGCATAACGAGCCCCGGCGATAGATTCCAAATCAATTCCAGCTTTACGCGCCTCATTCTCAAAAGTGTGTACTGCCTGCGCCAGTTGTTGGCGAAGATCTTCGATATCCGGCGGCTGCGTGGTGGTACGTAACGGAACAATCAAACCAAGTAGCGGATTGGCCGCCCGTACCAACCGATTTAAGCCGCGCCCGGGTAAACGCAACAACGGGGCGGTCGGCGTTATCGTCTGCACAGGAACCGACTCCGCCGAGGCGCTCGGCTCAGACGCGGATGGCCGACGACCGCCCGGAGTTGGAACCAGTAAGGTGGCATCAGCCTCTTGCCCATTATTAGACATAGAGTGTTCGTTCATGGTCTTTACCTTCTTATAGCCCAGAACTGCATTTGTAAACCGGGAAATTCACTGACCACATGCATCGCAAAACCAGCCGAATTACTCAGCGGCTGCCAGTATTCACTGCTGCTGTCGAGTTCGAAATAGACGAACCCTGCATAAAACGGTAGCTGACGAGGTGCAACGGCCATAGGGCGCAAGCCAATTCCCGGCAGTTGTAGATTAACCAGATCGCGGATCTGCTCGATAGATCCAATTTTGATTTGCATCGGAAACCCGGTCCTAAGGACTTCGGGAACAACTTGCGCCCCTACCGCCAGCACAAAACTCGCCGACTTCAGCAAGGTTTTATCCGCCAACACCGCCACGCGAATACCGTACTGGCGCTCTTCCAGAGGAATCGCCACCGCCTGAGAATCCAGAACCGTAGACAGAGACTTACGCAAATCTCTCATTAGCGGCGCAAAGCTTTCTATCAAACGATCGTGAATATAAGGTGGATAGGCCGTGGTGCGTTTATTGCTGTCAGTGAAGGTGGCCAGCTCACCCGCCAGCGTGAGCATCGCCCTATACAATTCTTCCGGATGCAGATTTGCCATCCCACTCAAATGGATAAATAGCGGCTCGACGCGATTGAGCATTTGCAATAACAGAAAATCGGCGATCTCCGCCGCACCATTTCCCCCCGTTTGCGACAGACGCGCCGCCAGCGCCTCACCGCGTTGATGGAGCAGCCCCACCAGCTCATCAACAAAGGCGCTCAGCCGGGGCGCCACGTGATAATCCAGACACGCAGGACAGAAATCCGGGTCGAGCACCACCTGACCATCTGACCGACGCTCAATCACCTTGGCGATAGCCAGTGTCGTGTAAGCATTGGCCACATCGCTTTCCAGTGCCAGGCACAGGCGTAGTTTGCCTATTTGCATCAGGGCGCTATTATCCAGACCATTACTGTCCCAGCATTCATAATCTTCGTGGCGATAACGGGCAAAATTGTCCGGCCCTTGCGTATTATCCACCTCGTTAACACCGGGGCGACGCAGCGGTAAGGCGAGCATCACCAGCACATTACGGGCACCCACGGGAATGGCTAAGGGCAAAGGCAGGTCGTCTTCCGCCGGCAGGCAGACCGGCGTGCCGTCCGGCAGCACCGCGTTGCACTGCTGTAACGAAAGCTTACCCAGAGCCAACTGCTGTTCATCGATTTTTAACGCAGAATAGCCCCAACTATAGGGTCGCAACGCGCTAACCCGCGCTTCCAGATGACTCTGCCAGTAACGATCGTGCTGTTGCAGGTGCTGCGGCTGCATCAACATACCTTCGGACCAGATAACTTTATTTTTCCACGCCATGTTGTATTAACCCCAGAAAATTCGTTGTTCCTGAAAATTTATTGACTGCTTTTACGCAACCGCTCTACCTGTTCTTCATCGGCGCTGGAAAACCGGTCACCAAATAATCCCTGTGCTTCCTGTATATCGCGCGCAACACCCGCATAGACCACCAGCATCTTCTGCCACATTTTGGCCTGGCGAGCGGTGCCACCATTCATTTTGTCGAACAGGCTCGCGGGGGGCGTACTTTGTTCGATTTGGGCAGGGTTGCAACGTTCCAGCAGCGCCGATAATGCCGTGCGCATTCCGGCAATGACCGAGAGTTCATGGGCGCGCAGATCGTCGAACGCGCCGGCAATCGCCTGTACGGGTGGCATATAGTCCGCCGTACTATCACTCAGTAGCTGCGTCAATGCGCTATCGACGTTGGAGAAAAACTTCAACGGATTGTTAGACCGCACCGCCATCATGGTCATGTCCATGCGCTCCTCTTCTTCTTTAGTCAATGCTCGCGCCATCAGTACATCCATCGTCCCGGCGGTCGCTTCACGCAACATCGCACCAATACTCTCCGCCACCTGCACCGCAGAGCCGTCCAGTTTGAGATCCGGCAGGCCTAAACCACGCAACAATGCCTGCATCACCTCACTGTCGTAAGTAGCAGCAGTCACCTGTGGAGAAAGGGGCTGGCTGGCTGGCACCGTCTCATACCGTGTTTCTCCCCCCAAAGAGGGGGACGCATGAGATAACACATCGGCCAGCAGGTCATAATCCGTTGGGATCATCATTCCGCCTGCCGTGCCTGGTGCAGGTACAAAAGCCACCCGCTCGGGAGAAACGTGATCGCTCTGCGTTGCCTGAGGAGTAAGTGCGTGGGAACCAAGCTCCGTTAGTGTCGCCGAAGGGATATGGGCAAACTGGTTCAACCCAAGCGGATCGACCAGGTCTTGATGAGTACTCATATCCAGAAGTCGCGCCCCTGCCAGTTCATCAGGGAATTTGCCCACAGGTGTTACCGGTGCCGCAACGACTTCAATGGTCTCAAACAAGGATAAAGGGGTGGGGTCAACAACACCCGGGGGCTCAAACAGAGGCAAATCGGGATTATTCAACGGTAGCGGTGAGATAAGAGGCGCAGCGATCGTTTCTGCTTGCATCTGTACCTCAAGCAGATAATCACCAATTACAATGCGATCCCCCTCTGCCAGCAGAATTTCACGGCCCTTTCCCACGGGGCGGTCATTAATCACACTTGGATTGCTGCCGAGATCTTCATAAAACCAGTTTCCCTCACGGCACGACACCTTCGCATGTAAACGAGAAATATATTTTGTCGGATCATTGAGAACCAACTGGTTTTCACTGGTGCGCCCTAGGGTGCCGCCATTCAGTGAAAAAGAAACCGGAGCCAAGGCCGGTAGGGGTTGATTCCGGTAACTATGAGTGCATAAGGTTAAAAACATAGAAATTCACCGCCTAGAATTTACGACCATCATGTGCATGTCAGGCACGTGAACATACTGATTTGAAGACATACTTCTTTTCACGTCATCAATTGATTTCCACCATGCCACCTTTAATTACCATTGTAGTCACTGCTTCTAAATCAATCTGCATTGAGTTGATAGTAATCTTCGTCGGTTCTATTTTTATCGTGCTGCTGCCCACTTTCAGCTCAATAGACGAGGTTGCGGTGATGGTGATAGTCTTATCGACGGTAATGCTCTGGTCACCCGAAATCGTGACCGTCTGGTTATTGCCGATGGTGTCGGTTACATCGTTTTTCACCACCCGCGTAAAATCCTTTTCGGCGTGCATAAACAGCTCTTCGTTGCCCGCTTTGTCCTCAAAACGCAGCTCGTTAAAGCCACTGCCGTTCGGCGTTGAGTGCGTTTTTATCCCGCTTTGCGTCTGATTGGCCGGCAGTTCGTAAGGCAGCGGCGTATCAGAATTGTAGACGCAGCCGGTAATCAGCGGCCTGTCCGGGTCGCCTTCCAGAAAGCTCACCACCACTTCCATGCCGACGCGAGGGACGAATAAAGCCCCCCACCCCTTACCGGCGAAATCTTGCGCCACCCGCACCCAACATGAACTGGCATCATCATTCTGCCCAACGCGATCCCAGTGGAACTGTACCTTGATACGCCCCTGCGCATCGGTATGGATCTCTTCGCCGCTGTTGCCGACGACAATCGCCGTCTGCGGACCCTGCACCTTCGGTTTCGCGATGGTGCAAAGCGGACGAAATGCATGATTTTTCCCAATGGCACAAAAACGGCACTCGACATCGACCTCCTGCGAGGCAATGTGAGAACCCGAGAGGTTGGCGTAACTTGATATGCCTATCTGGTACTGCGCCGAGGTGATCAGATAGCTCCCATTCTGATCTTCTCGGGGGTGATCGCACAGGCCAAAAAGACCGCCGGGAAACAGCCCCCGAGCGTTACTGCGGGCTTGAATGACTTCACTTAAACCATGCTCCCGCTCCATGCGCGCCAGCGCCAGAGTTTCCCCGGTTGCAGCCGTATCGTATTTACCCGGATAATCAAAGTGTTCGAAGCTGTGCGCCGCTCCACCTGATTTTATCTTCGCCGTACTGCGCAAGCCGCCATTCAGGCTGCCTTGCGCATGCTCATAATCAAAATCGTCCAACACGTAGCTACTGGAGTGAATTTCGGCCGACACAACCCACTCCGCCACGCTCTCTTCGCGCAACGCATTGTGGTAGCGCTCTCCGGCAAACTTCAAATTCTGGTAGTCTGCAATGGCGGAGTGGGCAGTGTACGAATCGGCCAGCACCATACAGTGCTGCTGCTCTTCATAAGTGAAATAAAAGTAGATCCCGGCGTCTTCCAACAGGCGGCAGACAAAATCAAAATCCGTTTCACGGTACTGCACGCAGTAAGGTAGCGAGGGATATTGCTGACTCAACAGACGAGTAGATAAGTGACTCACGCCCGCGTAGCAGCCTTTTTCGCACACCGCTTTAACGATCTCCACCACCGTTTTATTCTGGTAAATCTCGCAGTTTGAGGTGCGTTTTAGCAACCACAGCCAGGGGTGAACCACGGCCTCATAACTAACGTAATCGTGGATCCAACCGGTACAGGAAAACTGCGTCACCAGACCATAAAAAAAACGTGTCCCCTTAGGCAGCGGTAGCGCCACGGTTAATGGCGTGCCCAACAGTTCACTGGCGTTTAGCTCGCCATTTTTACTCAACAGCTGCACGCGAAACTCGGACAAACGACCAAGCTGTTCGCTGCCGCTCATCGAGTGGAATAGCAGCGCATTCTCGCCCAGCGCGGTAGTGACAACGATCGGATTGCTCATAAAAATCCCTAAGGTTACAGTCAAATTTGGCTGTATAAAAATCTCTATTTTGCTCGCCGCGCTACGGGATAGTGGTTTTTACCGTGGCCGAGGTGCTAAAGCTGATGGCGCCGCCATAGGCACACTGGCAGGTAGACACATCATCCAGCGCCGGAAATTTGGCGATCAGCACCGTTGCCGCCCCCGGCATCCAAGGGGCGGGCGTCGCCGGGAGGCAAGGCATCGGCGTCAGGACGCCCAGTGCCGCAGCCGTTGCTGCGGCCACCACCGGGTTACCCGCACACGAGCACATACCAAACGGCAGAATATTGACCATGGGAACATGATCCATAATATTGGCCGCAGGTGGGCCTTCGCACAGCACCCGGTTTTTCGGCAGTACAACCAGCGCCGAGGGCGCTGCGCCGAAACTGCATTTGATCAAAGCACCCATGGAAACTTGTTTTGGCATGGTGGCACCTCAAAAACACCAAGGTATAATAGAAGCGTTAGCGGAAAATTTGCTGTACAGAGCGCTTCCAAAAGGTTCGTGAGTATGCCCGTCGCGCACTCACCACAATCCCACCGGGATCAAAAGCAGACATTTTCTCGGCCGCTTGAGCTAAT
>JBEGTQ010000051.1:0-3489 GCA_041179305.1 Pseudomonadota bacterium | reverse complement strand
TATAATTGACCTGCATAGAGTAAATTTGGCTTGTTATGATAATTGATTATTTTGATAATGAAAGCATTAATGAAGACATAAAGAACTATATTCAACGCAGAATAAAGGCTTATGGTGATCTTCGTTATTCTTATTTTGTTATGAATAAGAAAATGCCTTTGCATTCAGCAATTATCTCCAATTATCCACTGGGTTGGATAGAAAAATACAAAAATAACAATTATCATCTTATTGATCCTGTCATTTTGACGGCAAAAGATAAGGTTGCCCCTTTTGCATGGGATGACGACTCTGTGATAGACAGAAAATCAACTGACTCTGCCGTATTCAATCTTTCCAGAGAACATAGTATTATTAACGGTTATACGTTTGTTTTACATGATAACAGTAATAATATGGCAACACTGAGTATTTCAAATGGTAATGACGATAGTATTGATTTTGATGAAAGTATCGAAGTCAATAAAGAAAAAATCCAGATGTTGCTTATCTTGACACATGACAAAATGTTGAGATTGCATAATAAAAAAATAAGCAAAGATAAAGTGTTGTATAGTAAGAAAAAGACGAAAGAGATTTTTTCCCCTCGGGAAAATGAGATTTTATACTGGGCTAGCGTGGGTAAAACTTACTCGGAAATTTCTATAATATTAGGAATAAAGAGAAGTACAGTTAAATTTCATATTGGCAATGTGGTTAGGAAACTGGGTGTTCTAAATGCCAAGCATGCAATAAGGCTTGGCATTGAGTTACAACTTATCAAATCTACTTGATGAAATCAGGTACCATAATAGGCCAGGTTTCAAGTTGTGCAGGTTCAAGGTGATGAGTCATGCGAATTTTATTTATTAATTGCTGTTGGCTATCAATATTAACGTCTAAATGTAACAGATAAATAATTTGATTTTTTTCTGATTCTCCCTGACTAACTTCGGTGATATTCCAGCCAGATCGTTTTAGTAAAACATACATACCTCTACTAACCACGGTTAATATCCCTTTGTACCCACGGCTTCGGGCATAATTGACCATGGCTAAAAAGAGAATTGTACTGAGAGAGCTATGGTTGCCAATCATGTCTTTTGCTAATTTTTTTTCAACAAAAAAACGGCTGGATTCGATAAATCCATCGATAGGCAAATCAAGATCAGAAAAATAAGGGGCGAAAGGTCCATGAATCATAGTTGGGTATTTCATTTCAATAAAGCGGACACTGCAAACGATAGTATCGTCTATTGTTCCCAATATATAACTTGTATTTTCATCATCATATTGATCGCTTTCTCTACCGTCAATACAAGTCACTTTCCAATCCAGCCGGTCCTTAAAAGTTATTTTTCTAAGTGTGAAGACCTCATCTAATTCTCTGTCAGGCATATTATTAAAGTTTACGTTAAATATTTTTAACATGATGAAAACCATAGTTATTTGATTAAAGTAGTATCGTACACGATCTCAGTATGTTAGTGCAAACATTCAATGAGTCGAAATCATTAAGTCAATTATACTCGAATGCTAACATCAGAAAATTGTTGCTTAGGGAATTCACAAAAAATATCAGAATATTTTTTTCATATTATTAACACGCGCGAAGCCATAAATTAGTAAGATTATCTTTAGAAAAAAACTGGATTTCAGCAGGATTTCTCAGTCAGAAATAGTTATAGTGAGACATTATTTCATTTTAGTTTGAGATGAATGTTAGAATGGATTGAGGTGCTCTACTTTTCATCAATAAAAAATTTCCTCACGGTGCGACCTTTGCATTGGCTATTATGGAATATCGTTTATACCGCGAGGAAAAGATTCAATTATGAGTACTACAGGCATATTTTTCAGGGTGCCGCTAGTCCGTTAATCTTTATAAAAATGTCAGCTTAACGTCGAATAAAATTATTGGCTGTTGCCGGTGCGCTGGCGTTGGTTTGCACCGAGATCGCATCCGTCTAACCTAATTAAGCCAGATAAGATATAAAGAGAGTCATTGAATATATTTGCTACAGCATCAGGCTTTATCGGTAACGATTTTAACCCCAACCCGGCTGACACGATCAGATTCCATTTCTGCAATAGTCCAGGTCAGGCCATCCCACTCGATCTGGTCACCAATCACCGGCTCACCGCCAAACAGGTACAAGACAAACTCACCCAGAGTCTGCTGTTTATCGATCTCCGCATCCAGATTAATACCATAAATTTGCGAAATATCATTAAGACTTACATCAGCATCGAGAATGAAATCACCAAAGAAGCGTTCATCTAACTGGACATTCGGTGACTGACTAAACAGTTTCCCTAATGCAGGAAGGTCGTGTTCCTGACCGATCACACATAAGATATCACCTTCTTTCAAGCGAGTACTGCCTGTCGGGTGCAATAAGTTTTTACCACGGAACAGAGCGGCGATACGCGTTCCTTCAGGCATTTTTAGGTCACGTAACGCAGCACCGATACACCATTTATCGCAACTTAGTTGATAAATAAATTGTTCCCATTGTTTATTCATATCAATGTCTAAACCAATGCGCGAAACCGGCGCTAACGCAGGTGGAACCACCAATTTTGTTTTACGTGCAGCAAATGACAGGCTGGTGCCCTGTAGTAACAGTGAAACCAAAACGACAAAAAAAGCCACATTGAAGAAGAGATTTGCACCAGGTATTCCGGCCATCATCGGGAACACGGCCAGAATAACTGGCACCGCGCCACGTAAACCGACCCATGAGATAAAGATACGTTCGCGCAGATTGAAGCTTGGAAACGGCAGTAAGCCGATGAATACGGACAGTGGTCGGGCAAATAAAATCATCCACAGAGAGAGAATTAGTGCCGGAATAGCAATCGGCAATAGCTCACTTGGGTTAAGTAACAGTCCCAATACCAAGAACATGCCAATCTGACTAAGCCATGCTAAGCCATCGAAAGTTTGTAATATGCCGGATCGATTGCGGATAGGGCGGTTACCGAGTAACAAACCACAGAGATAGACGGCCAAAATACCGCTACCGTTCATGGCCGTTGCTAATGAGAAAACCATAATTCCGCCACTGACTGCCATTAAGGGATATAAACCGTTTGCCAATTCTATCCGGTTGATTAATAGAATAAGCAAACCACCACCGGCCAGACCGATGATAATCCCCAGGCCAAATTGTTGAATAAGATGTACCAGGAACATCCAGCTCAGGCCGCTCTCCCCGGCAGAAATCATGGCAATCAGGGTTACGGTCAAGAAGACAGCCATTGGGTCATTACTACCGGATTCGATTTCCAGTGTGGCGTTGACACGCTCGTTAAGACCCTTGCCTCCTAATAAGGAGAACACGGCGGCAGCATCTGTTGAACCAATGATCGCACCAATCAACAAGCCCTGAATGATATCTAAATTGAATAGCCAGGCGGCAGCCAGACCGGTCAGGCCGGCGGTAATCAACACACCGACGGTCGCTAAAGAGAGTGCAGGCCACAAGGCAACACGGAAGGATGAGG
>JBEGTQ010000050.1:0-8292 GCA_041179305.1 Pseudomonadota bacterium | reverse complement strand
ATGATTTGCAAATGACGTGGCAGGATCTTACCGATCATATCAACTGGCCAGGTTTCCAATGCCTCAGTCATCAGCGTATGGTTAGTATAAGAAAACACCTGTTGCACTACATCCCACGCATCCATCCAGCTAAATTTATGTTCATCAATCAATAGACGCATCATTTCAGGAATTGAAAGTACGGGATGCGTATCATTCAGGTGAATAGCAATCTTATCTGCCAGATTGTCAAACTTTTGGTGCATAATCCAGTGGCGGCTGAGGATATCCTGCACTGTCGCTGAAACTAAAAAATACTCCTGCCGTAAACGCAATTCACGACCGGAATAGGTGGAATCATCGGGATACAGCACTCGTGATACATTTTCTGAATGGTTTTTATCTTCAACCGCCGCAAAATAGTCCCCTTGGTTGAATTTACCCAGATTAATTTCGTTACTGGCCCGCGCAGACCATAAACGCAGTGTGTTGGTAGCGTCAGTATCAAAGCCGGGGATAATTTGATCATAGGCGCAAGCCAGAATCTCTTCTGTTTCCAGCCAGCGAACTTTAATGCCTTCCTGCTGAATTCGGCCACCGAAACGCACTTTATAGCGGGTATTGTGGCGCGGGAACGCCCAAGGATTACCGTATTCCAACCAGTTATCTGGCGATTCCATCTGTTGGCCATTCACTATCTTCTGGCTGAACATACCGTATTCGTAACGGATACCGTAACCGCGCCCCGGCAATGCCAGTGTGGCTAGCGAGTCAAGGAAACACGCCGCCAGGCGGCCTAATCCTCCATTACCTAAACCGGGGTCATTTTCTTCCTGCATCAACTCAGACAGATTAAGACCCATTTCATCCAGTGCCTGCTCAATACCGTCATAGATACCCATTGATAACAGCGCATTAGATAGTGTACGACCCAATAAAAACTCCATCGACAAATAGTAAACCTGCCGAACGTCTTGTGATAACTGTGCACGATTGGAACGTAACCAGCGCTCGACCATACGATCGCGAACCGCGAATAACGTCGCGTTCAGCCAGTCGTGCTGAGTTGCAATCGCAGGATCTTTGCCAACAATAAACATCAGCTTGTAGGCTATGGAGTGTTTCAACGCATCCACACTGACTATGGGTGAGGTATAACTAAACGGTAATGTCATAGCGGTTTTCCCAATTCGTGTTTACAGTCGTATTTACAATTAAACGTCTTTACAACCGATTGCCAACTAGAGATGCCGATAAAGTGACAGATAATTTGCCGCCGCGACTTGCCAGCCGAAATCCAGCGCCATTGCGTGGCGCTGAACATGACGCCACTGTTTTGGCCGATCCCACAGTACAAAAGCACGACGTATTGCTCGCATCAATGCCTGTGCATCGCATTCATCAAACACAAAGCCCGAGGCAGTGCCATCTGCCAGGTTTTCCAGCGTACAATCCACCACAGTGTCTGCCAGCCCGCCGGTATGGCGGACCAGTGGTAAGGTGCCATATTTCAAACCATACAACTGCGTTAACCCGCAGGGTTCAAAACGGCTTGGCACCAGAATCACATCTGCCCCGGCGATAATCCGGTGGGAAAACGCCTCCTGATAACCAATTTTTACTCCAACCTGGCCGGAATAGTCTGCCGCCGCTGCCAAAAATGCCTCTTGTAAAATAGTATCACCAGTCCCCAAAACCACCAGTTGCCCACCCAGTTTTAGTAAGTCTGGCAAAGCCTCCAGCACTAAATCCAACCCTTTTTGCGCCGTCAATCTGCTGATGATAGCAAAAATGGGGGGCTTCTCTGTCACCGCCAATCCCAACGTGGTTTGCAAGTGCGTTTTGTTCACAGCCTTTGCTTGCAAGTGCTCACTATCATAACGGGCATGCAGCAAGGGATCACTGTGCGGGTTCCAAATATCACTATCCACACCATTGAGGATGCCGGTTAACTGCCCCTGACTGGCCCGTTCCTGAAGCAGCCCTTCCATGCCGTAACCAAATGTAGGCTGGGTAATTTCCCTGGCGTAGGTCGGGCTAACGGCAGTAACGTGATCAGCAAAGAACAATCCGGCTTTTAGATAGGAAATTTGCCCGTAAAATTCCAGGCCGTGCATTTGGCAAAAAGCCGCGGGCAAATGTAATTCGGTGAAGTGGTGAGCAGAGAATAGCCCCTGGTAAGCCAAATTATGGACGGTAAATACCGATCGCGCAGGCCGCCCGCGCGCAGCCAGATAGGCACAGGCCAGCCCGGCATGCCAATCATGGGCATGCACGACCTCTGGCCGCCAATATCCATCCAGCCCACACGCCAGTTCACACGCCATCCAGCCCAACAAAGCAAAGCGGCGATAGTTATCAGCATAAGCGTATAAAAATGAATCGTGATAAGGGCTACCCTCCCGGTCATAAAGACCAGGTGCATCAATCAGATAGATGCCGATCCCCTGATAATATCCATAGCGCAGAAAAACCCGACCAGCAAACGTATCAATTTCCCTGACCAAAACAGTATCGGGAATACCCCGGCATAACTCAGGGAACGCGGGTAACATCACCCGCACATCAGCCCCTTCAGCAATCTGAGCAGCAGGTAAAGCACCGACAACATCAGCCAGCCCCCCGGTCTTCAATAAAGGGAACAGCTCAGTACATACGTGTAAGACCCGCATTCTCACCCCTGATCACTGTTAATCTTTGCCAACATTGCACGCGTCACCAGCACCACCCCGCCTTCAGAACGGTAGAAACGGGCGCTGTCGTCATCTGCATTTTCACCAATCACCATCCCTTCGGGAATATGACATGCGCGGTCAATAATGCAGCGGCGTAAACGGCACGAACGACCCACATTGACATCCGGCAGCAGAATGCTGGAGTCAATCGTACAGAACGAATTCACGCGCCCCCGGGGGAACAATACCGAGTGCACCACTAGCGAACCAGAAACAATACAGCCGCCAGAAACCAGCGAGTTCATGGTCATGCCGTGGCTGCCTGATCGGTCTTGCACAAACTTGGCTGGCGGCAGCGGTTCCATATGCGTGCGAATCGGCCAGGCACGATCGTACATATCCAGCTCTGGGGTCACCGAGGCTAAATCGAGATTCGCCCGCCAGTAGGCATCCAGTGTCCCAACATCACGCCAGTAAGGTGGCAGTTCAGCATTCGATGTCACACAAGAGAGATCAAATGGATGTGCCCAGGCCACCTTTTTCTCTGTCAGTTTCGGGATCAAGTCTTTGCCAAAATCATGGGTGGAGCTGAGGGTATTCATATCTTCGTCTAATAATCTAAACAGATAGTCAGCATTAAAAACATAGATCCCCATACTGGCGAGTGCCATATCCGGGCGACCCGGCATGGAAGGCGGATTAGCCGGTTTTTCATAGAACGCGGTGATACGATAATCGTCAGTCACGTCCATTACGCCAAACTCGTTTGCCTCTTTAATCGGTACGGGAATACAAGCGACGGTACATTCAGCCCCTTTATCCACATGGTCGATTAGCATGCGTGAGTAGTCCATTTTATAAATGTGATCGCCGGCCAGAATAACGATATATTCCGCCTCATAGCGGCGGATAATATCCAGATTCTGATACACCGCATCAGCCGTACCTTTGTACCAGTGCTCAGTGCTCCGGCGTTGTTGGGCGGGTAATAAATCGACAAATTCGTTCATTTCTTCGTTGAGGAATGACCAACCACGTTGAATGTGCTGAACTAAAGTATGGGATTGATACTGAGTGATAACCCCGATGCGGCGAATACCAGAGTTTAAGCAGTTGGACAATGCAAAATCGATGATGCGAAATTTACCGCCAAAATGTACCGCAGGTTTGGCACGGGTGGCGGTCAAATCTTTCAACCGCGAGCCACGACCTCCCGCCAGAATTAACGCAATAGCTTTATTTGGCAATAATCGGGCTAACATCAACGGATCTTTGTTTTCGAATTTAACCACGGCTGATCCCTTAAAATTTCTTTACGAAAACGCAAACAGCATGCGCCGCCCCGTTCCATGCAGTTAATGACCCCATATGCTCTGATGACCCAAAAGGAGGAACCTCCTCCCATTCCCCCGCAGGTAAACGCATTTCACAGGCCTGGCCGGTGGCGTTAATCACCACCAGCCAGCGCCGAGACAACAGGATTTGCAACTGTTTTTGACAGCCATATTCCCAAGCCGCATTACTCAACACTTGCCCCTGACCGTCCAGCCATTGCACATTGCCATCACCTTCCCGCCACCATGTGTCCTTTATCAGCGCCGGAATTTGTTGACGCAATTGGATTAATTCAGCGGTAAATCTCATTAACGAATCATCTGCACTGCCCCAATCGAGCCAAGTAAGGGTGTTGTTCTGACAATACGCATTATTGTTACCTTGCTGGCTATGACCATGCTCATCACCGGCCAGTAACATCGGCGTTCCCTGCGAAAGTAATAAGGTGGTCAGCAACGCCAACTGGCAGGTTTTACGCCGCTGCCAGATGGCCTCGTCGGCCACCAGCCCCTCATGACCAAAATTATTGCTAATATTATTATCGCTGCCATCACGATTCTCTTCCCCATTGATTTCATTTTGTTTTTGGTTAAAACACAGTAAATCCAACAAAGTAAAACCATCGTGGGCGGTAATCTGATTAATACTGGCGGAGGGTAAACGATCCCGCTGTTCAAACAGTGCGCTGGACGCCGCAAAGTGCTGGGCGAACAGCCCCAGAGGTAAATCATCCCGTAACCAGAAGCGGCGCATCGCGTCACGATACTGATCATTCCATTCGCCGAAACCTGTGGGGAAATGACCCAATTGATAACCACCCAGCCCGATATCCCAAGGCTCCGCGATCATCTTGCAGCGACTAAGTCGCTCATCGGCTGCCAGTGCAGCAAAGAAAGGCGCATGCTGATCAAAGGCCGGAGTGCGGCCCAAAATAGTCCCCAAATCAAAGCGAAAACCATCAATATGGCAGCTATCGCACCAATAACGGAGGCAATCAATAACCCACTGCATAACATAAGGTTGACTCACACGCAGCGCATTGCCGCAGCCGGTCATATTGTCGTACCCACCTTCGTCGTTAAGCCAATAGTAACTGGCATTATCAATACCGCGCTGACACAATGTTGGGCCGAAAATATCCAATTCCGCAGTGTGGTTGAATACCACGTCCAGAATCACTTCAATGCCCGCGTTATGCAGCGCTTTCACCGCATCACGCAGCTCCTTTAGCGGTGACACTCCCTTGCGGCCTGAAGCGTAATCAGGATCGACGGCATAAGGAGCCAACACGTTGTAGCCCCAGTAATTACTCAGCCCCATCTTCTGTAAACGGGGTTCATCGATGTGGAATTGCACCGGTAACAGTTCCAACGTGGTAATACCCAGTTTTTTCAGATAATTAATCATGATCGGATGCGCCAGACCGGCATAGGTACCACGCAAATTAGTCGGGATATTGGGGTGCAATTGAGTTAAGCCACGCACGTGAGCTTCATAAATCACCGTATTGCCCCAAGGAATGGTTGGTGAACGATCGTTCTGCCAGTCATATTCCTCATGGATCACAATGCATTTCGGTACGGCGGCGGCGCTATCCCGCTCATCAGGATGATTAACGCCGCAGTTCAAACACGGATCATCGCCCACCTTGTGCTCCAACGCATGGGCGCAAGGGTCTATCAATAATTTATTGGGGTTAAAAAGGTGGCCTTGTTGTGGATCAAAGCGACCGCTGACCCGATAACCATAGCGTTGACCCGGTTTACCTGCCGGCAGATAGCCATGCCAAATATCGCCACTGCGAGCCGGTAACGGAATACGCAACTCTTGGTTATTGTCATCAAACAAGCAAAGTTCGACCTGTTCTGCATTGGCCGAAAACAACGTGAAATTTATCCCATCCCCATCAAAGTGGGCACCAGCAGGTGCCGGAGAACCACGGCTCAATATCGTCATCGCGCTTCTCCCACAACAAAGTCCTCGCGCAACAAATAGATTGTCGCCAGCGGTGGTAGTGTTAACAACAAGGAGTGACCGTGATTGTGGCTACCAACATGATGACTATGAATGCCACCTTGATTACCCAGATTGCTACCGCGATAAAATTCGGCGTCAGAATTCAGAACTTCGCGATAATGACCACCTTGCGGGACACCCACGCGGTAGTTATAACGTGGAACAGGGGTGAAATTACTGATAGCAATCAGTTCGTTGCCGGCGGCGTCACGGCGCAAGAAGGCAAATACCGAATTATCATGGTCATCGACCACCAGCCATTCAAAGCCGGCTGGCTGGTAATCCAATTCATATAACGGTGCATGTTTTCTATAACAATGGTTAAGGTCACGCACCAGACGCTGCACACCGATATGCCAACCGTTTTCATCATCCAGCAGGTGCCAGTCCAGACTGGTATCGAAATTCCATTCACGCCCTTGGGCGAATTCGCAGCCCATAAACAGCAGTTTTTTCCCCGGATGCGCCCACATAAATGCATAATAGGCACGCAGATTGGCGAACTTCTGCCAGGCATCGCCCGGCATACGATCGAGCACGGAACGTTTGCCGTGAACCACTTCATCGTGGGAAATTGGTAAGATAAAATTTTCGGTATAGGCGTACAACATACCGAACGTCATCAGATTATGGTGGTATTTGCGGTGAACCGGATCACACTGCATATAGTTCAGCGTGTCATGCATCCAACCCATATTCCATTTGTAGTTAAAACCCAGCCCACCGGCATCAGGCGGCAATGTTACACCCGGAAAGTCGGTGGATTCCTCCGCCATTGTTGCGCCACCGGAGCGCTCAACGCCAATAGTATGGTTGGTATAACGCAGGAAAGCGATCGCTTCCAAATTCTCCCGCCCACCGTAAAAGTTAGGCACCCATTGCCCTTCGGCACGGCTGTAATCGCGATAAATCATGGAGGCCACAGCGTCGATACGTAATGCATCAATACCAAAACGCTCCAGCCAGTAAAAAGCATTCCCCGCCAAATAGTTACGGACTTCATTACGGCCATAGTTATAAACCAGAGTATTCCACTCCTGATGGTAGCCTTCACGCGGATCGGCATATTCATACAGCGAGGTGCCATCAAATTGCGATAATCCATACTCATCGCTGGGGAAATGGCCTGGAACCCAGTCAAGAATGACGTTAATCCCAGCGTCATGGAATCTGGCGACAAAATCTTTGAAGTCCTGTGGCGTCCCAAAGCGCCGGGTTGGCGCATACAGCCCCAGCGGCTGATAACCCCAACTGCCGTCGAACGGGTGCTCGTTAATCGGTAACAGCTCAACATGGGTAAACCCCATATATTTGACGTAACCAACCAGTTGCTCAGCCAGCTCACCATAACTTAGCCAAAAGTTATTATCAGTATGGCGACGCCACGAGCCAAGATGGACTTCATAGATAGAAACAGGAGAGCGCAGATCATTGGCTTTTTGTCGGGCAGACGTATTTTTCACCACGTCCGGCAATGGACTGACCAAAGACGCGTTTTCCGGGCGCATCTGAGCTTCAAACGCATAAGGATCAGCCTTCAGTCGCACCTGACCCTTACTGTCAATCATTTCAAATTTATATGATTGCCCCGCTTGCACTCCAGGTAAGAATAATTCCCAAATACCATTTTCACGCCGTAATCGCATCGGATGGCGGCGGCCATCCCAAAAATTAAACTCACCGACCACCGAGACCCGCTGCGCATTGGGTGCCCAAACGGCAAAACTGACACCCGGCACCCCATCAAGCGCCATTAAATGCGCGCCTAAGCGTTCATACGGACGTAAATGAGTCCCTTCCGCTAATAACCAACTATCAATATCTTGCAATAGTGTGCCGAAACGGTAGGGATCGTCGATGATTTTTGTGCTTTCTTGCCAGGTAACAGCAAGTTGATAACGAAACGTTTTTTTGCGGCGAGGGAGTTTGGCAATAAAGAAGCCACGCGGATCTTCACTGTTTAGTTGAGCAACATTACGTCCGGTATCTGTTTCAATCAACCACACTTCTTTAGCGTCCGGCAACAGAGCACGTACCTGTAATCCCTGCTCAGTTTGATGCATACCCAAAATAGAAAAAGGATCAGCATAATGACCGGAAATAATTTGATTAATCACCCTGCGATCGGGAAGTACTGGCATGGTATTCTTCCTATGATTAATGGCATGATTTTAGCCAAATTCTAACGGGCTACACCAGAACCGACTTTTTCATCATCCAATCCATTTGGCGTTGAATGCTTTGGTGTACTTTTTCTGACAATAAAGCGCTGTCAGCAAATTTTTCC
>JBEGTQ010000049.1:0-12925 GCA_041179305.1 Pseudomonadota bacterium | reverse complement strand
GCCGGTTGTGTGCGTGCCGGTTGCTGCTGTTCCTGATAGTGACTGATAGCTCGCTCAACCAGCGCGACAGCTTCGTCAATATCAAAAGGTTTAGGCAGATAATCAAACGCTCCTTGTTGATAGGCGCTGACCGCAGCATCTAAATCTGAATGGGCGGTCATTATGATGACCGGGAGCATAGGATGGCACTGCTTGATCTGTTTCAACAATGCTAATCCATCCATACCTGGCATGCGAATATCAGATAACAGCACATCCGGCGTTTGCGTAGCCAGTGCAGCCAACACCTGATTACCGTTATCGAATGTTGTACAGTTCAGACCTGCTCCAGTCAGTGCGCGTTCAAGCACCCAACGGATAGCGCTATCGTCATCGACGATCCAGACTCGCCCTCGTTGCATAGAAACCTCACTGGCGAATAGGCAGGTAAACCGAGAATTCGGTGTGTCCTGGCCAACTGTTAAATCCAATTTTACCCAAGTGCTGATCGATAAGATTACGGGCAATCGACAGGCCAAGACCGGTACCGCCCTCGCGACCACTAACCATCGGATAGAACACGGTATCTTGTAAATGTGTTGGCACTCCGGGGCCGTCATCTTCTATATCAATGCGAGCGCTCAAACGATAGGGCATCCCATGCAACGTTATTTGAAAAGCGGTACGGGTACGCAGCGTAATGGTACCGCCAGACTCACCCAGAGCCTGTAATGCATTACGGGTGATGTTAAGCAGCACTTGCTCAATTTGGTTCGGATCATGTGCCAGTTCTGGCAGGCTTGGATCGTAATCACGGATTAACGTTACATTATCCGGTTTTTCCAGCAAAATTAACTGACAAACTCGCTCCGCCACCTGATGAATACTTTGCGTAACGTGCTGACCGGGGCGTTGTGGCCCTAACAGGCGATCAACCAGGTTTCGCAGGCGATCGGCTTGTTCGATGATCACGTTGGTATATTCCAGCAACGCCGGATCAGGTAACGCTTTCGACAATAATTGTGCCGCACCACGCAAGCCACCAAGGGGATTTTTAATCTCATGAGCCAGCCCCCGCACCAAATCACGCGCTGCAACTTGCTGAGCATGCTGTAACTGATCCTGGCTTAATCTGCGTTGATTATCCATCGGTGCCATTTCCATTAACACAAAACCCTCCGGCAACGATTGGGCGGTCAGTGACAGAATATGCGCGCGACCATCAACCACTAATGTCACTTCATTATCGGTAAACCCTTGCCCAGCGATCAGACTTTCCCGCATTAAATCAATATTGAGGGAAAAATAGCCTAATAAATCAGGCAGAGGTATACCAAGAAGTTTACGAAAACTTTGCGCCAGAAGTTGCTGCGCCGCAGGGTTGGCATAATGGATAGCCAAATCATCATCTAATAGCAGAATACTATTAATAAGAGAATGAAGGATCTGCCCAGCATCGGGCAGCTTAGCTGTTACCATCACGCAAACTCCTGCACATTAATACCCGTTATACCTCAAGCTGCTTGTGCGTTGGCTACGCTCAATCACCCGAATCACTTACTTATGTAAGCTCAGCGGGGTTCCCCCGCCTGCCGCCTTCTTACACCTTGAAATCTATTGGGTTAACTAAAACTAAACGCTGTAATACAACTCGAACTCAACCGGGTGTGGCGTCATACGAACGCGGTCCATTTCTTCTTTACGCAGTTCAATGTAAGCATTGATAGCGTCGTCAGTGAACACGCCACCACGGGTCAGGAACTCGCGGTCTTCATTTAGTGCAGCCATGGCTTCGTCCAGTGAGCCTGCAACTTTTGGAATTTCAGCGTCTTCTTCCGGTGGCAAGTCATACAGGTTTTTGTCCATCGCATCACCCGGGTGAATTTTGTTGATGATGCCATCAAGGCCAGCCATTAGCAGTGCGGCGAAGCACAGGTATGGGTTAGCTGCCGGATCTGGGAAACGTGCTTCAATACGACGCGCTTTCGGGCTGGCAACCACCGGGATACGGATAGAAGCGGAACGGTTACGGGCAGAATATGCCAGCATGACCGGTGCTTCATAACCGGGAACCAAACGCTTGTAGGAGTTGGTCGTCGGGTTAGCTAACGCGTTGATTGCTTTAGCGTGCCTAATGATACCACCGATGTAGAACAGCGCCATTTCAGACAGGCCCGCGTACTTGTCACCGGCGAACAGGTTAGTACCGTTCTTGGATAAAGACATATGGCAGTGCATACCTGAACCGTTATCACCAAACATGGGTTTTGGCATAAAGGTCGCCGTCTTACCGAATGCATGTGCCACGTTATGCACCACATATTTGTAAATCTGAATTTCATCGGCTTTCCTGGTCATGGTATTGAAGCGGGTAGCCACTTCATTTTGACCTGCGGTTGCCACTTCGTGGTGATGCGCTTCTACCACCAAACCCATCTCTTCCATGGTCAAACACATGGTAGAACGCAAATCCTGTGAAGAATCGACCGGTGGAACCGGGAAGTAGCCACCTTTCACTGCTGGACGGTGGCCTTTATTACCCCCGTCGTATTGGGTGCCGGAGTTCCATGCGCCCTCAACGTCATCAATAGCGACGTGGGAGCCACGAATGCTGCTACCAAAACGAATATCATCAAACAGGAAAAATTCTGGTTCTGGCCCGAATAACACAGTGTCCGCGATACCCGAAGATTTCAGGAAATCTTCTGCGCGTTTGGAGATAGAACGCGGATCGCGGTCATAACCCTGCATAGTACCTGGCTCAAGAATGTCACAACGGATAATCAAGGTAGCATCTTCGAAGAAAGGATCCATAACTGCGGTGCTGGCGTCTGGCATCAGTACCATGTCGGATTCGTTAATGCCTTTCCAGCCACCGATCGAGGAGCCATCAAACATTTTACCTTCCTCGAAGAAGTCAGCATTGACCTGATGAGCTGGAATAGTGATGTGCTGTTCTTTCCCTTTAGTATCGGTAAAACGCAAATCAACAAATTTTACTTCATGCTCATTTAGCATCATCAAAACATGTTCAGTGGACATACTTATATCTCCCGGATTTGTCATAGTCGTCGTGGAACGATTGCCGTGTATTACTGAGGTGTTAAGGTGCTCAGTTATCTTTTCATTTACGCTCACGCTGATTTTTCATCACTGTTATTCATGCTAAACTACTCTTGAAAAACTATTGCTGCGAAATCTATGCCAACTTTCCAAATCCCTCGTTTATGCCATATCATGAGGGTCTGCTGTTAGTCAGTATGCACCAGGATAGTTATATTGCACTGTTTTGGTGCTTCACTTGCGCCGTTTGGCACTGTATTGGTGCAAAAAGAGGCCAGAAAGCCATTTTCTGCACTGCAACAGATCACAAACTGACCGCCGTTAGGTTGTTGATAAGAGAAGTTTGTGATCTTGTTTAGTCCCTCGCCTAATACGTGTACAATAGCGCGCTATTTCTAAATGCCTGGGGCAAAAAAGCTGTGATCGAGAATCTACGTAACATCGCCATTATTGCGCACGTTGACCATGGGAAAACTACCCTGGTTGATAAGTTGCTACAACAATCTGGTACTTTCGGCGAACGTGCTGAAGCAACTGAACGTGTAATGGACTCCAACGATTTGGAGAAAGAGCGTGGGATAACCATCCTCGCGAAAAATACCGCCATTAACTGGAAAGACTACCGCATCAACATCGTGGATACCCCAGGACACGCCGATTTTGGCGGTGAGGTTGAGCGTGTAATGTCTATGGTTGACTCTGTGCTGCTGGTCGTCGATGCAATGGATGGCCCGATGCCGCAGACCCGTTTCGTGACCAAAAAAGCCTTTGCTCATGGTCTGAAACCCATCGTGGTTATCAACAAAGTTGACCGTCCGGGCGCGCGTCCTGACTGGGTTGTCGATCAGGTATTTGACCTGTTCGTAAATCTGGATGCAACCGATGAACAACTGGACTTCCCTATCATTTATGCATCTGCATTGATGGGTATCGCGGGCCAAGACCACCATAATATGGAGGCAGACATGACCCCGCTGTATCAAGCAATCGTCGACCATGTTCCTGCGCCAGACGTAGACAGCACCGGCCCATTGCAGATGCAAATCTCCCAGTTGGATTACAACAACTATGTGGGCGTTATCGGTATCGGCCGAATCAAACGTGGTGTTGTTAAACCTAACCAACAAGTGACGATCATCGATAGCGAAGGCAAAACTCGTAACGGTAAAGTCGCTAAAGTGTTGGGTCACATGGGTCTGGAACGTATCGACGCGACTATGGCTGAAGCGGGCGACATCGTGGCTATCACCGGTCTGGGAGAGTTAAACATCTCTGACACTATCTGCGATGTGGCTGCTGTTGAAGCATTGCCAGCACTGTCTGTTGATGAACCAACTGTAACCATGTATTTCTGCGTTAACACCTCTCCGTTCTGTGGTAAAGAAGGTAAGTATGTGACTTCACGTCAGATCCTTGACCGCCTGAACAAAGAGTTGATCCATAACGTGGCATTGCGTGTTGAAGAAACTGAAGATGCCGATGCATTCCGCGTATCTGGCCGTGGTGAACTTCACCTGTCAGTTCTAATCGAAAACATGCGTCGTGAAGGTTTCGAACTGGCGGTATCTCGTCCTAAAGTTATCAACCGTGTTATCGACGGCAGCAATCAAGAACCCTTTGAAAGCGTAACGCTGGATATCGAAGAACAGCACCAGGGCGCGGTAATGCAAGCGATGGGTGAGCGTAAAGGTGACGTGAAGGACATGGTTCCAGACGGCAAAGGTCGTATCCGTCTTGACTACATGATCCCAAGCCGTGGCCTGATTGGCTTCCGTACTGAATTCATGACCATGACGTCAGGTACCGGCCTGCTGTACTCCACATTCAGTCACTATGATGATGTGCGCCCAGGCGAAATCGGCCAACGTCAAAACGGTGTACTGATCTCTAATGGTCAGGGCAAAGCGGTAGCGTTCGCGTTGTACAAACTACAAGATCGCGGCAAGCTGTTCATCGGTCACGCAACAGAAGTGTATGAAGGCCAGATCATCGGTATTCACTCACGTTCTAACGATCTGACTGTAAACTGCCTGACGGGTAAGCAACTGACCAACATGCGTGCATCCGGTACTGACGAAGCAACGACTTTGGTTCCTTTCCTGAAGAAAACACTGGAACAGGCTCTGGAATTCATTGATGACGATGAATTGGTTGAAGTTACGCCGCAATCGATCCGTATCCGTAAACGTCATCTAACAGAAAACGACCGTAAGCGCGCAGGTCGCGGTTCAAAAGAAGGTTAATCTTCTTAGTTGTAGTAGCTTAGTACTGTCGATACTTAGGGCGCCCAGCGTGCCCTAAGTTCTTTTATTCCCTTCGTCCTTGAAGCTGCTGCGGTGTTAGCGGTGTTCAAATCTGATCCAGGCAAATTCGTCCCTCCCTTGCCATCTTCTTGCGTCTTAACATCTGTTGTCTATATTTATTCTGCTAAAATATTATTTTTCCTGATCAACCCCTCCTTTTTCTTTCTCTCCCTGTTCAGCTTTCTCTTTTCCCGTTACAGTGAAATTCACCATCTAATTGGGAGAGCGCTATGCTGTATATCTTTGATCTAGGGAATGTGATTGTTGATATCGACTTTAAACGCGTTTTGGGTGTCTGGAGCAAGTTAAGTGGTGTTCCGTTGGCTACGTTGAGCAAACGCTTTACTATGGGCGAGGCGTTCCAGCAGCATGAACGAGGTGAAATAAGTGATGAAGCCTTTGCCCGTCAGCTCAGTGATGAGATGGGGTTATCCCTGAGCTTCGAACAGTTTACTGAAGGCTGGCAGGCGGTATTTGTCACGTTACGACCGGAAGTGGTCGCAATTATGCATAAACTGCGCGAGGAAGAGCATCGGGTAGTGGTGTTATCCAATACCAACCGCCTGCATTGTCATTACTGGCTGCAGAACTATCCAGAAGTCACCGCTGCCGCTAACCACCTGTATTTGTCGCAAGATTTAGGAATGCGTAAACCGGAAGCCAGAATTTATCAGCATGTACTGAACGCTGAAAAAATGCCGGCCGGGCAGGCCATATTCTTTGATGATGTTGAAGCAAATATTATTGCAGCCAGAATTGAGGGTATTACCGCAATTCATGTCACTGACCGAAAAATTATTCCTGCTTATTTTTCCTTATAAATTCTTTCTCTATACTCAATGGATTTCAAGATGCAGGAGGGCGGCAACTGAACGAAGCCCCAGGGCTTACTAAAGTCAGTAACTGAGGTGAATAAAGGTGGGCCACCCTTGCATCTTGAAAGCCGACGGAGATGTATCACGCTGTTTCTCACTTATCAGTCGGTTTGCGGGGCACTGGCAGTTATCCCTGTTTTATTCCTCTGGGTTTACTGTAATGGGTCGGGGCAAAATTGGGTGGACACCGTGATGAACGCTATAACGCGAAAACTGAGGAAAGCCAGAGTCAGGAGATATAAGGCATTATGATTGCGTTGATTCAGCGGACGCTTAGCGCCAGTGTGGCGATAGATGGGAATGTTATCGGTGAAATTGGCTCAGGATTGCTGATATTACTGGGCGTTGAGCAAAATGATACCAAGCAAAAGGCTCAATGTTTATGTAACCGGGTACTGGGATACCGGATTTTTAGCGATCATAACGACAAAATGAATCTCAATGTCCAACAGGCCGGTGGCAGTGTGCTGGTGGTTTCACAATTTACGCTGGTGGCCGATACGCAAAAAGGAATGCGGCCGAGCTTTTCCCGGGGACCCGCGCCAACAGAAGCGGATCGGCTTTATCAATATTTTGTTGCTCAGTGCCGTGAGCGTGGTGTAAAAACGGAAACGGGGTTATTTGCCGCAGACATGAAAGTTAGCCTGGTAAATGATGGCCCAGTGACGTTTTGGTTGCAGGTATAGAGACAAAGTCAGCCACTTTAGCTATGAAAGTAAACTTTATTGATAATTTTAAAGAGAGAACGCTCCTATGTATCACTTGCGTGTGCCAACAATAGAACAAGAACTCAAAGATTATTATCAATTCCGTTGGGAAATGTTACGCAAGCCACTGCATCAACCAATTGGCTCTGAAAAGGATGCTTATGACGCGATGGCGCATCACCAAATGGTGGTGGACGAACAGGGAAAACCTGTTGCCATTGGACGTTTATACATTAACGCAGATAATGAGGCTGCTATTCGGTTTTTGGCTGTTGATCCGTCAGTCCGTGATAAAGGGCTTGGAACGTTGGTCGCCATGACGCTAGAGTCCGTGGCACGGCAGGAAGGCGTAAAGCGAGTCGTGTGTAGTGCGCGTGAAGATACGGTAGATTTCTTCGCCAAGCTGGGTTTTGTTAGCCAAGGCGAGATCACCGCTCCACAAACCACACCTGTGCGCCACTTCCTCATGATCAAACCGGTAGTCACAATGGATGATATTTTGCACCGCCCAGATTGGTGCGGTCAGTTGCAGCAAGCCTGGTATGATCATATTCCGCTCAGTGAAAAAATGGGAGTACGCATTAGCCAATATACCGGCCAGCGTTTTGTCACCACCATGCCGGAAGCGGGTAATCAAAATCTTCACCATACCTTATTCGCTGGCAGTCTTTTTTCCCTGGCTACCCTGACCGGTTGGGGGCTGATATGGCTATTATTGCGTGAACGCCATTTGGGCGGCACTATCATTCTCGTTGATGCCCACATTCGCTACAGCGCACCGGTTATCGGGCGGCCAAGAGCGGTTGCCGAACTCAGCTCTCTAAGCGGTGATTTGGATCGGCTAGCCCGTGGCCGCCGTGCTCGTGTGCAGTTAAACGTTAATTTATTCGGTGATGAAAATCAGGGGGCTGTTTTTGAAGGGACTTACATGGTACTGCCCGTTGCCACCGGAGAGAATTCGGTTAGTTAATTAATCCTCGCCTCTATAGCCCACTCTATTTATATAATATGAGTGGGTTTATTTTAGCCATTATTTTCAATGAATTTTAAGTTATTTTTTTCTTAATTTTCTATAAACTACAGTCCCAACATTACCTAATAGAATACTCTCCGCTAATACTATAAATGTTTGTCATATTAAATTTTCTTTATTTAAAATGAGTAATTAGTGCACTAGACGATAGTAAATAATCGTTATTTAATGAGCCAACGGCTACAGCTTTTGTTAAACGAATAAATCAATTAAAATTTATTAAAAAACGAACAATAAGTTAATTTAGCGTGCACAAAAGTAATAATAGATCGTTCTATAGGTATTTATAGGAATAAACTAAAATGAATAGAGATTGGCATAAACAAGATATTTTAGCGGCTATACGAAAAGAAAAAGGTTCTCTTTCTGCATTATCAAGAGAGAATGGGTTATCTCCAAGTACATTATCAAATGCGTTGACGCGCCCGTGGCCAAAAGGTGAAGTTATTATAGCTGATGCTATTGGAATTTCGCCCCAGGAAATATGGCCTAGCCGATTTACTGATTATCGAGGGCGTATAATAATCAGAAAACTAAGAAAAAATTAAACTTAACATCGTAACATTAAGAAGGATAATACAATGGAAAGTAAATTAATAGACTCGCTCGAAATGTTAATACGTTTTTGGGAAAAAAGCTCAGAGCCTTGGGCAGTAAAAGATAGTCAGTCAAAGTATATTTATGGAAATCCCAGATTATATAAATTATTAAATTTGCCTGATCAGTATAGCATTGAAGGTCGATTAGATGGCGAGTTACCCGCGCCAGTGTCAGATTTTCAAACGGTGTTTCAGCAGCAAGATCGTAAGGTTGAACTGCTACAGGATCGTATAACATCAGTGGACATACATTTATACGATGGTCTTTCTTATTTCACAGCTTATTTCTGCGATAAATTTCCATTAATGGATGAAAATGGTGTATCCCAAGGCGTAATTTGTCATAGCAGGCAAGTGCAAGACGTAATGTTAAGCCATTTAAATAAAATAAAATTACCCACATCACTTATGCTTACACCGCCGCCAGAACTATTTACAAATGAAGAATGGGAAGTGTTATTTTATATTTTCCATTCCTTCTCTGATAGCGAAATTTCTAAAAAACTTCATTTGTCACCAGGCACAGTTAGCAATATAACCCAAAGCATCTACGCTAAGGTTGGTGTTAACAGTAGAGAGCAGATCGCTGAATATTGCTTTGATAATAATATCAATAATTATGTTCCGGAAAGTTTTTTTGAATATTCAGGTTCTTTCCCGTTTGAAGAATGATTTCAGAGGATAAAATAAATAAAAATCAAGGAGAAAATAGCAATGGAAAAAACACTGTCAAATTCACTTGAGGTATTAATACGGTTTTGGGAAAAAAGTTCAGAGCCTTGGGCGGTAAAGGACAGTCAATCGCGATATGTTCATGCAAATCATCAAGTAAATAAAATATACAACTTACCTGATAAATATTGTCTGGAGGGGCTGGTAGAGGGTGAAATTCCCTCCCCGGTCACGGATTTTCAAGAGGAATTTGAGAGACAAGACCGGCAGGTAGAGTTGTTACAAGACCGCATAACAACACTTGAAATACATGAGTTTTCTGGCCTTTCCTATTTCACGCCTTATTTTGTTGATAAATATCCGTTAATAGATGAAAACGGAATATCTCAGGGTGTTATTTGTCATGGCAGACCGGTGCGAGATATAACGTTAACCCGATTAAAAAAAGTAGAAGTGGCTACATCACTTGTCTTCACCCCACCATCAGAATTATTTACTAAAAGAGAGTGGGAAGTATTATTTTATATTTTGCATAACTTCTCCAGCAACGAAATTGCTAAAAAAATCTATTTATCATCCCGATCAGTCTGCAATATAACTCAAAATATCTATAGAAAGGCCGGTGTTACCAGTAAACCGCAGATCATTGAATATTGTTATGAAAATAAAATCAATAATTATGTACCACAAAGTTTTTTTGAATATCCCGGTTCTTTCCCCCTTGCAGGGTAAAGGCAGATTAAATAAAGCTTAAGGAGAAAACAGAGATGGAAAAAACACTGTCAAATGCACTTGAGGTATTAATACGATTTTGGGAAAAAAGTTCGGAGCCTTGGGCGGTAAAAGATAATCAATCACGATATATTTATGCAAATAACCGATTCAATAAAAGCTTAAACTTACCTAATAACTATAATGTTGAAGGAAGTTCGGATGGTGAGCTTCCTGCACCAACAGCAGTCTTTGCCAGGGAATTTCAGAGGCAAGACCGGCAGGTAGAATTATTGCAAGACCGTGCAACAGCAATTGATATACATAAATATTTTGGTCTTTCCTATCTTACACCTTATTTTTCTGATAAATACCCATTAATGGATAATAATGGAGTATCTCAGGGTGTTATTTATCATGGCAGACCAGTGCGAGATATAACATTATCCCTATTAAATAAAGTAGTAAAAGTGCCTACATCACTTGTCTTCACCCCGCCATCAGCGTTATTTACTAAAAGAGAGTGGGAAGTATTGTTTTATATTTTGCATAATTTCTCCAGCAACGAAATTGCTAAAAAAATCTATTTATCATCCCGATCAGTCTGCAATATAACTCAAAATATCTATAGAAAGGCCGGTGTTACCAGTAAACCGCAGATCGTTGAATATTGTTATCAAAATAAAATCAATAATTATGTGCCACAAAGTTTTTGTGAATATCCCGGTTCTTTCCCCCTTGCAGGGTAAAGGCATATAAAATAGAGTTTAAGGAGAAAAAAGCAATGGAAAAAACGCTGTCAAATTCACTTGAGATACTAATACGGTTTTGGGAAAAAAGTTCAGATCTGTGGGCGATAAAAGATAATCAGTCACGATATATTTATGCAAATCATCAAGTTAATATAATATACAACTTACCTGATAAATATTGTCTGGAAGGGCTGAGAGAAGGTGAAGTTCCTGCACCAACAGCAGCCTTTGCCGAGGAATTTGAAAGACAAGATCGGCAGACCGAGTTATTACAAGACCGTACAGCAGCAATTGACATTCAGTTATACTGTGGGCTTTCCTATTGCACACCTCGCTTTGGTGAAAGATATCCCTTAATAGATGAAAATGGTGTATCCCAGGGGATAATTGATCATAGCAGACCAGTGCAAGATGTAATGTTAGTCCAGTTAAATAAAATAGTAAAAGCACCGGCATCACTTACCCTTACCCCTCCATCGGCGTTATTCACCAAAAGAGAGTGGGAGGTATTATTTTATATTTTGCATAACTTCTCCAGCAGCGACAGCGAGATTGCTAAAAAGATCCATTTGTCACCCCGTTCAGTCTGCAATATAACTCAAAATATCTATAGAAAAGCCGGTGTCACCAGTAAACCGCAGATCATCGAATATTGTTATGAAAATAAGATTAATAATTATGTGCCCCAAAGTCTTTTTGAATATTCAGGTTCCTTTCCCCTTGAAGAATAATCTTTCAGGGTAAAGGCAGATAAAACTTAAGGAGAAAACAACAATGGAAAAAACATTGTCAAATTCACTTGAGGTATTAATACGGTTTTGGGAAAAAAGTTCAGAACCTTGGGTAGTAAAAGACAATCAATCACGGTATATTTATGAAAATTATCGAGTTAATAGATTATACAATTTACCTAATGAATATTGTTTGGAAGGGCTATTAGATGGTGAAATTCCCACACCAATCGCAGAGTTTCAGGATGAATTTCAAAGACAGGATCGCGCCGTAGAGTTATTACAGGATCGCATAACAACGCTTGAAATACATGAGTATTTTGGTCTCTCCTATCTCACACCTTATTTTGTTGATAAATATCCGCTAATAGATGAGAACGGAGTATCTCAGGGGGTTATTTGTCATGACAGACCGGTACAAAACATTATGTTAACCCGGTTTAATAAAATAAAAACGCCAACATCACTCGTCTTTACCCCGCCATCAGCGTTATTTACTAAAAGAGAATGGGAGGTTTTGTTTTATATTTTGCATAATTTTTCCAGCAACGAAATTGCTAAAAATATCCATTTATCACCGAGATCAGTCTGCAATATAACTCAAAGTATTTATAGGAAGGCCGGTGTCACCGGTAAACAACAAATCATCGAATATTGTTATAAAAATAAGATTAATAATTATGTACCACAAAGTTTTTTTGAATATTCAGGTTATTTTCCCTTTGCAGGGTAAATATTGATCATCTTTCAAGTTACGGGTGTGCTGGCTGAGTTCTATAACCCAAATCACTGTTGCGGGGTCACAAAATTAGAGACCCAGAACTTCATATTTTATTGTTATTGAACGTTGTTTGTCGATAGCAAAAAAGCAGATCCCCATGCTTATGGCATGGGGATCTGCTTGATTTTATACATGGCAGTGTCCTACTCTCGCGTGGGGAGACCCAACACTACCATCGGCGCTACGGCGTTTCACTTCTGAGTTCGGCATGGGGTCAGGTGGTCCCACCGCGCTATGGCCGCCAAGTAAATTCTTTTCTATTTCTTAAAATTAAACCCATATTACTGGTGCTGATACCCAGATTCGAACTGGGGACCTCACCCTTACCAAGGGTGCGCTCTACCAACTGAGCCATATCAGCACGACTAAATTTGATGCCTGGCAGTGTCCTACTCTCGCATGGGGAGACCCCACACTACCATCGGCGCTACGGCGTTTCACTTCTGAGTTCGGCATGGAGTCAGGTGGTGCCACCGCGCTATCGCCGCCAGGCAAATTCTGTTTCAATTAACCCGCTATGTAATTACACAGCCAGCCAATCCAATCTGGAATCATCGCTGAAAATCAAAATCTCTCTCAAACTCAAAACACCTTCGGTGTTGTAAGGTTAAGCCTCACGGATCATTAGTACTGGTTAGCTCAATACATCGCTGCACTTACACACCCAGCCTATCAACGTCTTCGTCTTAAACGTTCCTTCAGGGAACTTAAAGCCCCAG
>JBEGTQ010000048.1:0-3035 GCA_041179305.1 Pseudomonadota bacterium | reverse complement strand
GACGATGCACTGGCGTCTCAGTTCAACTGTGGGCAGAACGACAGAAATATCACCTGCCACCATTTTCATGACAGCGTATTATTGCCGCCGGGTAGTGTCCTGACCGGTAATAACGAAATGTATAAAGTGTTTACGCCGTTTCGCCGCGCTTTTATCCAGCGATTGCTCATGAGCAATAGTCAGTGTGTTCCGGCACCAAAAGCGCGTGACAACGCGGCCGCCGCTACGCTATTACCTTTGTTTCCATTTGATTATCCGCAACAGCCGGTTGATCCTATTTTATTCCCCGCCGGCGAAGAGGCTGCACTTCAGCGTCTGCGCAGTTTTTGTCGTGAAAAAATGCAGGATTATCGGCAGCAACGTGATTTCCCCGCGGTCTCGGGTACCAGTTGCCTGTCACCTTATCTGGTACTCGGCGTTTTATCGCCTCGTCAATGCGTTAACCGTTTGCGTGCAGAGTGCCCGGACGGGCTGGAAAATCCCGACAGCGGTGCCTTCACTTGGCTTAATGAGCTTATCTGGCGTGACTTCTATTGCCATTTGTTAGTGGCTTATCCGCGTTTATGCCAGCATCATCCTTTTATCGATTGGACCGATGCAGTAATGTGGAATCACTCAGAACTGCAATTAATCGCCTGGCAGCAGGGGCGTACAGGGTATCCGATTGTTGATGCGGCCATGCGGCAGTTGAATCAAACAGGTTGGATGCATAATCGCCTGCGGATGATCAGTGCCAGTTTTTTGGTTAAAGACCTGTTGATTGACTGGCGTCAGGGCGAACGCTATTTTATGTCACAATTACTTGACGGTTCACTGGCAGCCAATAATGGTGGCTGGCAGTGGGCTGCCTCAACGGGCACTGATGCAGCTCCTTATTTTCGTATTTTTAATCCCACCACGCAGGGAGAGCGTTTTGATAAAGACGGTGCCTTTATTCGTCATTGGTTACCTGAGCTGACTGTGGTACCAGACAGTGATATCCATCAGCCGTGGCGTTGGGCGCAGCGCCAACGGCAACATCTGGATTACCCCCCTCCGCTGGTAGATCATAAGTTAGCCAGATTGGCTACACTGGCAGCATTTGAAGCCGCTAAGCGGCATAACCGCAAGGACCCTAATCACAAGGAGCCTTCATGTTTTTGACCGATGTTTTGACTAAACTTGCCTTATGCATCAATAAGATCACTCGTAACGTTCTTAATGCCGGGTTGATTTTACCGTTTAGCCTTTACAGTTCACTGGCTGCTGCGGGTTTTGAGGTGGTAGCGCTGGGGGTGGATGGGGGTGGCAGCGATGGTAATTTAACCTCTTATCTGATTCGTGATGACAGCCAACCGCTCTATCTGGCGCTGGATGCCGGATCAATATTTCCGGGTATTGCCAGGGCATTAGATAAAGGCAATTTTTCTGATGTGACCGGGGAAAAGACGGGTCCACTCACCCGGCAGGGCTATATTTTTCGCCAAAGTATCAATAGCTATTTCATCAGTCATGCTCATCTTGATCATGTCTCAGGTTTGATTGTGGGTTCACCGGAAGATAGCAAAAAAACAATTTATGCCTCGGCTGAGACCATTGATGTGTTGCGCAACTACTATTTTAACTGGCGTGTCTGGCCTAACTTTACGGACAGTGGTAGCGGTACCCGGCTGGGAACATACCGCATGCAAATGGTGCGTTCTAATCAACCGTTGAGTTTGGGGTTAACGCGTTTGACCGGCGAGATGTTTCCGTTGAGTCATGATAAGTCACCTTCTTCTATGTTGCTGATCAGCAGCAATAATCAGTCATTTGCCTATTTTGGCGATACCGGCCCGGATGAAATAGAAAAGTCAAAAAGTCTGGATACGGCGTGGCGTAAACTGGCGGAAAAAGTGAAGCAGCAGCAACTCAAAGGGATGATTATTGAGGTTTCGTATCCAAATGAGGTGGTTGATGGCAAGCTCTATGGTCATATGAACCCTAAGTGGTTGCTGAAGGAACTGAAAAACCTGGAGAAACTCAGTGGTGAGGGGCAGCCATTAAAAGGATTGCCGGTGGTGATCAGCCATATAAAACCATCACTGCAACAGGGGCAGGACGTGCGTAAAGTGATTACGGACGAGCTGGCTCAGGGTAATGATATGGGAATAAAATTTATCGTTATGGAGCAAGGCGATAGCCAGCGTTTTTAATCATATCCGTTGCCTTTTAAGATGCAGGAGTATTAGCTAAGCTCGCTCACACCCTCGCACCTGAAAGAGCGGCGGATCTATTCAACGAGATTGACATAATGCGTAATATAGAACTGGAAACCTTACTTAATAACACGCTAAATATTTATGATTTTCAAGACTATGCGCCTAATGGTTTACAGGTTGAAGGGCGTGCGGAGGTAAAACGCATTATTACCGGTGTTACTGCCAGTCAGGCACTATTAGATGTGGCAGTGCAGCAGCAGGCTGACGCCATTTTGGTTCATCACGGTTATTTTTGGAAAAACGAACCAATGGCCGTGCGCGGTATGAAGCGTAATCGCCTGAAGACATTGTTAACCAACGATATCAATTTGTATGGCTACCATCTTCCACTGGACGCGCATCCGGAATTGGGTAACAACGCACAACTGGCAAAATTACTCGGCATTAAGGTATTAGGCGAAATTGAATCACTGTTACCTTACGGTGAGTTCATCGTGCCGTTAAATGCGGTGATTTTACGTGAACGTCTGGAAAAAATACTGGATCGCAATGTATTGCATTGTGGCGTTCAGGCACCGGCTGACATACATCGTATTGCCTGGTGTACCGGCGGTGGGCAGGGATACATTCAGCAAGCAGCAGAATTTGGGGTGGATGCATTCATAACCGGCGAGGTCTCTGAGCAAACAATTCATATTGCCCGTGAAATGGGCGTGAATTTTTATGCGGCGGGGCACCATGCAACCGAGCGTTATGGCATCAAAGCACTGGGGGAATGGCTGGCTACACAGCATCAATTAGAGGTTATTTTTATCGATATTCCTAATCCAGCTTAAATCAGTAGTTACGCTTCTT
>JBEGTQ010000047.1:0-6427 GCA_041179305.1 Pseudomonadota bacterium | reverse complement strand
GTAGCCAGCATTGTGGCAGCGACTTTATCTGTGACCGCTGTGTCCACGTTCGCTGCTGCAAGCCTGACAGGTGCAGGTGCGACATTCCCCGCGCCGGTGTATGCCAGGTGGGCAGATTCTTATCAGAAAGAAACCGGTAACAAAGTTAACTATCAAGGGATTGGCTCTTCAGGTGGTGTGAAACAAATCATTGCCAATACTGTCGATTTCGGTGCTTCTGATGCCCCATTGACCGACGAAAAGCTGGCTACTAATGGCCTGTTCCAATTCCCGACAGTCATTGGCGGCGTGGTATTAGTGGTGAATATCCCGGGCATTAAATCTGGTGAACTGACGTTAGACGGTAAAACACTGGGTGATATTTATCTGGGCAATGTGAAGAAGTGGAATGACCCCGCGATTGTGAAACTGAATCCAGGCGTTAAATTGCCAGATAAAAATATTGCTGTGGTGCGCCGCGCTGACGGTTCGGGTACCTCATTCGTCTTCACCCGCTATCTGGCTAAAGTGAATACGCAGTGGGAAGAGAAAGTCGGGACAGGTTCTACGGTTAACTGGCCAACGGGTTTGGGGGGTAAAGGTAACGACGGTATTGCCGCTTTCGTTCAGCGCTTGCCGGGTGCTATTGGTTATGTGGAATATGCCTACGCGAAACAAAATAACCTGGCTTATACCAAATTAGTTTCAGCAGATGGCAAGCCGGTCAACCCAACGGAGCACAGTTTTAGCGCTGCGGCCAACGGTGTGGACTGGAGCAAAACTTTCGCGCAAGATTTAACCAATCAGCAAGGTGATGATGTTTGGCCAATCACCTCAACCACCTTCATTCTGGTGCATAAAGAGCAAAAAAATGCAGCTAACGGTACTGAAGTCTTGAAGTTCTTTGATTGGGCATACAAAAACGGTGCTGAACAAGCCACAGCTCTGGATTACGCTACATTACCAAAAGAAGTTGTTGAGCAAGTGCGTGCTGCCTGGAAAACGCAGATTAAAGACAGTAGCGGTAAGCCAATCTTTTGATTTACTGGCAACCCATGATTTATAAAATATTGATTCAATATATACCCTAAATAATTTGAGTTGCAGGAAGGCGGCAATTGAGCAAATCTCCAGGAGCTTACACCGGTAAGTGACCAGGGTGAACGAAAGCAGCCAACGCACATGCAGCTTGAAGTATGACGGGTAGGATGAGAAGAGAGTCTATGGCTGCTTATAAGCCGACTACCAAAGCACCGAGTCAATACGGTGACATCATTTTCAGTGCGCTGGTTAAACTGGCTGCGTTGATTACGCTATTTTTGCTAGGCGGCATTATCATTTCATTGATTGTGGCTTCCTGGCCAAGTATCGAAAAGTTTGGTTTTGCGTTCCTTTGGACCAAAGAATGGGATCCTCCGGCTGAGCAGTTTGGCGCATTGGTACCGATTTACGGTACCGTTGTCACCTCGGTTATTGCCCTGATTATTGCGGTTCCGGTTAGCTTTGGTATTGCCCTATTCCTGACGGAACTGGCACCTGATTGGCTAAAACGCCCACTGGGTGTAGCTATTGAGTTATTAGCGGCTATTCCCAGTATTGTTTACGGTATGTGGGGGCTTTTCGTCTTCGCCCCGCTGTTTGCCCACTATTTTCAGGAACCCGTCGGCAACGTGATGTCCGGCATTCCTATTGTAGGAGCGCTGTTTTCCGGTCCGGCATTCGGCATTGGTATTCTGGCTGCCGGAATCATTCTGGCAATCATGATTATTCCTTACATTGCGGCAGTGATGCGTGATGTCTTTGAACAAACACCGGTGATGATGAAGGAGTCAGCCTACGGTATCGGCTGCACCACTTGGGAAGTTATCTGGCGCATCGTCCTGCCTTACACCAAAAATGGTGTTATCGGTGGTGTGATGCTGGGGTTGGGTCGTGCTTTGGGTGAAACAATGGCGGTGACCTTCATTATCGGTAACACCTATCAACTCGACAACTTCTCGCTGTTTATGCCGGGCAACAGTATTACCTCCGCACTGGCGAATGAGTTTGCTGAAGCGGAATCCGGTTTACATACCGCAGCATTGATGGAGTTGGGGTTAATTTTGTTCGTTATTACCTTTATCGTGCTGGCAATATCGAAGTTGATGATTTTGCGTCTGGCTAAGAAAGAGGGGCGCTAACATGGCGACTATGGATATGCAGAGTGATGCGACGCTGCTGGAAACCCGCTGTAAAAAGCAAGCCTGGCGTCGCCAAAAAAACCGTATTGCCTTGATACTTTCGATGGCAACGATGGCATTTGGCTTGTTCTGGTTAGTGTGGATTTTGTTTTCCACCATCACCAAAGGGATTGGTGGAATGTCTCTGGCGCTGTTTACCGAGATGACCCCGCCACCCAATGCTGCTGGTGGTGGCCTGGCAAATGCCATTGTGGGCAGTGGTTTGTTAATTCTGTGGGCCACCGTCATCGGTACGCCGCTGGGTATCATGGCAGGTATTTATCTGGCGGAATATGGCCGTAAATCCTGGATGGCGGAAATCACCCGCTTTATTAATGATATTTTGTTATCAGCACCATCTATCGTTGTGGGTTTGTTTGTTTACACCATTGTGGTTGCCAGAATGGGGCATTTTTCCGGTTGGGCTGGGGTGATTGCATTGGCGTTGTTACAAGTGCCGATTGTTATCCGCACCACCGAGAATATGTTGAAGCTGGTTCCAGATAGCTTGCGTGAAGCGGCTTACGCGCTAGGAACGCCGAAATGGCGCATGATATCGGCCATTACGCTGAAAGCCTCTATTTCAGGTATTTTGACCGGTATTTTGCTGGCGGTGGCTCGTATTGCCGGCGAAACGGCACCGCTGCTGTTTACCTCGCTCTCCAACCAGTTCTGGAGTACCGATATGAGCCAACCTATCGCTAACTTGCCGGTCACCATATTTAAATTTGCCATGAGTCCGTTTACCGAATGGCAGCAACTGGCCTGGGCTGGGGTGTTGTTAATCACCCTGTGCGTTCTGTTATTGAATATTCTGGCTCGGGTTATTTTCGCGAAGAAAACGTATTAATTGGCTCTCAATAATAGGGATGGGCTAAGAAAAAAACGATTCGCCAATAAATTTTAAAATGCGGCTAAGGCGGCATTGGCTAAAAGAGAAAAGTCTTGATGAGTATGGCTACTGACATCAACAACAGCAAAATTCAGGTTCGCGATCTGAACTTCTACTATGGCAAGTTCCATGCGCTGAAGCGTATTTCGCTGGATATTGCCAAAAATCAGGTTACCGCATTTATCGGGCCATCAGGTTGCGGTAAGTCTACTTTGCTGCGTACTTTTAATAAAATGTATCAGTTGTATTCGGATCAGCGTGCGGAAGGAAATATCTTACTTGATGGTCAGAATATCCTGACCGATAAGCAGGATATTGCTTTGTTGCGCGCCAAAGTTGGCATGGTTTTCCAAAAACCGACGCCATTTCCGATGTCGATTTACGATAACATCGCTTTTGGCGTAAAGCTGTTTGAAAACCTGTCCCGCTCCAGTATGGATGAGCGCGTACAATGGGCACTGACCAAAGCAGCACTGTGGAATGAAACCAAAGATAAACTGCACCAGAGCGGTTATAGCTTGTCTGGTGGGCAACAGCAGCGCTTGTGTATTGCCCGTGGTATCGCTATCCGCCCGGAGGTATTATTGCTTGATGAGCCTTGTTCGGCGCTTGACCCTATCTCCACTGGGCGCATCGAGGAACTGATTAGCGAATTGAAGTCGGATTATACCGTGGTGATAGTGACGCACAATATGCAGCAGGCGGCTCGTTGCTCAGACTATACGGCATTTATGTATCTGGGGGAGCTAATTGAGTTCAGTGATACCGATACCCTGTTTACTGCGCCGCAGCAAAAACAGACAGAAGATTATATCACGGGTCGTTATGGTTGATTTTACCACATCAATTTCGCCTATTGCCTTTGGGATAGGTAATACCCTATAAATTTCAAGGTGCAGAAAGGCGGTAAACGAGAGAGTCCCGATGAGCTTACATCGGTAAGTGATTTGGGTGAGCGAGCGCAGTCAACGCCCCTGCACCTTGGAAGATAACGCGTATATACGTACGGGAAGTATTATGGATAACCTGAATCTAAATAAACATATTTCCGGCCAGTTCAATGCAGAACTTGAACATATCCGCACCCAAGTGCTAACGATGGGCGGGCTGGTGGAACAACAATTGTCTGACGCGATCACGGCCATGCATAATCAGGATGGTGAGCTGGCGAAACTGGTCATTGCAGGCGATAAAAAGGTCAATATGATGGAAGTGGCCATTGATGAAGCCTGTGTGCGTATCATTGCCAAACGTCAACCGACGGCCAGTGATTTGCGTCTGGTGATGGCGATTATCAAGACCATTTCTGAGCTTGAACGTATCGGTGATGTGGCGGATAAAATCTGCCGTACCGCGCTGGAGAAATTTTCTCATCAGCATCAGCCCTTGCTGGTTAGCCTGGAGTCTTTGGGTCACCATACGGTGCAGATGCTGCATGATGTGCTGGACGCCTTTGCCCGCATGGATTTAGACGAAGCTATCCGAATTTATCGTGAAGACCAAAAGGTCGATCAAGAATATGAAGGCATCGTGCGCCAATTGATGACTTATATGATGGGAGACCCAAGAACGATTCCAAGTGTGCTGACGGCTCTGTTTTGCGCGCGTTCCATTGAGCGTATTGGGGATCGCTGTCAGAACATTTGTGAATTCATCTTCTATTTTGTCAAAGGTCAGGACTTTCGCCACCTTGGTGGCGATGATTTAGAAGCATTGCTTTCTAATCATGCTGAGAAATAGCCTCTTTTATTGCAATCATGTCGAAGGTTACGGCATGATTGGGGGGCTATTTTAGTGTTTCTTCCTCCTTTGCACCAAAACGCCTTAACCAGTGAATTTTTATCAAAAAAATGAGATTCATTCACTGAGACCAATTAGTTATAAACATATCGTTTTATATTATTTCCTGGCCTATCGAAAAATTGATAACTTATCAGTATTGCAAGACTTCAATTACCTTAGGATCTTCCCATGAAGCAGTCTCTTGCCACTAAAAAAAGCGTAATAGCATTAATGCTGTTAGCTGGACTGACGACGTTTTCTGGCGCAGTTTACGCTGATAAACTGGATGATATAAAGCAGTCTGGTGTGGTGCGAATTGCTGTTTTCGATAGTAATCCGCCGTTTGGTTATATCGATCAACAGACTAAAAAACTAGTGGGATATGACGTGGATATCGCCAATGCTATCGCCCAGGATTTAGGGGTGAAATTGCAACTACGAGCAACCAATCCGGCTAACCGCATTCCGTTACTGACATCCAAAAAAGTCGATTTAATTGCTGCCAACTTCACTATTACTGAAGATCGCGCTAAAGAAGTGAACTTCAGTTTGCCATATTTTGCAACCGGTCAGAAATTTATTGCTCATAAAGGCGTGTTAAAAACACCTGAAGATATCGGTAAATTACGTATTGGTGCTGATAAAGGTACCGTTCAGGAAATTACCCTGCGTGAACATTACCCGACGGCGAAAGTGATTTCTTACGATGATACCCCACTGGCATTCACTGCCCTGCGTAATGGTAACGTTCAAGCTATCACTCAAGATGATGCAAAACTCGTCGGTCTGCTGGGTAACCTGTCAGCGGCACAAAAAGCGGACTTTGAAATTTCACCTTTCAGCATTACCAAAGAATATCAGGCAGTGGGCATTCCTAAAGGTGAAGACCGTTTAACGGCAAGTGTTAACGAAACATTGATTAAATTAGAAAAAGACGGTCAGGCAGAGAAAATTTACAACCGCTGGTTCGGGTCGGAAACTAACTCAGCCCAGCCGCGTGGTGCATTTAAATTTGCACCATTGGATCAACAGCCTAAAACCTAATTTATACCCTTCGCCCTTGGGGTTACCAAGGTGTTAGCGGTGTTCAAACCTGCTCTTGGCTGATTTGTCATCCGAATAACACTTGTAGTAGACCTTACTATAAAAAAGTTTATCTGAATTTGTTATTGCCAGCAAAATCAATGAGTTGTATTATGATGTTATGGTTCATCGGTATGTTAAGAGTAAAAATTAAATGGATTTTATTGTGCGCGTAAAAAAACACGCTATTAAGGTATCAGGCAGATATAGGCCTAAAATTCTATGAGTCTACATCATCTGACTGATTGGTTGTTGGCTCCGCACTATATTAGTTGGCTGTGGAATGGTTTTCTGCTGACCTTGTGGATTTCAGTCTGCACGGTAATCGCTGCTACATTATTGGGTTTTTTACTGGCGGCGGCCAGAGACAGTGAGCTAAAAGGGCTGCGGTGGCTTGCCATTGGTTACAGCGCACTATTGCGTAATACTCCGCTGCTGATCCAACTGTTTTTTTGGTACTTTGCTGCCAGCC
>JBEGTQ010000046.1:0-17472 GCA_041179305.1 Pseudomonadota bacterium | reverse complement strand
TAATTAAGAACGCTATTGAAGAGCAAGGCAAGTCACTGGATGATTTCCTGCTGTAATAGTATTGTTTTATTTATACTATTGCGATGAGAATACCCTCAAGCTAACCGGAGGGTGTTTTTTTATTTTTCTTTTACCCCCCAGTTAGAAATGCATATTGCCATACCGATGAATTAACATATAAACGATTAATAAACCAGTTACCAAAATATTTTATTTTTTATAACTCACGCTCTGTTATCACGTTGATGACAAATTAATAAGAATACGTTGCTAATTTATAGTTATACAATAATAGATATAACTACCACACTAAGTCGCTTAACGATATATACCAAAAAAACGTCCAGATGCAAAAAGGCAGCAAGCGAGATAAGTCTGAATCACTTACATAAGTAAGTGATTCAGGTTATTGAAAACAGCCAATGAACATGCATCTTAAACTATGATGAATATAATCCAACGTTAACAAAGCAGCCAACAAGATTAAGCACAAAAAACAACCAATTTAATTTTTGTGCTCAACAGGTAAAATCATCTTTTTGGGCTTATGATGCTCGCTTAATCGAAGCGCCACGCCCAATACCATAATAAGTGAACCCGCGACTATTTAAACGCTCGGGGTCATATAAGTTACGCCCATCAAAAATAACGGGGTGCGTTAACTGCGACTTAATTACATCAAAATCAGGTGCTCTAAAGCTCTGCCATTCAGTGCAAATAACCAAAGCGTCAGCTCCCTGTAACGCCGACTCTTTTGTACCCACTAATTTCAGGTCATCTCGTACACCATAAATACGCTGAGCCTCATCCATGGCCTCTGAATCATATGCCTGAATAATGGCTCCAGCCTCCCATAAGGTTTCCATTAAAATCCGGCTTGGAGCCTCTCGCATATCATCAGTATTAGGCTTAAATGCTAATCCCCAAAGTGCAAATGTTTTCCCTGCCAATTTTGAATCAAAATGATGTTCAATGAATTCGGTCAACTTATACTTTTGTTGATTATTAATTTTTTCTACCGCTTGTAAGAGTTGAGGTTGATAGTCATAATCTTCCGCAGTACGAATTAACGCTTGTATGTCCTTTGGGAAACAGGAACCCCCATAACCACAACCAGAATAGATAAAATGGTAGCCAATCCGTGAATCCGAACCAATGCCTTGCCGTACTTTTTCGATATCAGCACCTAATCTCTCGGCAATATTAGCAATCTCATTCATGAAGCTGATTTTTGTTGCAAGCATACCGTTTGCTGCATATTTGGTCAGCTCAGCACTACGGATATCCATAATTAACATCCGATCGTGGTTTCTATTAAAGGGTTCGTATAACTCGCTAATTAAATTGATCACGGTGATGTCATCAGTATCAGTACCTATAACGATACGTTCAGGGCGTTTACAGTCAGCAACTGCTGCTCCTTCTTTTAGAAATTCCGGATTTGATATCACATTAAATTTAATGTTCTCTCCACGCTGTTGTAAAACAGCCTGGATCGTTTTTTGCACCTTATCTGCCGTCCCAACGGGAACGGTCGATTTATCAATAATAATCTTTGGTGCATCCATATATTTGGCGATGGTATTGGCAACTTCCAGTACGTATTTAAGATCAGCAGCACCATCTTCATCAGGTGGAGTACCAACCGCAATAAATTGAATAGTACCGTGTGCAACACCTGCCTGAGCATCGGTTGTGAATTGAAGGCGACCAGCCTCATAATTTTCTTTAACCAATGGCGCCAAGCCTGGTTCAAAAATAGCGATACGGCCTTGCTGTAGATCAGCAACTTTCCTGGCATCGACATCAATGCAAAGGACGTCATGACCAACCTCAGCAAGGACAGCCGCCTGGACAAGCCCCACATAACCAATACCAAAAACTGTAACCTTCATTCAATCAATCCCCGAGTTTAAATTCAATAAGAGATATGTATTAGTTATTATCAGAAATTAACCTTAATTTTGCCTGAGGAAGCACACTCTTATTTATTGCTGGCAAATAATAAAACTGATAAAAATTCTCAACATCAACGTAAGGATAAAGTATATCAAGCAATACTTCAGGTATCTTGCACATATACATAGATTGAAACAAATAATATTTATTTCGACGCTTCGTTACAGAATCATTTATATAGAAAGAAGCAAAAGAAGAAAATTGATAAAATATATGAACTATTTACAGGCTGGCACAGCCTAAAAAAACTACTCGTTAGATGAAAGCATTAATCTTAAACTGCTTCTTCCTCCCCACACCTGGCATTGCCAGGCATCACAGCGTTGGCTAATCTGATTTAGGTATGCCATTTTCAACGCTCCCAAAGGCACACCATTACTGAGTTTAATTTGGTTTTTCCCTGCATTGACATTGGCATGTAAACCGGCTGAAACCAGAATTAAATTCTGATATTCAACATGATAATAGCCAAGCAGCAAAGGAAATTGTCCCCCCAGGTGAGTACGCCTTAATAATTGATTAACCTGTTTAAGTAAAGATGACATTTGCGGCAAACGCTGCTGCTGATGAGCCAAATGTTCTTGCAATATGCTATTAAATAATACCCGTAACATTAATGCGGCCAAAATACCATCATCTCCTGCTCGGGTTACGTCCAGGCAATAGAAAGCTAAATCTTTATCAGACAATGCGGCAATATCAAGAACCAAACCTGGTTGTTCAATCATGGTCAATTGAAGGTAATTGATTCGGCAGCGAGCGATGGTTTGTTGTGCCGGAGGCTGTAATTGCTTTAATAACTGTGCGGCTTTATGAGGATTTTTGCGCAACCTTTCCCAGTCCTGAATAAGTTCAGTTTCTTCGATAGCCGGAGACATAAATAGCACAGGATACAAACATGCCAATACCGCTTCTCGTAATCGATTAAAATCCATGATTGGTTTCAGCAATACATCTTTCACCCCTAACCGCATCACCTGAGCAATGTCAGTCATCTTATTTGTCGCCGATATAACCAATACAGGGATCTTGCTCCCTTGAGTAAGTAAGCGTTCAACAAACTCGATCCCACCCATTTCAGGCATGGCCAGGTCACAAAGGATCAAATCCACAGATTGAACTTTCAGTTGGTTCAATGCTTCCAGACCATTCGCCGCCTGATATATTTTGGCACCAAGTGAACTCAGGAAACCTGCGATCACGGTGCGGAAGACTGTTTCATCCTCCACGACTAAGATATTTTTTCCCGCTAGTGGTTTTTCCATGTACTATTTCTCTTACTTATCTTGGTGGTAATAGTGGCTCAAAAAGAGTATTTGTGCTTGTTAGAAATTGTCATGTGATGTTTTGTTAAAACTGATTTGGCCACAGTCAGCTTCTGATTCAATGCGCTAATTGTTACTTTTCTCTCTATAGCCAACAGGCCCTGTGACCAGGCTTCATCTGCACGATGAAAATCCAGCCTTAAAATTTGTGGTCAATCCATTTTTAAATCACCTTGGTATGTTTTCTCTAAACAGAACGAGCTAAACTGTGACTGAAATATCGTTGATTATGTAACCCGTTAGCATTGAAATTAACGCACACTGACCTCACAATAAATCAGGTAGAAAGCGCATTTTTTACTTATAAGTCACGTGCCATTTTTCTTATATGATTACACTCGTCATCCTTCAACATACAGGTGTGTTAGCTGTGCTCGCTACTCAGCCCTGAATTTTCGTTGGCCACTACAATCTGTTTAAGGCATTGTCAGAAATTCGATATTTGACAGAAAATTGGCCGGAAAGTCTCAATAGCTGTGGTACTAAAAACCGGAGGGGCTACAATATAACTGCCGATGCAACCTGTTAAAACTGAGCTTCTACGGGCCTTTGCCGGAAGCATTGATGGCATTTGCCGCGAAATAGCGGTTTCAGCGATCAAAAAAGGCAGTGCAAATAAATACACTGCCTTTTTAAGGCGTTACAACAATCACCATACGCTATGCCTAAAGCAATTGGCATTACAGCAAAGCAGCAAACGAATGAACTCCGATGGTCAGTGATTCGGGTAAGTGAAAGCTGCTAACACCGCTGTAATAACAAGTACCAAGGCTATTACTTACTGGTATCGAGCACTGGAAAACACTTCACTAAATCATCAATGGCTTTCATCTGCACCAGGAATGGTTCTAATTTAACCAATGGTAGTGCTGACGAGCCGTCACATTTAGCACCGTTTGGATCCGGATGCGCTTCAACAAACAGACCAGCCAAGCCTACAGCCATACCAGCGCGTGCTAATTCAGCCACTTGCCCCCGGCGGCCACCCGATGCAGAACCAAACGGGTCACGACACTGCAATGCATGAGTCACGTCGAAAATCACCGGATGGCCGCCTGTCGCATTTACCATCACATTGATACCCAGCATATCAACCACCAGATTGTCATAACCGAAATTACTGCCACGGTCACAAAGAATAACCTGGGCATTACCGGCTTCTTTGAATTTTTCAACAATGTTGCCCATCTGGCCAGGACTAACAAACTGAGGTTTTTTCACGTTGATAACCGCGCCAGTTTTCGCCATCGCTTCAACTAAATCAGTTTGGCGGGCAAGAAATGCCGGTAACTGGATAACATCAACGACCTCAGCAACTGGCTGGCAATGGCTTATTTCGTGCACATCGGTGATCACTTTCACACCAAATTGCTGTTTCAGTTCCTGAAAGATTTTCAGTCCTTCTTCCAGGCCAGGGCCACGGTAAGAATGAATTGAAGAGCGGTTGGCTTTGTCGAACGAGGCTTTAAACACATAAGGGATGCCGAGCTTCTGGGTTACCGTTACGTAATGTTCGCAGATTCGCATCGCCAGATCACGCGACTCAAGCACATTCATACCACCAAACAGCACAAAAGGCTTGTTGTTTGCCACGTCGATATCGCCAATCTTAACTATTTTTTGTTCCACACCAGTACCTTTATAAAACGAAAATAAATCTTGATTACAACGGATTATGGGCTGATGGAGTTGCCTATATAACCACTATAGAAAAAAGATCAATGCAATATCACTCGCTGCTGTTCAATAGAGTGGATCTGCATCTTGATCATTTCGGCAATAGGGTCTTCCGGGCACTGTTCAACAAAATAGCTTAAATCAGAAATAGCGATATGATTGCAATCTAGCTGTGCATAAATCAGACCACGATCGCGAATTTCATAAGGGTCATCAGGATCAAATGCCAACACCGCTTCACTGGCACGTAATGCCAACTCCATCTGTTTCTCTTCCATTAGAGCCGCCTTAAGCGTATCGAGCATTTTACGCACTATCAGAGTATTTTCTGCTTCTTCTAAGTCTTCATCTTCCAGTTCAGTGCTCAACCCCATATTACCCTTAATCCACACTTCAAGCACGTGCTCATTGAGCGTTTCACCGTTCAGTGGGTTGATTAGCCACATTTCTTCGTCTAGCCAATCGGCCCGAAGAATCAACTGAGTTGGGAATATAACCGGCATCAGCGGTAAGCCCAACTGATGGGCGATATGCAGGAAAATAATCCCCAAAGAAACTGGCGTCCCCTGGCGCTTATCCAACACATTATCCAACCAGATAGCATCAGATAAACGGTAAACTCCGCCAGCACCGCCAAACTTCCATTGGCGGTAGAACACGTCGATAAGCACGTCTAATTGCTGATCCTGATTGAGAGCGGCAGGCATAGCCGCGCGCGCATCATCAACAAGCTGTTGCAGCTTTTTGCGTACATCAACCAGCGGAAAATTTTGTCGAATCGTTTGGGTAACCAGTAGCACCCCATCACACAGGGATGCGTTGTTAAATTCGAAATCAGCAATGCTACTCATAAATATCCCATCAGCAGTGGTAATTTAGTTGTTGCCAGTTTGACAACCAGATACAGGCAACCCAGTGCGAGTATAAAAGCAAGCCAGCGAATATTCTGGCTATTTTGCTTACCTAATGCTACATAGCCAAGCAAGATATAGATAATAACGCTAAATAACTTTTCAGTCAGCCATGTTCCTTGCGGATTGAAAGGATAAAATCCGGTCACAAAAATAAGAACGCTACCACTGACAAGCAGCAGGGTATCATTGACATGCGGTGTTATTTTTACCCAACGTTTTTCCATCATAGCTGAATCGCGGCATTTCCAGAAATAACGCATTAAAAACAGGGTAATACTGATTGCCGCTGTGAGTAAATGCAAATACTTCATCGCGATGTAACCAACCGACATGATTTTTGCTTCCCTGTTATAGGTTAATGATTCGTCGTTCTTTTTTAAGACAAAACACGCTGGTGTTAAACGGGTATTTTCTCAAAATGCGATCCATTGTCCCAGAGTCACTCGATCATTATTCCCATAATCTTTATATGTGGTTACAGCGCTAAATCCCGTTTCTTTTAGCAAGTTCTGCACCGCTTTCGCTTGCTGCCAGCCATGCTCCAATATTAGCCAGCCACTGGGTAGCAGATATGCCGGCGCCTGACGAATAATCGCTCCCAGATCAGCCATACCTTCTTTGGGTGCTACCAGTGCGCTAAACGGTTCATAGCGAACATCCCCTTGTTTGAGATGAGGATCATTGGCATCAATATAGGGCGGATTACTGGCGATAAGGGTAAAACGACCATTTACCGGTTCAAACCAACTACCTGGCAGAAAATGCAGATTATTGATAGCAAGCTTTTCAGCATTATGGCGAGCCAACACCACAGCGTCAGTTTTGATATCAACACCGATAACAACGCAGTCAGGGCGCTCACTGGCCAGCGCCAGCGCAATAGCACCAGTACCGGTGCCTAAATCCAAGATACGGCAGGGTGTTTCGGGGAGGTGAATCAGGGCTTGTTCAACCAAACACTCGGTATCCGCACGTGGGATCAGCGTAACGGGCGAGACACTCAGTGACAAAGACCAAAATTCGCGCTCGCCAACCAAATACGCAATCGGCTCACCCTGCTCGCGCCGTTGAGCCAACTCCTCTAATACCGGCAATTGTTCTGCTGTCAACCCTGTTTCGCCAAACGCCAGCAGATAAGTTCGTGGCCGCCCCGTGACAAAACTCAGCAGTATCTCGGCATCGCGCTTTGGGCTATCACTGTGGCGGAAACGGGCCACGGCTAACGACAGCCAATGTTGATAATCCATTAGTCTTGCTCAGACAATGCAGAGAGCTGGTCAGCTTGATATTCCTGTACAATCGGCTGGATCAGCATATCCAGTTTACCCTCCATCACTTCATCCAGACGATAAAGTGTCAGGTTGATACGATGGTCCGTTACCCGACCTTGTGGGAAATTATAGGTTCGGTTACGATCAGAGCGATCACCTGAACCCAACAGGTTGCGGCGCTCAGAAGCTTCAGCCAACTGGCGTTTTTGCACTTCAGCAGCACGGATACGTGCACCCAGCACTGACATTGCCTTGGCTTTGTTTTTATGTTGTGAACGCTCATCCTGACACTCCACCACAATACCAGTTGGAATGTGAGTAATACGGATTGCCGAGTCGGTGGTGTTAACGTGCTGGCCTCCGGCGCCGGAAGAGCGGAAGGTATCAATTCGCAAGTCTCCCGCGTTGATTTCCGGCATTTCTGCCTCGGGAATTGCTGGCATAACCGCCACCGTACACGCCGAGGTATGAATACGGCCTTGTGACTCGGTTTCGGGTACTCGCTGAACACGGTGACCACCAGATTCAAACTTCAACTGACCATAGACATCGTCACCGGATACCCTGGCAATCACTTCTTTATAACCGCCATGCTCACCATCACTGGCACTCATAATTTCAACTTTCCAGCGACGCGCTTCAGCATAACGGCTGTACATACGGAACATGTCACCGGCAAAGATAGCAGCCTCATCGCCACCGGTACCAGCGCGAATTTCCAGGAAGCAGTCACGCTCATCATCCGGGTCTTTTGGCAGCAATAATACTTGTAACTGTTGTTCAAGATCTTCACTACGCGCTTTGGCTTCTTTTAATTCTTCTTGCGCCATCTCACGCATTTCAAGATCTTCCAGCATCATTACTGCAGCTTCGATATCATCCTGCACCCTGCGCCACTCTTTAAAACAGCGGGTGACATCCGTCAATTGCGCATATTCACGAGATAACGCACGGAAACGGTCTTGATCGGCAATAACGCTGGCATCGCTGAGGTGTGCCAACACTTCTTCGTGGCGCTCTTGTAACGCTTCCAGTTTGGCAACAATAGAAGACTTCATCCGTGGTATTAGATCCTGTTAAATTAGAGGAAACTAGTGCTGATCCAGCCCAAGGCTGTCGCGTAATAATTGTAACCGCTCCATATCGCCATCGCTGGCGGCTTGCTGGAGGGATTTAGTAGGAGCATGAATCAGGCGATTGGTCAGTTTGTGGGCCAGCTCGTTTATCACCTGTTCCACATTAGCGCCCTGTGCAATCGCCGCCAATGCTTTGCCGGTCATTTCGCTACCAACTTGCCTAGCCTGAGAGCGATAATCACGAATAGTTTCAACCGCCCCCTGCGAACGTAGCCAGGCCATAAAATTCATGCTTTCCTGTTGCACTATCGTCTCCGCCTGAATGGCCGCTGCCTGACGTTGCGCGATATTGTGCTGGATAATCGTCTGTAAATCATCAACACTGTATAAATAGGCATTAGACAATTTACCCACCTCCGGTTCGATATCCCGTGGCACGGCAATATCCACAAACAGCATTGGCTGATTACGACGGCTTTTCAACGCACGCTCAACCATCCCTTTACCAATAATAGGCAATGGGCTGGCCGTCGAACTGATAATAATGTCGGCATCTGCCAGGCGCGCATCAATTTCAGGCAAAGTAATCACTTCAGCCCCCACTTCTGTCGCCAATGCCTGCGCGCGTTCACGCGTACGGTTAGCAATCATCATATGTTTGACCTGATGTTCATGCAGATGACGTGCAACCAATTCAATGGTTTCGCCTGCCCCAACCAGCAACACACTCAGTTCAGCCAGTGATTCGAAAATTTGCCGGGCCAGTGTACAGGCAGCAAAGGCTACCGAAACGGCGCTGGCACCAATTTCAGTTTCGGTACGAACCCGTTTGGCAACTGAGAAGGATTTCTGGAATAAACGCTCCAGCTCACCAGCCAGTGATTGGCCACGCTGAGATTCAGCAAAAGCTTTTTTCACCTGCCCCAAAATTTGGGGTTCACCTAGTACCAGTGAGTCCAGCCCGCTGGAAACCCGCATTAAATGGCTAACAGCATCATTGCCGTGGTGCCAGTAGAGACTTTTTTTCACCTCATCCGGGCTAATTCTATGATAACTGCACAACCAGATAATCAATTGTTCTTGCAGATTTTCTTGCCGTTCTACGCTAAGGTATAGCTCCGTCCGGTTGCATGTAGATAATACAACCCCTCCTTGCACCAACGGCTGTTGGAGCAAGCTGGCGAGCGCCTGATCGATCGATTCCGGTGAAAAATTCACCCGCTCACGTAACGATACAGGAGCAGTTTTGTGGTTAATGCCTAATGCAAGCAGAGTCATGTGAACGGCTTCGAGTAATACTGATGTTAGTATGGATTCTCGTCTGAACCGCATTCTACTTGATGCGCGAGATCAATAAAAGTCACAGTGCGTTATCCTAAGTATTATCATAAATTATGATCAAGAATTGGTCATTTCTTGTACAATAATATGGCTTACCTCCGGCACAAAACTGAACAAGATATTGACGCCCGGCATTCAGCCCAATAGCGTCAATCCCCTTGGATGCCGATTTGTCGGATAACCTATCAAATGATTTTTTTATCAATTATGATGAGTTAACGGTAAAATGACCCCCATCAAAAATGCGCCGCCGGTGAAAGTCCTGTGGCCGATAGGATTTATACCCATATGCCGATGTATAAAGTCAGTTTTTATCGCCTGCTTCCTTTAGCCACTCTGTTGCTGGCTGCCTGTAGCACCACGCCACCCATCGGCCCGGCAACCAGTCCAACATCGCCACAATGGCGTCAGCATGAACAACAATTACAACAACTGGCGCAATTCCAGACCCGTGGCGCTTTTGCTTATATTTCTGACAAACAGAAGGTTTATGCGCGTTTCTTCTGGCAGCAAACCTCCCCTGCACGTTATCGCTTGTTGCTAACTAACCCGTTGGGTAGCACCGAACTGGAATTAGTGGTGCAACCAGGTATGGCACAACTAACTGATAGTAATGGTAAACGCCATATCAGTGACGATCCGCAAAAAATGATTCAAACGCTGACCGGGATGTCGATTCCCATGGAAAGCCTACGCCAATGGATACTCGGCTTGCCCGGTGATACCACTGACTTCACACTTGACAATAAATACCGACTGAAGCAGCTAACTTACAAACAAAACGGTGTGACGTGGGTAGTCGATTATCAGGAATACAATACCAGAGTCACGCCATCATTACCTGGCCGTCTCGAGTTGAATCAGGGCGGGCAGCGTATCAAACTGAAAATGGATAACTGGACTGTCAAATAATATGATCAACTACCGTCAAGTTTTATGGCCATCCCCAGCAAAATTGAACCTGTTTCTTTACATCACTGGGCAGCGAACCGACGGTTATCATCAGTTACAAACGCTGTTTCAGTTTCTTGATTATGGTGATCAACTAACAATCGTGCCTCGCAGTGATGGACAGATTCGTTTATTAACGCCCGTCAAGGGGGTGGAAAATGAGCAAAACATAATCGTTAAAGCAGCACGATTACTGCAAAGGCAGTCAGGTCATCATAAAACACCACGCGGCGCGGATATCAGTATTGATAAACGCCTGCCAATCGGCGGAGGTCTGGGGGGTGGTTCCTCAAATGCAGCAACCGTGTTGGTCGCACTCAATACGCTGTGGCAATGTGGTTTTTCGGATGACGAATTAGCCACCCTTGGCTTGTCATTGGGTGCCGATGTGCCGGTATTTGTTCGCGGTCATGCTGCTTTCGCGGAGGGTATTGGCGAAGAATTGTACCCAGCAGAACCGGCAGAGAAGTGGTATTTGGTTGTTCACCCCGATGTAAGCATCCCAACACACATTATTTTTTCCGATCCTGAATTAAAAAAAAATACGCCAGTTCGCCCACTGGCGGCGCTTTTAAGCACTCCGTACGCAAATGACTGCGAACCGATCGCAAGAAAACGTTTTCGCGAGGTTGAACAGGCTCTTTCATGGCTGTTAGAATACGCTCCGTCACGCCTTACCGGTACCGGTGCTTGTCTGTTTGCAGAATTCGATACTGAAACATCGGCTCGACAGGTGTTAAATATTGCCCCAGAGTGGCTACATGGTTTTGTTGCGCGTGGCGTGAATATTTCACCACTGCATCAGGTATTACGCTCTGGGAAATTTGAACGACGTGAGCACAGATAACGATCTAAGGGTCAAAAGAGGTTAAGGTAATAGCTCCACTGGCCTTTGGTTATGAAAATAACTGTCTCACTGGATTGAAAACCGGTTAACAATGCTGTTTTGGATTTAAATACCCGTATGTATATTGCAATCGGTATGATTAATCGCCCTTGATTACTGATATGACAATATCTTCTCTGGACGCATGCCTGAGGTTCTTCCCGTGCCTGATATGAAGCTTTTTGCTGGTAACGCCACCCCGGAACTAGCACAACGTATTGCCAACCGTTTGTACACCAGCCTTGGTGACGCCGCCGTAGGTCGTTTTAGCGACGGCGAAGTGAGCGTGCAAATCAACGAAAATGTACGCGGTGGTGATATTTTCATCATCCAGTCCACCTGCGCACCAACCAACGATAACCTGATGGAACTGGTTGTCATGATTGATGCGCTGCGTCGCGCCTCCGCAGGACGTATTACTGCTGTTATTCCTTACTTCGGTTACGCTCGCCAGGATCGCCGCGTACGTTCAGCCCGTGTGCCCATTACTGCCAAAGTTGTTGCTGATTTTCTCTCAAGTGTCGGGGTTGACCGCGTATTAACAGTAGATCTTCATGCTGAACAAATCCAAGGCTTCTTTGATGTTCCAGTAGATAACGTCTTTGGTAGCCCAATCCTGCTGGAAGATATGTTGCAGCAGAATTTGGAAAACCCCATAGTTGTCTCGCCAGACATTGGTGGCGTCGTCCGTGCCAGGGCTATTGCAAAGTTGTTGAACGACACCGATATGGCCATTATCGACAAACGCCGCCCACGCGCTAACGTTTCTCAGGTAATGCATATCATTGGTGACGTTGCCGGCCGTGACTGCGTGTTGGTTGACGATATGATTGACACAGGTGGTACTTTGTGTAAAGCGGCAGAGGCTCTAAAAGAACGCGGTGCCAAGCGGGTATTCGCCTATGCAACTCATCCGATCTTCTCCGGCAATGCGACTGAAAACATTAAGCACTCAGTCATTGATGAAGTGATTGTCTGTGACACTATTCCGTTGTCATCTGAAATTAAAGCGTTGAAGAACGTACGTACCCTGACACTGTCTGGCATGTTGGCTGAAGCCATCCGTCGTATCAGCAATGAAGAGTCCATCTCTGCGATGTTTGAGCATTAATCAGTAGCAGGTAAAGAAAAACCCGTTGAAGCAGGTGCGACAACGGGTTTGCTGTTTTTGGTCAGTGAATTCTTGATCGATCGATTTTTGAACCGCCATTTACGCCTCCTGAACATTAACTCAACTAGGGTTGTGAAAACGAGTTATGGCTGATTTATGCGCCGAAGGTAACACTTGCTTATCAGATGTTATGAGTGACGTTGGTCACTATTGCAACGTTTATCAAAGTGCTTAACCCACCAATAGCGGTCACCCACTTGTTCACGGCCACCAATACGAGCACCAACCAGCCATAATAATGCACCGATAAAAATGCTCATCAGCCCACCGTGGGCAAAGAACTGCGATAAGCCAAGTTCGGTGATTTCAGTCAGAATTGAATAGCCTACTCCACTGACCATGACGACCAAACCCAACCCCATCAACACATTACCGAATACTGCTGCGTTTTTACGTTTCATATGCCACCTCCGCTTTGGCTTGCTTAATGCGATTATTTATCTCTAATTAACAATAAAGTATAGTCAAGCTGGCGATAAAGGTATTGCGTTTATAACCATATCTGGCAGTTACTTCAGAAAATCATTACATTATCGAGACAATTAGCATATAAATTGAGTTATAATTTGATATATTATTCATCTTTCTAACTATTTACTCCCAGCAAACTCATACCGCCCTTTTACTTTAGCAACACCCTGCCAATGACGCTTGTTTTTGTTATTACGCGCCATGACGGGTAAACTGTGACTCTTTAATCCCTTTAGTAATAGCGAATGACAACGTGAGTAGCATTAAACTAATCGTTGGGCTGGCAAATCCGGGCGCTGAATATGCCCAAACCCGACACAATGCGGGTGCCTGGTATGTAGATTTATTGGTTGAGCGCCACAACCAATCACTGAAAGAAGAGCCTAAATTCTTCGGTTACACCGCACGGTTAAACCTTGCGGGTCAGGACGTTCGTGTGCTGGTACCATCAACGTTCATGAACCTCAGCGGCAAGGCTGTCGCAGCAATGGCGGGGTTCTACCGAATCCTACCGGAAGAAATTTTAGTCGCCCATGATGAACTGGATATTCTACCCGGCTTCGCCAAATTAAAATTGGGCGGCGGCAATGGCGGACACAACGGTCTAAAAGATATTCAGAGCAAACTGGGCGATAACCCGAATTTCTATCGCTTACGTATCGGTATTGGGCATCCTGGCGATAAAAGTAAAGTTACCGGTTTTGTTTTGAGTAAGCCCCCCGCCAGCGAGCAATTGTTAATTGATAATGCTATTGACGAATCTATTCGTTGTACTGAAGTGCTGCTGCAAGAAGATATGACCAAGGCCATGAATCGCCTGCACTCCTTTAAGACAAAAGCATAAGTCGCTCTCACTCTCCTGCACCTTGACCTGGATTGGGGAACCCATTTTTACGTTCTTATTCATTCTTATTGCACAGGGCATTAATGCCCTGCGTACCCTCTTGTCACTCACACATTTAAGTCATTACCTTATTTCCCTATAAAATAACCATTAACCATTTAAAAACAATCAGTTAAATTAGTGTTATCTGGCATGATGTAGGCTGCCATCGAAATGGTTTATTATCGGACACCCGCCAAAAACCTCAGGGAACAGAGGCGTGATCGAGAAAAATCGTCATTATGTGTATAATGGCGGCATAAATTTTCATTACATCGGCACAAAAAAGTATAATGTGTTGATTTATAAGTTATTTAAGGTGATGTGAAATATGGGATTCAAATGCGGTATCGTGGGTCTGCCTAACGTGGGTAAATCCACTCTGTTCAACGCGTTGACACAAGCGGGTATTGAAGCAGCCAACTTCCCGTTCTGTACCATTGAACCCAATACGGGTGTGGTACCAATGCCGGACTCGCGTCTGGAACAACTGGCAGAGATCGTTAAACCTCAACGTATCCTGCCCACCACAATGGAATTTGTAGATATTGCCGGTCTGGTAAAAGGCGCATCCAAAGGTGAAGGCTTGGGCAACCAATTCCTGACCAATATCCGTGAGACTGAGGCTATTGGTCACGTTGTGCGTTGTTTTGAAAATGACAACATCATACACGTAGCGGGTAAAGTTGATCCGGTTGATGATATTGATACTATCAATACCGAACTGGCGCTCTCCGATCTGGAAACCTGTGAACGTGCTATCCATCGTGTTCAGAAAAAAGCAAAAGGCGGCGATAAAGACGCAAAAGCTGAACTGGAAGCACTGGAAAAGTGTCTGCCCCATTTAGAGAATGCCGGCATGCTACGTGCTTTGAACCTGACTGCAGAAGATAAAGCCGCTATCCGTTATCTGAGCTTCCTAACCCTGAAGCCAACCATGTACATTGCGAACGTCAATGAACATGGTTTCGAAAATAACCCATATCTGGATCAAGTGCGTGCTATTGCCGTAGCCGAGGGTTCTGTCGTGGTTGCGGTCTGTGCTGCTGTTGAGTCCGATATCGCAGAGCTGGAAGATGCTGATCGCGCTGAATTTATGGCCGAACTGGGTATTGAAGAACCCGGCCTTAACCGTGTGATCCGTGCCGGTTATGAATTGCTGAATCTGCAAACCTACTTTACCGCAGGCGTCAAAGAAGTTCGCGCCTGGACTATCCCCATCGGCGCTACTGCACCACAGGCTGCGGGTAAAATTCACACCGACTTTGAAAAAGGCTTTATCCGCGCACAGACCATCGCCTTTAACGACTTCATCACCTACAAGGGTGAACAAGGCGCAAAAGAAGCGGGTAAAATGCGTTCAGAAGGTAAAGAGTACATCGTGAACGATGGCGACGTAATGAACTTTCTGTTCAACGTCTAAAATGTTTCTGAAATCCATTAACACCACTACCGCGTCAAGAGCCAGCAGGGCGTCCCGTCATTGGCAAGCAGGCTGATTCATAAGATATAGTGGTCAACTAAAATTGGCCACAGTAATAGGGTTGTTCAGGCTTTTGACGCTTATCATTCAAAGAGTAATGTAGTGGGCTGAAGTAAGTTTGATATCACGATGATAAAGGAAACCTCTTGAACGCGAGGAGTAGAATGCAGTTGTGGCCACGATTAGCATTATATGCAATCGCTATCTTGCTGTTAGCGGGCTGTTCAAACAAATCTAAACGTGACTATGCCACGCTACCGAAAGGCAGTTACAGCGATAAAACCTATACCGTTCAACGAGGCGATACACTTTATTTTATCGCATGGATCAGTAACAGCGAAGTGAGTGTTCTTGCTCGCCTTAACAAACTCCGCCCCCCCTATAAACTGGACGTTGGGCAAAAAATTCAGCTCAGCAGTTCCGCTTCATCAGGGCGACTAACCTCTACCAAGCGTAAATCTTCAAACCGCGTTATCACTCAAACAGTTCCGCCGCCAGGAACTAATCGTTGCTGGTTCTGGCCAACTAACGGCCAGGTAATATCAAAATATTCCGGTGCTGATGGTGGCAACAAAGGCATTGATATTGCGGGTAAACGCGGGCAACCCGTATATGCATCGGCCAAAGGGCGAGTAGTGTATGTAGGGAATCAATTGCGCGGTTATGGAAACTTAATAATGATCAAACACAGCAATGATTTTATTACGGCTTACGCACATAACGATGTCATGTTAGTAAAAAATGCGCAGGATGTGAAAGCTGGGCAAAAAATAGCAACAATGGGGAGCACCGGAACGAACACCTTAAAATTGCACTTCCAAATACGCTACCGTGCCACCGCACTTGACCCACTGCGCTATCTACCACCGCAAGGAACTCCACCGAAATGTTAGCCAACAGCAACACCTTCGAATAGCACGCAGTATAATTGCGGCATACCGCTTGCGCGATAAAACGGCTACACTGTGCGCTCTGCTTTCAGGGCAACTATCCTGTTGATTCACCATCTGGATTTTTTTATGCACAGTGACAACAAAGAGGAATTGTGATGACAAAAAAAGAAGCTACCGAAAATACACCCACCACCGACACAGCCCAAAACACAGAGTTTTCTACTCTGTTAGCCTTGATAAGCCGCCTTAGTGGAGCACTGGACAGTGCCATCACCGGGAAAGATCGTAGTGTGTTAATAAACGAACTCACACAAGTTTCTATTGATAATATTTCTGAATCAGAAAAAAAACTAACAACCGAAGCATTAAGAAGGATCCTGGCTGCTCTTAAACGTGACTAACATCATTTGCCAACACTCACCCTTAATTCCCCCCTCAGGTAATTAAAGGTGAGTGACCGGTCATCTATCTCAGTACGATCCTCACTATGTTTATTAATAACAGTCAGATATACTGTTTTAACACGTTGAATGAAGTCATCTCCTCACATCAGAGCAGAAGAATCCGTGTATAATACTTTGGCTATATAACCTAAATAATTGGAGTTGCAGGTAGGCGGCAGGCGAATAACAACCCTGTCGGAACAGCATTGATGCTAGGCCACGTTAAGCTTACAGCAGGTTTATAAATCCCGACCAACTTACTTTAGTAAGTGATTCTGGTGAGCAAGCGTAGCTAACCCCCTGCAGCTTCAAGTAGTAAGGATATAACTTTCGCCATCACATACCATCAGGAGACCTCCCACCTTGGACGCCATCACTATAAATAGCCTCTTCTTGATCGGCGCAGTGCTAGTGGGAGCCAGTATTTTACTGAGTTCGCTTTCATCCCGGTTAGGGATTCCCATTCTGGTTATCTTTCTGGCCATCGGTATGTTGGCGGGCACCGACGGGATCGGCGGCATCGCTTTTGATAATTATCCAGCGGCATATTTGGTTAGTAATCTGGCGTTGGCGGTGATCCTACTTGATGGTGGAATGCGCACTCGAGCCTCATCCTTCCGTGTTGCCTTGTGGCCTGCACTCTCTTTAGCGACCGTCGGTGTGTTGATTACCGCCGGCCTGACCGGTCTGGCTGCCGCCTGGCTATTCAATTTAGATATCATTCAGGG
>JBEGTQ010000045.1:0-2586 GCA_041179305.1 Pseudomonadota bacterium | reverse complement strand
CGCTGGCAGCAGGCAGTACATGAGAGTTCTACCGCATCTTACCTGGCGTCGCTGGCTCCTCAGCATCCGCAATACGATAAAATGCATCTGGCATTGAAACAGCTACTGGCGGATCGTCGGCAGTGGCCACAGATGTCTAATGGGCGAAACCTGCGACCTGGTCAGTTAAGTGATGATATTCCAGAACTGCGAGAAATACTGGGCCGAAACGGTATGTTGCAACCGGTGGTATCGACATCGGTAAAAGCACCGGAGGTAATCCTGGTTGATAATCCTGCGGCAGTTGTGGTTAATGATGATCTGTCGGTTGATGAAGAAAAAACTCGCGCTCAGGCACATAGCCCGGTGATCAGCCCGTCAGCGGTTGTGGGTGTTCCTGTGACCAACGGTGTAGCCGCAACGTCAACAGCGCCTGTAGTGAGTACCACGACCATCACTGATAACGTCTATACACCAGAATTGGTCGAGGCGGTCAAACGCTTCCAGCAGTGGCAAGGGCTAAAGGATGATGGCGTTATTGGTGTACGTACCCGTGAATGGCTGAATGTCTCGCCACAAACGCGGGCAACATTATTAGCGCTGAATATTCAGAGGCTGCGTATTCTGCCGGGGCATGTTGATAACGGCATTATGGTTAACATTCCAGACTATTCACTCAACTATTATAAGAATGGTACTCAGGTACTTTCATCACGGGTTATTGTTGGCCGCCCAAGCCGTAAAACACCGTTGATGAGCAGCGCGTTGAATAATGTCGTTGTTAACCCACCGTGGAACGTACCAACCTCAATGGTGCGCCAGGATATTGTGCCTAAAGCGCGCTATGACTCGGGTTATTTCCAACGACATGGCTATACTGTATTATCCGGCTGGAGTAGTGATGCACAAGTGGTTGATCCTTCAATGATTGACTGGCGAATGATTTCACCGAATAACTTCCCTTATCGCCTGCGCCAGGCACCCGGTGCCAGTAATTCATTAGGGCGGTTCAAATTTAATATGCCAAGTTCTAATGCTATCTATCTGCATGACACGCCCAATCATGGCTTATTTCAGAAAGATATTCGCGCACTGAGTTCAGGTTGCGTGCGGGTCAACAAGGCTTCTGATTTAGCGAATATGTTGTTGCAGGATGCGGGTTGGAATGATGCGCGGGTTTTGTCAACGTTGAAACAGGGTAATACAACCTACGTTAATATCCGTCAGCGAATTCCGGTGCAATTGTATTACCTGACAGCATGGGTTGCAGAAGATGGCAAACCGCAGTTCAGAACAGATATTTACAATTATGATAAGACGGTGAGATCTGGTGCACAAATCTCACTTCAGTCCGAGGTGTTACTGCAATAAATGTATTAAAAATTAATAAGTCATGGTCTCAGTACCAGGTTACCTTAAGCGCGCTGATTCGCGCTCATTGATGAGTACTTTATAGGCTGAGCTCAACGCACAATGGATGCGAGCCGAATGCAGGTTGACTGGTTTTCCTCCGGCGGTTATGGTTCGCGGTGGTACATATAGTGATTACTTTTGACATTCTTGCCGGATATTGACAGAGATCATGGATAAAATTGATAATTATCGCCGTAAATGGCTAACGTTAGGCGGGGTAGCGCTGGGTATATCGCTGCTTCCAGGGCAAGCGTTTGCTACCCTTTCAACTCCTCGCCCACGTATCTTGACCCTGAATAACCTTCATACAGGCGAGTCCATAAAAGCGGAGTTTTTTGATGGACGGGGCTATAACAAAGAAGAGCTATCCCGCTTAAACCATCTTTTCCGCGATTATCGAGCCAATAAAATAAAAAATATCGATCCCCTCCTGTTTGACCAGCTATACCGTCTGCAAGGGCTTCTTGGAACAACTAAACCGGTGCAGCTTATTTCAGGCTATCGCTCATTAGATACGAATAATGAACTGCGTGAACGTAGCCGTGGCGTCGCCAAACACAGTTTCCATATGCAAGGGCGGGCGATGGATTTCCATATTGAAGGTATTCAATTGAGTAAGATCCGCAAAGCGGCATTAAAAATGCGCGCAGGCGGTGTAGGATATTACCCTCGTAGTAATTTTGTACATATTGACACTGGGCCAACACGTAGCTGGTAACCTGCATATTCTATGTCAATGTAATGAATGACAGGCATATTACGATTGCATTGGGGTTGGAGTTCTATGAAATATCAAATTATTCCGGTGACGGCCTTTAGCCAAAACTGCACATTGATCTGGTGCGAAGCAACAAGGCAGGCGGCATTGGTTGATCCCGGTGGTGATGCTGCCCGGATCATAGCTGAAGTCGCGCGTCAGGGGGTTACCGTAAGCCAAATTTTGCTTACACACGGCCATTTAGATCATGTAGGTGCCGCCACTGAGTTAGCTGCACATTTTCAGATACCGATTTATGGCCCTGAAAAAGAAGACACTTTTTGGTTAGAAGGTCTACCGGCTCAAAGCCAAATGTTCGGGTTAACTGAGTGCAAGGCATTCACCCCGACTCGTTGGTTGGCTGAGGGTGATAAAATCACTGTCGGTAACATCGAATTATCAGTTTTACACTGCCCGGGCCATACACCTGGACATAT
>JBEGTQ010000044.1:0-5374 GCA_041179305.1 Pseudomonadota bacterium | reverse complement strand
TTTCTTTATCTTTTAATTGGAAATGGTTGCTGTCTGTAGACAATCCATTCAGATTTTTGGCATTAATACGATATTTGACATTTTTTATTCCCATAGGTTGATAATGAATACAAAAACGATTGGCTTCTGCATTCTCCAATTGGGCATCTAAACTGCGGCCAGTGGCTGTGTTATCGAGTAATAAATCCAGATCGAGCGGTTTTAATTGCCATATTGCTGAAGATAAACGGAATTGAGGATCGATTTTGACTGCTTCTGGTGCAACCCCCGCCTGAGGCTCAAAAGATTCGCATTGTTTACCTGAGGAGCCAAAAGAAACTCCTTTTAATGAAAGCAAAGAAGATTGCTGTTTACCTATATTGACTATACCACCTACGGTTGCGCCTATTCTGATTGGCTGAATAGTATTAGCAGCGACGTTGAATGACACATCATAGTATGTATGACTCAGTGTGTCAGCGCGACTATTAAAAATAATTTCTTGAGTATTATTATTGCCATTATTATGACTAACGCCATTGAGAGACAAGTCACTAATGGCATCAAATGGAATGTTTAGCTCGGGTGAACCATCGGCTTTATAAAAATAAAGCGAGAGCACCGCATGGTGTGGGCTTAGTGTAATAACCTCGCCAGAGGTATTGGTTAGTTTCTCCCACTGTTCAGTGTGTGTTTTTTTTCCAGAAAATAGATCGTCATACAGATGGGCGCGAAAAAAAACCTTCACGCTATCGTCTTCTAATACTGTCACTGAGCAATTAGAGTAACTCTTGATGTACGGATAAAAATTAGTATTGGCCGTAGCTGTTGATTGTATTATCAACAACAGTAAACACATAATAAATAATTTTATTTTAATATTCATTTGATTGTCTCTCCATGACTATCAGTCATTAGTTTCAGCTATTTGTTTCAAACAATAATGTTAGCTGGCCGTGATATTTACCTGCTATATCACTCCCGTTCGGTGCTTGTGCGGAAATTTGCAGTAAATAGTCTGTGCTGGTTTGGCTGGTTGTAGCTTGTCTTACAGTGAACGTTACAGGGGTAGCAGTCGGTAACGTGCGCATATTGGCACGATCCGTTCCCCAGCTTATTTCAGCAGGCGAGAACTGCTGAGCTGAGGAGTACACAGCATCTGAGTGACGGACGAGTATCAGTGGATTTTTTACTGAGATACGGTAGCTTTCTTGTCGGCGTAGCTTAATGGTTACCGGGACTTCGGCCTGATAAAGCGAATGATTTTCCGGATTACTTATTAGTTTAATACTTTTGTACCAGCCACCTGTTGGTTTTTCAACCTCGATTTTGGGTTGTGCAGTAACCTCTAGTGCAACGTTGATATCCCCCAGAGGAATAGCATCTGCTCTGATCTGCATGGGGAGTAAGGATAATATCAGTACAATTATTGTTGTGTTCATAATCTTCCTTGTTTTTAACCAGTAGGGCAACGCAAACTGAAAGCCTTACCCTCGACCATCCCTTGAATATGGTTGACAGCCAGTTGCCGGTGCTGATCGGGATAAAGATTAAAGTCATCAATAAGTTTTCCCTGAGTTTTTAGTTGATACCACTGTAGGCGGGTGTTACCGGTATTTTGTAATTCCACCTTCCCTGCAATACAGCGGTGTCTCCATTGGTACTGTTGCGAGGCAGGCAAGTGCCTGACTAGCCCCATATAACTGAGCTGCACGCCCAATATTGCACCATTACCGCTGATGTTGCGGCTATTCACCGGTGCGACGGCTAATCGATACACCTGTTCTTTATCTGGTGTGCTAAGCGCTTTAAGAAATATTTTTCCGCTTTGTTTGGGACCTAATGTTAGTTTTGCTGGAGCGGCAAACAGCGCGGGTTTTGACTGTTCACCCACTGAGGTCAGTGACTCCTGTTCCGGCGGTTCACCGGGATTATTGAGCTGATACAACTGCACAGATATGTACTCAGGATCTGAACCGTGGTTGGTTACTGTCACCACGGCACTGGATTGCTGTATTTCCTGCACATGTGGCTGGATATCTATGGCACCAAAGGTATTGAGCGACAAGGAGCTAGCCGCAATGAACAGTAAATGTTTCATTATCCGCCTTACCGCTAAGTTGTTTAGCTGACAAAGTGACTGGCGTGCCAGGGTAGAGATTCAGGCTGTCTGTTAATGTTGGGTTATCATCTGATTTCAACTGTTCAAATTTGCTGTGAACGGTGCCGGTTGAATTAAGAGTAATAGTGCCATCAGGTAAGCATTGATGTTGCCAGTGACGAGTTTGTGCGGCCAGTGAAGGTACATGATGAATCAGTACTCCGTAACCAATGCTGATGGTCACTGGTGCGTGAATTTTCTTGTCATTTTCCTTATTGTTTACTGCCTTGATGTCAACTACCGGATTGATATACAAGCGATAAAGCGTTTCCTGAGCCGGTGCTTTCAAGGGTAATAATTTAATGTCGCGCTTTTGCTTAGGCCCCAAGGTAATGCGGTTAGGATTAAAGATCATTTCGGGTTGAGCGATATCACTGATTAGTGTCTTTTGTTCGGGATTCAATCCTGGGTTATTGACGCGTTGCAATGTGATATCCAGATAAAGCGGTTTGTCGCCACTGTTATGAACCTGAATTGTCCGATGTTTATCTAATGCTTCTACTGTTGTGCGGGCGGGGATGGCCATTAATTGCCCATAAGTTGTGGCAGTAGAGGCCAGTAATAATACTAAAGTGGAGAATAAATAAGCATATATCATAACAATTCCTGTCGGTATTAATCCAAATGACAAAGGTAAATGTGATTGTGTTGTTGGCGCATATCGCAGCGGTAACGTGCTAAGTGGGTTTGAACTCTAATATTCTTCAGCATGACGCCAGAATGTATGGAAAATAGCCCATTGGGATGAACGGTATCACCGGTTTCTTCGATAACGCCACTAACAGGCTGCCCATGCGAGTCTTTGAGAAAGCCGTTGTAAAGCAGGTCTAAAGTGATGTTTGCCTGACTGGAAAAGACTTGGCCGGGATGAGCGCGCACGATATTGACTGGCAACTGAATATTCATATCCAGATCACTGCGGCCGCTGTGTGTACGGATGAAGAAACGATCCTGATAACGTGGAATCGGTATGGCATAAACACCACTACCACTTATTGGATGACCTTCTGCATGGAAACTGTAAAGAGTGCCTGCCAGATCCGGTGTTTCTATCAGCAAGGCGGCTCCGCTGTAGCTACTGCGGCCTAATGCTATGCCTTGTGGACTAATGGCCAGCATGCCGTTATAGCTGATACCGCCATTGGCTATCTTGTTATCCACCCCTGCCCGTGCCGACACATCACCACGGCTACCGCTACGATGAGCAAAGCTACCGAAATTGTTTGTTTTTCCGCTGGTGCTACCATCGATTCCGATGGAGCTGATACCATAATTATCACTAAATTCTTTTTGATAACTGGCTCCGGTGGTCCACTGCTGTTGAACATAGGCACTGTTGATGCTGGCGTTATTTTTGAGGAATGACAGAGTGGCATTAAGGAATATGCCGTAATTATTTTGGCTGTTCCATTGCCCACCTTTTTGTACACCAAGGGATAAAGCAAGGCCATATTGCGGTTGCCGCCAGTCCCAACGGCCTTGAATACGATGTTGCCTACTGTTCTTATATTGGTTGAATTGATAACTGAGTTGGGTTGGGCCAAAACGACGACTATAAGAGGCTGATGTACTGCCGGTATTTTGTGCGTATATTGATACATCTGGTGTTTGATAACGGGCTACTGAGACATACCCTAAACCAGCATTCCCACCGGTTAAACGCATATACCCACCACTGTTTTTTTCGCCAGACATCAGCCCCAGAGTTGGGGTGATATTCAAGTCAGAAATCCCCAATGGGTGTGAGGCATTGCCTTCGGCTGCCCAGTGGTTGCCAGTGTCTTTCAGTAGTGTGATATTGGTTTGTAAACTTTTCAGATTCATGCTGCGACCAAATTGCACCAAATGAGGGTGATTATTGATATGCGTTGCGCCTTTACCCAAGGTGAGGAACCAGCCGTTATTCGTCTGCGTGCCGATATTGCTGATCGTTTGGTTTTCCTGATTGATAACTTTCCCAGTGCGATCCACTAAACGAATTTCAACGTTGTAATAGCCTCCTGGGAGTTGGCTGTAATCAATTTCGTTACGGCCCAGTTGCGCTGGAATACGGCGGATAAGCTGAGTATCACGATAGATTTCGAAATCCCCATCACTGGTGGCATACAGCACCAGGCTGCCGGCGGAGGGCTTATCAATAGCCAAATAGCTTTGGCTGCCCAGTGTTATGAATTGGTCTAAAGCTGGATTGATTAGGGTATGAATGCTACCCGCGCTGTTATCCAGATTGTTTTGTCGGCCGGCCCGTAAATAGTGTGCCTGAAAGTTCTTTTGTAGGTACCAGCTACCGATGCCCATTTGGGTTTGTTGCTGGTATTGCGATTGGTTTGCTAATGCGTAATTATTCTTCGTGCGAGTGGTGTTATAAAACCAATGAGCGAAGGCAAAAGATTGAAATGGAAGGCCAAGGTATCCTTGCCCACGGGCTGCAACCGCCCGGTAATTTTTTGCCGTCATGCGCAGGTCAAAAAATTGGTTATGCACCAATCCCCAAGTGGTAACTGGCATTAGATATCTGTTGCTGTTATTGGTTATTGTCACCACATGATTTACTTTGTCTACCGTGACGCGATGGCTCGATAAAATGTAATCACAACCGTTGTGACATTGTAAATAAGGTATTTGAGGTAAAATACTTTCTAATAAGGTAATGGACCGCTCATCAATCTGGTTATTACGATAGAGCGGCTTATCAAAACTTAGTTGCTGTTTCTCTGCAGAAAAGAACAACGGGCCTGGCAGTGTTTTTCCGTCTAATATCCCCAGTAACTTTGATGTATTATCCTCTTCTGCTGCGGAAAAACCTGAGGGGACTCGGTGTTCAATAGTAATATCCTCGGCCCATGCCAAATTAGAAAATAACAAAATAAATAAAGTGACTTTATTAATTATTGCGTTGTTTGTCATAGAATTCCATTCCATTATTAACAATGGCAACATGCTCCCTTATGATAAATATATTTCTGAATTAATGGCCTAAATTAAACTATTGGGTTGTATGTTCTTCATTTTTATGTTGCATGTGCGCTGGCCGCACTCAATAGCGCGATCATCTACTTACTTTTAATTCAAGTTCTTCGGGGTTATCTTACCTGCCGCCATCCTGAAGTGATTTTGGTATATATTCTATAATTCAAAAGAGCATGCAGCCAAGAGTTTACCTCCTGACTGTATGTATTAACTATAAGGAAATTATAATGATCTTCTTAATTAAGCTTGTGGTTCCATCACCAG
>JBEGTQ010000043.1:0-12225 GCA_041179305.1 Pseudomonadota bacterium | reverse complement strand
CACCATGCAACCGAGCGTTATGGCATCAAAGCACTGGGGGAATGGCTGGCTACACAGCATCAATTAGAGGTTATTTTTATCGATATTCCTAATCCAGCTTAAATCAGTAGTTACGCTTCTTGTATTGCATTATAAATTGAGCACGATTCACACAATTATGGTGGTGCAATTAGCGGGTTTATCGATAAAAAACGTCATAAAAGAGCAATGTCAAATGTTTCAGAAAATTTGAACTATCCTGCCGTTAGACGATAATTTGGCTCAAAGATTGTTTGTGCCAGATTTTATGTGGCTCTATCTATTATCAGAATAACTTCAAATTACGGCGGCTTTTAATTACCATGAGTCGCTTGGTTTTTTCAGAAAAATATTCCATTAGAGTAGATTAAACCTGAACTGGAACAAACCGCAAGAGCGGCTGTTCGCAGGCGATACTCCTCGCTGAACAGGTTGTCTGGTTTGCCCCTGGTATCGCTTTAATGCAATACCAAGGGCCTAGCAACGTATTTAACTAAAAAGAAAGCCGCTCGTTCTTAAACAAACGGTATTAACCAAAAAGGGGGGCACGCTTTCCAGAAAACTAAATCTTTAGCTGGCTTTTAAAATCACGCTTCGCATAACCGGTATAAAGTTGACGCGGACGGGCAATTTTGATGCCTTCGTCGTGCATTTCATTCCAGTGAGCAATCCAGCCGATGGTACGGGCGATTGCAAAGATCACGGTAAACATCGAAGATGGAATTCCCAAAGCTTTCAGGATGATCCCCGAGTAGAAATCGACGTTTGGATACAGTTTTCTCTCAATGAAGTAAGGATCGCTCAGTGCAATATGTTCCAGCTCCATCGCCACTTTCAGCAGGTCGTCTTCCAGTTTTAGTTCTTTTAATACTTCATGACAGGTTTCACGCATCACAGTGGCCCGTGGATCGTGGTTTTTATACACTCGGTGACCAAAGCCCATCAGGCGGAACGAGTCATTTTTATCTTTTGCACGGAGGATAAATTCTGGAATGTGTTCAACGGTTTTAATCTCTTCCAGCATCTTCAGGCAAGCTTCATTCGCGCCACCGTGAGCTGGACCCCACAGGGAAGCAATCCCCGCAGCGATACAAGCAAACGGGTTCGCGCCGGAAGATCCGGCGGTGCGTACCGTTGAGGTTGACGCGTTTTGTTCGTGATCGGCATGCAGGATGAAAATACGATCCATCGCGCGCTCCAACACGGGATTAACTTGATATTCCTCACATGGGGTAGAGAACATCATGCGCAGGAAGTTACCGGCATATGACAGGTCGTTACGCGGATAGACAAACGGTTGGCCGATGGAATATTTGTAACACATTGCCGCAACCGTCGGCATTTTAGACAGCAGACGGAAGGCGGTGATTTCACGATGACGCTCGTTGTTTACATCTAAGGCATCATGGTAGAAGGCGGCCAGTGCGCCGGTCACGCCACATAATACGGCCATAGGATGTGAGTCGCGGCGGAACCCACGGAACAGGCTGGTGATCTGCTCGTGGATCATGGTGTGGCGGGTTACTGTCGCTTTGAACGTTTCATACTCTTCTGTTGTTGGCGTTTCACCGTATAGCAGAACGTAGCAAACTTCCAGATAAGTAGAGTTTTTTGCCAGTTGATCAATAGGATAGCCACGATGCAACAGGATCCCTTTATCACCATCGATAAACGTGATTTTTGATTCGCAGGATGCCGTTGAGGTAAACCCAGGATCATAGGTAAAATACCCTTTGGAACCTAAGGTACGGACGTCGATCACCTCAGTACCGAGGGTTGGAGATAGAATTTCCAGTTCGATTACAGTTTTGCCTGCCAGATTCAGCGTCGCGTTTTTGTCAGCCATTAACAGTCTCCTTAGCGTTTATTTTAAAATCCCTAACAACTGAAATGTCTTCGATGCCTGTTGGGTCATCACTGGATCGGCATTGCTCTGTTTTATTCACTATTAAAACATGATACAGGGTACAGAGTGTCTCGCCAATGCGGCCAGCAATCCGAGAGTATGGATCGATGAAGACGTTACAAGATTATTAACGATTTGTCGGATGCTTATAACTTATGGTTCATTGCCTACGGTAGCTATGGGGGTATTCACTCAGTACACTGTTGCATAACTTAAGCTTATGGGGAAGTGTATCTGGCGACCTTTAGTGCACCATTAGGGCTTATTTCTATCCTATTTGTAATGTAAATGTTTATTTCTTGTCAAATCAGATGATTAATTTCCTATAAATTGCCTAAATCGTGATCCTAATCACTGTTCAAGGGAAATGTTACCAAACAGTTTGTGTGGGAATTGTAATAAGAATGTGAACCCCCTATACTGCCGCCAGGTCTCCGGATTACCTTGATGTAGGAGCACCCAGCGTTATACAGAACACGCCATTAGAAGTGTTGAGAAAAGTGTGCGATGTGAAGGGTTTCTGCTCTTAACGCTGTCTGATCCCCACCCAGGCCCGGAGGAAGGAAAATAATAAGAGCTGCGTGGGTAAAAACGTGAAAAAACAAAGACCTGTCAATTTGGATCTTCAAACAATCCGATTTCCTGTTACTGCGATAGCGTCCATTTTACATCGAGTCTCTGGCGTAATCACCTTCGTTGCTGTTGGTATCCTCCTCTGGCTGTTAGGTTTGTCTGTTTCCTCGCAAGAAGGATTCATCCAGGCTGCGGCTATCATGAATAGCTTTGTGGTTAAATTCATCTTCTGGGGAATACTCACTGCACTGGCCTATCACGTTTGTGGTGGTATCCGTCACTTGCTAATGGATTTCGGTTATATTGAAGAGAGCTTGGCCGCAGGGACTCGCTCCGCCCAAGTCGCTATGGTATTAACCTCGGTGCTGTCAGTTTTAGCTGGAGTCCTTGTATGGTAAGCAATGCATCTGCATTAGGGCGTAACGGTATACACGACTGGCTGTTACTGCGTGCTTCTGCAATCGTCATCACTCTTTATATTCTTTATATACTGGGCTTTGTTGTTATTGTCCCAGATATCACCTACGAAATCTGGCGTTGCTTCTTCGCTTCGCACATCACAAAAGTATTTACCTTACTGGCACTATTGTCGATTTTGGCTCATGCCTGGATTGGTCTCTGGCAGGTGTTAACGGACTATATAAAACCGCTGGCGGTGCGACTGGTATTACAACTTATTGTTGTGACTACACTGTTGGTTTATCTGTTGTATGGAGCAATTGTGGTGTGGGGTGCATAAATGAATCTGCCAGTCAGAGAGTTTGACGCTGTCGTCGTCGGTGCCGGTGGCGCAGGTATGCGTGCGGCTCTGCAAATTTCACAAATGGGGCTATCTTGTGCCCTGATTTCTAAAGTTTTCCCTACCCGTTCCCATACGGTATCTGCCCAAGGGGGGATTACTGTTGCGTTGGGTAATACCCATGAAGATAACTGGGAATGGCATATGTATGACACGGTAAAAGGTTCCGATTATATCGGTGACCAGGATGCCATTGAATATATGTGTAAAACCGGCCCGGAAGCGGTTCTGGAACTGGAGCATATGGGGTTACCTTTCTCCCGTTTAGATGATGGACGCATTTATCAGCGCCCATTTGGTGGTCAGTCACGCGACTTTGGCGGTGAGCAGGCGGCGCGTACAGCGGCAGCCGCTGACCGTACCGGGCATGCGTTATTGCATACCCTTTATCAGCAAAACCTGAAAAACCACACCACTATATTCTCCGAATGGTATGCGCTGGATCTGGTCAAAAATCAGGACGGTACGTTTGTCGGTTGTACCGCCATCTGCATTGAAACCGGTGAAGTTGTTTACTTCAAAGCGCGGGCTACCGTGCTGGCAACTGGGGGGGCGGGTCGTATTTACCAGTCAACGACCAATGCACACATTAATACCGGTGACGGTGTTGGTATGGCGTTGCGTGCCGGTGTACCGGTGCAGGACATGGAAATGTGGCAGTTCCACCCAACCGGTATTGCCGGTGCAGGCGTGTTGGTAACCGAAGGTTGCCGCGGTGAAGGCGGCTACTTGCTGAATAAACACGGTGAACGCTTTATGGAACGTTATGCTCCGAACGCCAAAGATTTGGCGGGTCGTGACGTAGTGGCACGTTCCATTATGATTGAAATACGTGAAGGTCGCGGCTGTGACGGTCCGTGGGGGCCGCATGCTAAGCTGAAATTAGATCACTTGGGCAAAGATGTGCTTGAATCTCGCTTACCGGGTATCTTGGAGTTATCGCGCACCTTTGCCCACGTTGACCCCATTAAGGAACCTATCCCGGTTATCCCAACCTGCCATTACATGATGGGCGGGATTCCGACCAAAGTGACCGGTCAGGCGATTACCGTAAATGAAAAGGGTGAAGATGTGGTGATCCCTGGTTTGTTTGCGGTGGGCGAAATTGCCTGCGTTTCTGTTCATGGCGCCAATCGTTTGGGTGGTAACTCATTGCTGGACTTAGTGGTGTTTGGTCGCGCGGCCGGCATGCATTTGCAAGAATCCTTAATGGAGCAAGGTGCCAGCCGTGATGCCAGTGAATCAGATATTGAAGCATCATTGGAGCGAATGAATCGTTGGAATAGCACGCGCTCAGGTGAGGACCCAGTTGAAATCCGTAAAGCACTGCAATCCTGTATGCAGCATAACTTCTCGGTATTCCGTGAAGGTGATGCGATGGCCAAAGGGTTAGAAGAGCTGGGAACTATCCGTGAACGTCTGCAAAATGCCCGTCTGGATGATACGTCCACTGAATTCAATACCCAGCGTATTGAATGTCTGGAATTGGATAACCTGATGGAAACTGCGTTTTCCACTGCTGTGTCAGCAAACTTCCGTACCGAAAGCCGTGGCGCGCATAGTCGCTTCGATTTCCCGGAACGTGATGATGCCAACTGGCTGTGTCATTCGCTCTATTTGCCGGACACCGAAAGCATGACCCGCCGTGAGGTAAACATGCAACCTAAGCTACGCGCGGCGTTCCCGCCGAAAGTGCGTTCTTACTAATGCCTGTGTTGTGTTGATAGGGTTAAACCTGACCCGTTGCGGAGGAAAAGGTCATGAAACTTGAGTTCTCAATTTATCGTTATAATCCAGATGTCGATAACGCGCCACACATGCAAGATTATCAGCTAGAAGCGGCAGAAGGCCGGGATATGATGTTGTTGGATGCCCTTATCCAGCTTAAAGAAAAAGATCCGACTTTGTCGTTTCGTCGCTCATGCCGTGAAGGTGTTTGTGGTTCCGACGGCCTGAATATGAATGGTAAGAACGGGCTGGCGTGTATTACCCCCATCTCAGCTTTGCAAAAGGGCAATAAGAAAATTGTGATTCGCCCGTTGCCTGGGCTGCCGGTGGTGCGGGATTTAGTGGTCGATATGGGGCAATTTTATACTCAGTACGAGAAAATAAAGCCTTACCTGTTGAATGACGGCAAAAATCCGCCAGCACGCGAGCATTTACAGTCACCGGAACAACGAGCAAAACTTGATGGGTTATATGAGTGCATCCTGTGTGCCTGCTGCTCAACGTCCTGTCCGTCCTTCTGGTGGAATCCGGATAAATTCGTTGGTCCGGCTGGGTTGCTGGCTGCTTATCGCTTCCTTATTGATAGCCGTGATACCGAAACACCTGTACGTTTAGATGCACTGGACGACGCTTTTAGTGTTTTCCGCTGCCATAGCATCATGAATTGTGTCAGTGTTTGCCCTAAAGGCCTCAACCCGACCAAAGCGATCGGCCATATTAAGTCTATGTTGTTACAGCGTAGTGCATGATTTTTTTGACGTAGCGGATAATAACAACGGTATCGTGGGCGATAGTTTCAGCATAGTGCATTATATTAGTTTATTAACTTGGTGAATATATTTCCTGAGTGGCGTCAAGGTAGGGAATCTCTAAAAACGGGCAAATGGTCTGTTTCTGGAGGTTCCTTGAACGGGATCGTTAAGGTCCATAACAGAACGTGTATTGAGCACGTCGAGCGAACTTTTTACGGCAATCCGTTAATATTACGGTATATATGTTAACCACGGCGAAAGCTGAAGCTTTAAAGCTTAAGGGATCATGATGCAGAACGGCGCAATGAAGGCCTGGCTGGATTCCTCCTATCTGGCGGGCGCGAACCAGTCCTACATAGAGCAGCTCTATGAAGACTTTTTAACCGATCCTGGTTCCGTTGATGATAGTTGGCGTTCAATTTTTCAACAACTACCGGCAACGGGTGTAAAACCTGATCAGCTCCACTCTCAAACGCGTGAATATTTCCGTCGTCTGGCGAAGGATTCCACTCGTTATAACTCCTCTATCAGTGATACTGAAACTGATGCCAAGCAAGTTAAGGTGTTACAATTAATCAATGCCTTCCGCTTCCGCGGTCATCAACATGCCAACCTTGATCCACTCGGTCTGTGGAAACAAGAGTCTGTTCCAGACCTTGATCCTGCTTACCACTGTCTGACTGAAGCCGATTTCCAGAACACCTTCAATGTAGGTTCTTTTGCTATCGGCAAAGAGACCATGAAGCTGTCTGACTTGTATGCAACACTGAAACAGGCCTACTGCGGCTCCATTGGTGCTGAGTATATGCATATTACTAATACCGAAGAAAAACGCTGGATTCAGCAACGTATTGAATCGGTGGTCGGGAAACCGGCATTCAGCGATGAAGAGAAGCGTCGTTTCCTGAGCGAGCTAACTGCCGCTGAAGGGCTGGAACGTTACTTAGGGGCAAAATTCCCTGGTGCTAAGCGTTTCTCACTGGAGGGCGGCGATTCGTTGGTCACCATGTTGAAAGAGATGATTCGCCACGCCGGTAAAAACGGCACGCGCGAAGTGGTACTCGGCATGGCTCACCGTGGCCGCTTGAACGTACTGATTAACGTCTTGGGTAAGAAACCGCAAGATTTATTCGATGAATTTGCCGGTAAGCATAAAGAACATCTTGGTACCGGTGACGTTAAATATCACCAAGGGTTTTCATCCGATGTGGAAACCGAAGGCGGGCTGGTTCACCTGGCGCTGGCCTTTAATCCATCGCATCTGGAAATTGTCAGCCCGGTAGTTATTGGTTCTGTGCGTGCGCGCCGTGACCGTCTGGACGAAGCCCGTAGCAATATGGTATTGCCAATTACCATTCATGGCGATGCGGCGATTACCGGGCAGGGTGTAGTGCAAGAAACATTGAATATGTCACAGGCTCGCGGCTATGAAGTTGGTGGTACTGTGCGCATCGTAATCAACAATCAGATTGGTTTCACCACCTCGAACCCTCTTGATGCGCGTTCTACCCAATACTGTACTGATATTGCCAAAATGGTACAGGCACCCATTTTCCACGTTAATGCGGACGATCCTGAAGCGGTGGCGTTTGTTACCCGTTTGGCGTTGGATTTCCGTAACGCCTTTAAACGTGATGTAATGATTGATTTGGTTTGTTACCGCCGTCATGGGCATAACGAAGCCGATGAGCCAAGTGCAACGCAACCCATGATGTATCAGAAGATCAAAAAACACCCAACGCCACGCAAAATCTATGCTGACAAACTGACCGCACAGAATATCGCCAGCCTGGAAAATGCCACGGAAATGGTCAATCTGTATCGCGATGCACTGGATGCTGGCGACTGTGTGGTGGAAGAGTGGCGTCCGATGAATCTGCAATCCTTCAATTGGTCGCCGTATCTGAATCATGAATGGGATGAAGAGTATCCAAGCAAAGTTGATATGAAACGCTTGCAAGATCTGGCGCATCGTATCAGCCACGCGCCGAAAGCTATCGAAATGCAATCTCGTGTTGCCAAAATCTATAGCGATCGTGTGTTAATGGCCAACGGTGAGAAACCGTTTGACTGGGGTGGTGCTGAAACACTGGCGTACGCAACGCTGGTAGATGAAGGGATTCCAATTCGTCTGTCGGGTGAAGATGCGGGGCGCGGCACCTTCTTCCATCGTCATGCGGTGATTCATAACCAGAAGAATGGTTCGGTTTACGTGCCTCTGGCAAATGTACACAGTGGGCAGGGAGAATTCCAGGTCTGGGATTCAGTACTGTCAGAAGAGGCGGTATTGGCATTCGAATATGGCTATGCCACCGCAGAACCACGTACCCTGACTATCTGGGAAGCGCAGTTCGGTGACTTCGCTAACGGCGCTCAGGTGGTTATCGACCAGTTCATCAGCTCCGGCGAGCAGAAATGGGGCCGCATGTGTGGCCTGGTCATGCTGTTGCCACATGGCTACGAAGGGCAAGGCCCCGAGCACTCTTCTGCGCGTTTGGAACGCTATCTACAACTTTGTGCCGAACAAAACATGCAGGTGTGTATCCCGTCTACACCCGCGCAGGTTTACCACATGATTCGCCGTCAGGCATTACGGGGTATGCGTCGTCCGCTGGTGGTGATGTCACCTAAGTCATTGTTGCGTCATCCGTTAGCAATATCATCTTTGGACGACCTGGCGAATGGCAGTTTTTTGCCAGCCATCGGCGAAGTAGACGCGCTGGATCCCAAAGGGATCAAACGTGTGGTGATGTGTTCAGGCAAAGTTTATTACGACCTGCTGGAACAGCGGCGTAAGAATGGGCAAACCGATGTTGCCATTGTGCGTATCGAGCAGCTTTATCCGTTTCCACACCAGGCGGTTCAGGCGGTATGGGAGCAATTTGCCCACGTTCATGATTTCGTTTGGTGTCAAGAAGAACCACTGAACCAGGGGGCCTGGTATTGCAGCCAACATAACTTGCGCGAAGTGATTCCATTTGGTGCTTCTCTGCGCTATGCAGGTCGGCCGGCATCGGCTTCACCGGCAGTCGGATACATTTCTGTACACCAGCAACAACAACAAGCTTTGGTTAATGACGCACTGACCGTTGAGTAGCGAGCCGGTTAACATATAAAGGATAGAGAATGAGTAGCGTAGATATTAATGTTCCTGACCTCCCTGAATCTGTTGCCGATGGTTCTGTTGCAACCTGGCACAAAAAACCGGGCGATAGCGTCAAACGTGACGAAGTGCTGGTTGAGATTGAAACAGACAAAGTGATTCTGGAGGTTCCGGCCAGTCAGGACGGTATTCTGGATGCCATTTTGGAAGATGAGGGTGCGACTGTAATTTCGCGTCAGGTGCTGGGCCGTATTCGCTCAGGTGACAGCTCAGGCAAACCGACGAAAGAAAAGGGTCAGATTGCCGAATCCACTCCTGCTCAGTGCCAAACTGCCAGCCTGAAAGAAGAAAGCAACGATACCCTCAGCCCGGCGATCCGTCGCTTGATTGCTGAGCATGACCTTGATGCGATGGCTATTAAAGGCAGTGGTGTGGGTGGGCGTATCACTCGTGAAGATGTGGATAGCCATTTGGCAAATCGCAAAGCGGCATCCGCGGCGGTGGAAACCAACGTTGCAACCGCAGCACCGGCTGCATTGGCTAGCCGCAGTGAAAAACGCGTGCCGATGACCCGCCTGCGTAAACGCGTTGCTGAGCGTTTGCTGGAAGCGAAAAACAGCACCGCTATGCTGACTACGTTTAACGAAATCAACATGCAACCTATTATGGACTTGCGCAAGCAGTACGGTGACGCTTTCGAGAAGCGTCACGGTGTGCGTCTGGGCTTCATGTCCTTTTATATCAAGGCGGTTGTTGAAGCCTTGAAACGCTATCCTGAAGTGAATGCTTCTATCGATGGCGAAGATGTGGTTTATCACAACTACTTTGATGTCAGCATTGCTGTTTCTACTCCGCGCGGCTTGGTTACACCTGTGCTGCATGATGTAGACACACTGGGTATGGCTGATATCGAGAAGAAAATCAAAGAGCTGGCTGCGAAAGGCCGTGACGGCAAATTGAAAGTTGAAGAACTGACCGGCGGTAATTTTACTATTACCAATGGTGGTGTATTCGGTTCATTGATGTCAACGCCGATTATTAACCCACCGCAAAGCGCGATCCTCGGTATGCATGCCATTAAAGAAAGGCCAATGGCGGTGAATGGTCAGGTAGTGATACTGCCGATGATGTATCTGGCACTCTCCTACGATCACCGTTTGATCGATGGCCGTGAATCTGTGGGCTACCTGGTTACGGTGAAAGAGATGCTGGAAGATCCCACTCGTTTACTGCTCGACGTATAAAAAAGATAACTGACAGGGTCAGTCTGATTGCACGGTGTTTATAGTTTATAACCTGCACCGGGCAAGCAGGCTACCTGCCAGGCCTCAGCCCAACTCAGACCTTATATGGATAGAACATCATGAATTTACACGAATATCAGGCAAAACAACTGTTTGCTCGGTATGGCATGCCTGCTCCAGTTGGTTATGCCTGTACCACTCCGCGCGAAGCAGAAGAAGCCGCATCTAAAATCGGTGTTGGCCCGTGGGTAGTGAAATGTCAGGTTCATGCGGGTGGCCGCGGTAAAGCGGGCGGCGTAAAACTGGTTAAAAGCAAAGAAGAGATCCGTGCTTTCGCTGAACAGTGGTTGGGTAAAAAACTGGTGACTTACCAGACAGATGCCAATGGTCAGCCGGTTAACCAAATACTAGTTGAAGCCGCGACTGATATTGATAACGAGCTGTATTTGGGCGCGGTTATCGATCGCAGCTCCCGTCGTGTGGTATTTATGGCATCCACCGAAGGTGGTGTTGAAATTGAAAAAGTGGCTGAAGAGACGCCAGAGCTGATCCACAAAATTGCGCTGGATCCGTTGACGGGGCCACAGCCATATCAGGGTCGTGAACTGGCATTTAAGCTGGGGCTGAATGGTAAACAAGTAACTCAGTTCACTAAGATCTTTATGGGGTTGGCGACACTGTTTCTGGAGCGTGATCTGGCGATGGTTGAAATCAATCCACTGGTGATAACCAGGCAGGGTGATCTGATTTGTCTGGATGGAAAGTTGGGCGCTGATGGCAATGCCCTGTTCCGTCAACCAGAACTGCGTGAAATGCGTGATCCAAGTCAGGAAGACAAGAACGAAGAGCGCGCCGCACAGTGGGAACTGAACTACGTAGCACTGGATGGCAACATTGGTTGCATGGTGAACGGTGCTGGCCTGGCAATGGGCACGATGGACATCGTGAAACTGCACGGTGGCGAACCGGCTAACTTTCTTGATGTTGGCGGCGGCGCCACCAAAGAGCGTGTGTCTGAAGCGTTCAAAATCATTCTGTCTGACGACAAAGTGAAAGCGGTTTTCGTTAACATCTTCGGCGGTATTGTGCGTTGTGACCTGATCGCTGACGGTATCATTGGTGCAGTTGAAGAAGTGGGCGTTAGTGTGCCAGTGGTGGTACGTCTGGAAGGGAATAACGCTGAGTTGGGTGCCCAGAAATTGGCAGACAGCGGTTTGAATATCATTGCTGCGAGTAGTCTGACAGATGCAGCGCAGCAAGTTGTAGCAGCAGTGGGGGCTAAATAATGTCTATTTTAATTGATAAAAATACCAAAGTTATTTGCCAGGGTTTTACCGGTAGCCAGGGGACTTTCCACTCTGAACAAGCTATTGCTTACGGTACTAAAATGGTTGGCGGTGTTACGCCAGGCAAAGGCGGCACCCGGCATCTGGATCTGCCCGTGTTCAATACTGTGCGTCAAGCGGTAGAAGCGACCGGTGCTACCGCATCTGTTATCTATGTGCCCGCGCCGTTCTGTAAAGACTCTATTCTGGAGGCGATCGACGCGGGTATAAAACTGATCATCTGTATTACTGAAGGTATCCCGACGCTGGATATGCTGGTAGTAAAAGTCAGGCTGGAACAGTCTGATGCCCGGATGATAGGCCCGAACTGCCCGGGTGTGATCACCCCAGGGGAATGCAAGATTGGCATTATGCCTGGGCATATTCATCTGCCGGGCAACGTGGGGATCGTTTCCCGCTCAGGCACCCTGACTTATGAAGCGGTAAAACAAACCACTGATATCGGTTTCGGCCAGTCAACTTGCGTTGGTATCGGTGGTGACCCGATTCCGGGTTCTAACTTCATCGATATCCTGAAGTTGTTCCAGCAAGACGCAAAAACTGAAGTGATCGTGATGATCGGTGAAATCGGTGGTAACGCAGAAGAAGAAGCGGCTGCTTACATCAAAGCGCATGTGACTAAACCGGTGGTGGGTTATATCGCGGGTGTGACTGCGCCAAAAGGCAAACGTATGGGTCACGCAGGTGCCATCATTGCTGGTGGCAAAGGGACTGCGGATGAGAAATTCGCTGCTCTGGACGCTGCGGGTGTGAAAA
>JBEGTQ010000042.1:0-58672 GCA_041179305.1 Pseudomonadota bacterium | reverse complement strand
CCCACCTTTTTGGTTCAGTATGGTGAGGTCTACCCCTGTCACTGGGCCGGAGGCATTACCAAAGCTAACCATTAACCCCCTGGGCTTAAGGCTATTAAGTGAGTCCAGCCAAGTACTTTTGCCGACTGAGTCATATACTACACCTACTTTTTCGCCATTGGTCAGTTCTGCAACGCGACTGGCGATATTTTCAGTATGGTAATTTATTGTGGCCCACGCACCATTCGCTTTTGCTAATTCGGCTTTTTTATCAGAACCCACACTGCCGATGAGCTTAGCACCGAGCGCTTTCGCCCATTGGCAGGCAATCAACCCAACACCGCCTGCGGCGGCATGGAACAGGAATACTTCTCCCGCGTTGATCTTGTGAGTTTGGTGCAACAGATAGTAGACGGTCAGCCCTTTAAGAAATGATGCCGCAGCCTGTTCGAAAGAAATTTGTTCAGGGAGCAAGGCAATTTTTTCGGCGGCGACATTATGGACTTCGCTGTAAGCCCCAAGTGCAGATTGGGCATACACTACTCGGTCACCTATTTTTATCGCGCTGACCGCAGAACCGATTTTCGTTACTGTCCCGGCAGCCTCAGTACCTAAACCGCAGGGGAAATGGGGGGGTGGATAAAGCCCGCTACGAATATAAGTATCAATATAGTTAATACCTATCGCCTTGTTTTCTACCTGAACCTCATGTGCAGCAGGATCGGCGGGAATCAAATCAAGATATTGTAACACTTCCGGCCCCCCCGTGGTGCTAAATTGGATATGCTTTGCCATGTCAGTTCCTTCGCAATAGATGTATGTCCACCCTACAGGGGTTCGCATGATGTGCCAAGTATCGGCTAATACCGATAAGTAATAGGAATTCATAATTACCGCTAGCGATATCATCGCGTATACTAAACCGTTATATTTTCTATTCGATATTTTCCTATCGCAACAAAGGTAAAGAACACTTTTCATGGCAGCAAAAAAACCAACCAAAAATATGATAGTGTCACGAGACCGCGAGATGGAAGGGCTGAAGCTCCCGCCTCATTCGTTGGAGGCAGAGCAGTCCGTGTTGGGCGGTTTGATGCTGGATAACGAACGCTGGGATAACGTGTCAGAGCGCGTTGCCAGCAATGATTTTTTCAGCCGTCCACATCGCCGGATCTTTACTGAAATGCAGCGCTTGCTGGAAAACAGTAAACCCATCGATTTGATCACCTTGTCCGAATCACTAGAGCAAAAAGGTGATTTGGATTCAGTGGGGGGGTTTGCCTACCTGGCAGAATTATCAAAAAATACGCCAAGTGCGGCGAATATTGGCGCTTATGCAGATATCGTGCGCGAACGTGCGGTAGTGCGTGAAATGATCTCGGTGGCCAACGAAATTGCTGACGCAGGTTATGATCCGCAAGGGCGTAGCAGTGAAGATCTTCTGGATCTGGCTGAATCTAAAGTTTTCCAGATTGCCGAGAGCCGTGCCAGTAAAGATGAAGGGCCGAAGAGTATCGATCGCATTCTGGAAGATACCGTAGCCCGTATTGAGCAGCTCTATCAGCGGCCTCATGACGGGGTAACCGGGGTTTCAACCGGTTTTAGCGACCTTGATAAAAAGACCGCCGGCTTGCAGAAATCAGATTTGATCATTGTGGCTGCACGCCCGTCAATGGGGAAAACTACCTTCGCGATGAACTTGTGCGAAAACGCCGCGATGATGCAGGAAAAACCGGTATTGATCTTTAGTCTTGAGATGCCCGGCGATCAGATTATGATGCGTATGCTGGCGTCTCTGTCGCACGTTGATCAGACGCGTATCCGTACCGGTCAGCTTAATGATGAGGATTGGGCTCGTATTTCTAGCTCAATGGGCATATTGATGGAAAAACGCAATATGTACATTGATGACTCTTCTGGCCTGACGCCGACGGAAGTGCGTTCCCGTGCACGGCGCATCTTCCGCGAACACGGTGGTTTGAGTTTGATCATGATCGACTACCTGCAATTGATGAGGGTGCCATCCCTTTCGGATAACCGAACGCTGGAAATAGCCGAAATCTCACGCTCGCTAAAAGCGTTGGCGAAGGAGTTGCAGGTGCCGGTGGTGGCGTTATCACAACTCAACCGTGGTTTGGAGCAACGTGCTGATAAACGGCCGGTAAACTCCGATTTACGTGAATCAGGCTCCATTGAGCAGGATGCTGACCTAATCATGTTTATTTACCGTGATGAGGTTTATCACGAGAACAGTGATGAGAAAGGGGTTGCACAAATCATTTTAGGTAAACAGCGTAATGGCCCGATCGGCTCTGTTCGGCTGAAGTTTAACGGCCAATGGTCGCGCTTTGATAACTATGCAGGCTCACAGTACGATGACGAATAATCCCGCCTTCGTACTTGAAGCCGCAGGGTTGTTAGCTCTGTTCATTACCCGGCCCATCGCTGTTTCTCATCTCTGCGAGGCCGCTCCTCGCCTGCTACCTAGCTGAAACGCCAATGACTTTGAGTATAACATCTATTAAGGATAAAAAATGAAAGCGGCAACAGCAGTTATCGATCGCCGTGCTCTGCGTCATAACTTGCAACAAGTACGGCGCATGGCACCCCAAAGTTGCTTGATTGCCGTTGTGAAAGCAAACGCTTATGGCCACGGGTTATTAGAAATAGCGCATACCTTACAGGATGCAGATTGCTATGGCGTCGCGCGTATTGGCGAAGCGCTGGTGTTACGATCTGGTGGGATTGTAAAACCTATTCTGCTGCTGGAAGGCTTCTTTGCCGCAGAAGATTTGCCGATTTTGGTGGCTAACCGCATTGAAACCGCAGTACACAGCATTGAGCAATTAGAGGCTCTGGAAGCTGCGGAACTGTCTGATCCCATTAATGTCTGGATGAAACTTGATACTGGTATGCATCGTTTGGGGGTTCGCCCTGAACAGGCGGAGGCTTTCTACCAGCGCCTGAGTGCCTGCCGCAATGTTATTCAGCCCGTCAATATCATGAGTCACTTTAGCCGCGCTGATGAGCCAGAAGTGGAAACTACGCGTCAGCAACTAAGCTGTTTTGATGCCTTTGCAGCCGGTAAAATGGGCAAACAGTCTATTGCGGCGTCTGGCGGTATTCTATTGTGGCCGGAATCTCATCGTGACTGGATTCGACCGGGCATCATTCTGTACGGTGTTTCGCCGATGTGTGAACCCTATGCCAGCCATTTTGATTTATTACCCGCAATGGCATTGAGATCCAGCCTGATTGCTGTGCGTGAACATAAAGCCGGCGAACCCGTAGGTTATGGTGGTACGTGGGTCAGCGATCGCGATACGCGTCTGGGGGTGGTGGCGATTGGCTATGGTGATGGTTATCCGCGCAGCGCACCATCAGGTACACCCGTGCGAATTAATGGTCGCGAAGTGGGTATTGTGGGGCGGGTATCCATGGATATGATTTCGGTTGATCTCGGGTTGGATGCCTGCGACAGCGTTGGTGATGAAGTGCTGCTGTGGGGGGCTGAATTGCCGGTTGAAAAGATAGCTGCTTATACCGGTATCAGCGCCTACGAGCTGATCACTAAGCTGACCTCCCGTGTAGCGATGGAATATCTGGGAGAATAAAGTAAGCTGCCTAATAAAGGCATAGATAATGACTATCGATAAAGGAGAGCAGCCCTGTGTTCCAGAATGTTGACGCCTACGCAGGTGACCCGATCCTGTCACTGATGGAAAGTTTTAAAGCGGATAGCCGTGCACATAAAGTAAATCTGAGCATTGGGCTTTATTACAATGAACAGGGTAAGATCCCGTTGATGCAAGCGGTTAAAGCTGCTGAAGCACAATTGCATGCTCAACCACATGAGACTCCGGTTTACTTGCCGATGGAAGGCTTGCACTCCTATCGTACTGCTATCCAGCAGTTATTATTTGGCGCCGAGCATTCGATGCTGGTTCAGCAACGGGTGGCGACTATCCAAACTGTGGGTGGGTCGGGCGCATTGAAAGTAGGTGCTGATTTCCTGTATCACTATTTCCCTGACTCATCGGTCTGGGTCAGTGACCCTACCTGGGAAAATCACGTTGCTATCTTTAGTGGCGCAGGGTTTAAGGTGAATACCTATCCCTATTTCGATAACGAAAAGTTGGGTGTGAAGTTCGAGCAAATGCTGGCTACATTGCAGCAATTGCCTGCCAGAAGTATCGTTTTATTGCATCCTTGCTGCCACAATCCGACCGGTTCTGATCTTACGAATACGCAATGGGATCAGGTCATCAAGGTGCTTAACCAGCGGGATCTGATCCCGTTCCTGGATATTGCTTATCAGGGTTTTGGTGCCGGGCTGAACGAAGATGCTTATGTGATTCGTGCTATGGCGGCGGCTGAACTGCCTTGTCTGGTCAGTAACTCCTTCTCCAAAATCTTCTCTCTGTATAACGAGCGGGTCGGTGGCCTGTCAGTGGTATGCGAAAGTGAAGAAGCCGCAGGGCGGGTATTGGGTCAATTAAAAGCGACAGTGCGCCGTAACTATTCCAGCCCGCCAAATTTTGGGGCGCAGGTCGTTGCGAAAGTATTGCATGACAACGTATTGCGCGCCCAGTGGCAGGCGGAAGTGGAACAGATGCGTCTGCGCATTATCGACATGCGCAGCGCATTGGTTAACGCCTTAAAAGGCTCTCGGCCAAATTGTCATTTTGACTACCTGCTACAACAACGTGGCATGTTTAGTTATACCGGTTTCAGCGCTGCACAGGTGGATCGCTTGCGTGAAGAGTTTGGCGTCTACCTGATCGCCAGCGGTAGAATGTGCATGGCTGGCGTCAATCACAGCAATGTCCAACAAGTTGCTGAGGCATTTGCTGCTGTGCAGTAATGCGACACTGGGTATAGATAGATTGTTAGATCCTCGACTTACCTTGCAGCATGGGTTTGAGAAAGCGAGCGGTATGTGACGCGGCACATTCTGCGACCGTCTCCGGCGTGCCGGAAACTAAAATCTCGCCGCCGCCGCTGCCGCCTTCTGGCCCCAGATCGACAACCCAGTCCGCCGTCTTAATCACGTCCAAATTATGCTCAATCACCACAATGGTATTGCCCTGATCGCGCAACTGGTGCAACACCGCCAGCAATTGCTGGATATCAGCAAAATGCAGGCCGGTAGTGGGCTCGTCCAAAATATAGAGCGTCTGGCCGGTACCACGTTTTGAGAGTTCACGCGACAGTTTCACTCGCTGCGCTTCTCCACCGGATAGCGTCGTCGCGGATTGACCCAGACAGATATATGACAGACCCACATCCATTAACGTTTGTAACTTGCGTGCCAGTGCCGGAACCGCATCAAAGAACTCGCGAGCTTCTTCGATAGTCATCGCTAACACTTCGTGAATACTCTTACCTTTGTATTTCACTTCCAGCGTTTCGCGGTTATAGCGCTTGCCTTTACACTGGTCGCATCGCACATAAATATCGGGCAGGAAGTGCATTTCAACTTTAATGACGCCGTCACCCTGACAAGCTTCACACCGCCCACCTTTGACGTTAAAGCTGAAGCGTCCCGGCGTATAGCCACGGGTACGAGACTCGGGTACACCTGCAAATAACTCGCGGATTGGCGTAAAGATACCGGTATAGGTCGCAGGGTTAGAGCGCGGGGTACGGCCAATCGGGCTTTGGTCGATATCAATGACTTTATCGCAATGCTCCAGCCCTTGAATCTCACGATATGGCGCGGGTTCATTACTGGTCGCGCCGTTTAACTGGCGCTGCGCTATACAGTATAATGTGTCGTTGATCAATGTTGACTTACCTGAACCAGACACGCCAGTGACGCAACTGAACAGCCCAACAGGCAGCGTCAGGGTGATATCTTTCAGGTTATTACCGCTGGCACCAATCAGTTTCAATACTTTGGTTGGGTCACCGGCGACACGTTGTGCCGGAATTGCAATTTCACGTTTGCCGCTGAGGAATTGGCCGGTCAATGACTTCGGTTCCGCCATGATGTCATCGACAGTCCCTGCGGCAACCACTTCACCCCCATGCACACCGGCACCGGGGCCGATGTCAATCACATGGTCAGCGGCACGGATAGCGTCTTCATCGTGTTCCACCACAATAACAGTATTACCCAGATTACGCAGGTGAATCAGTGTTTCCAGCAGGCGTTCGTTATCGCGTTGATGTAATCCGATGGAGGGTTCATCCAGTACATACATTACGCCCACCAAACCAGCACCAATCTGGCTGGCAAGGCGGATTCGCTGTGCTTCGCCACCGGACAGGGTTTCGGCAGAACGGGACAGTGAAAGATAATTCAGCCCGACGTTAACCAGGAACTTCAGCCGGTCGCCAATTTCTTTCAACACTTTCTCTGCGATTTGTGCTCGTTGACCATTCAGTTTCATGTTATGGAAGAAGCTCAATGCATGGCCAATGCTCAGTTCTGAAATCTCTGGCAGAGTGGTGTTTTCCACAAACACATAACGCGCTTCCCGGCGCAAGCGGGTACCGTGGCACGCAGCACAAGAGCGATTACTGATAAATTTGGCCAATTCTTCACGCACTGCACTGGATTCCGTTTCTTTATAACGGCGCTCCATATTGTGCAGCACACCTTCGAATGGGTGACGACGAACAGTGGTGTCGCCCCGGTCATTTATGTATTTAAATTCAATGGGATCTTTGCCAGAACCATACAGCACCGCTTTCTGTGTTGCAGTATCCAACGAGTTAAAAGGGGCTTCGATATCAAATTGATAATGTTCTGCCAGTGAGCGCAGCATTTGGAAGTAATAGAAGTTGCGGCGATCCCAACCACGGATGGCCCCTCCTGCCAGCGACAGCTCTGGATTTTGTAATACACGGTCGGGATCAAAGAATTGCTGCACGCCTAATCCGTCACAAGTCGGGCAGGCACCCGCCGGATTGTTAAAGGAGAACAAGCGAGGTTCCAGCTCACTCATGCTGTAGCCGCAAATTGGGCAGGCAAAGTTGGCTGAGAATAGCAACTCTTCAGCGTGTGGATCGTCGATATCGGCAACTACGGCGGTGCCGCCGGATAACGCCAGGGCGGTTTCGAATGACTCTGCCAGCCGCTGAGCCAGATCTTCACGCACTTTGAAGCGATCAACTACCACTTCAATAGTATGTTTCTTTTGCAGCTCTAATTTTGGTGGGTCAGATAGATCACAGACTTCGCCATCAATCCGTGCCCGGATGTAGCCCTGCATAGCCAGGCCTTCCAACGTCTTGGTATGTTCTCCTTTGCGATCTTTTACGACGGGAGCCAATAGCATCAGACGGCGGTTTTCCGGTTGGCTGATGACGTTATCCACCATTTGACTGACTGTTTGGGCAGCTAATGGAACGTCATGTTCCGGGCAACGCGGTTCACCGACACGGGCAAACAGTAAACGCAGATAGTCATGGATTTCAGTAATGGTACCGACAGTGGAACGCGGGTTGTGTGAAGTCGATTTTTGCTCAATAGAAATAGCCGGAGAGAGACCTTCAATATGGTCAACATCCGGTTTTTCCATCAATGATAGGAATTGGCGCGCATAGGCGGAAAGAGACTCAACATAGCGGCGTTGCCCCTCGGCATACAAGGTATCAAAGGCCAGCGACGACTTGCCAGAACCGGATAAGCCGGTGACAACAATCAGTTTGTCACGCGGGATAATCAGGTTGATATTCTTGAGATTATGGGTGCGAGCGCCCCGAACTTCGATATTATCCATTCAAACACTTCCCGGATGTAAACTGAGCCTCTCAGCGTATCCTTCTTGTTTTTTTACCTTAAAAAATGAAGGTAAAAAGCAATAAACAGGTGCACTTTGCAACACCCAAAAAAGACACAGCCAGTACGAAACGAATAATTATGGCACAAAAAAAACTGAATGGATATCCAGTGGCTGAGTGCAATTAAGGCCGATGCCATGATAAAACTGCAACATATTTTGCAGTAATGATCTACTGTGTCGTTTAGTCGTTAGCGTGTTAAACTTACGCGGTTATACTGTATAAAATTTACTTCATTAGGAGAGTTTTCATGGCCAGCAGAGGCGTAAATAAAGTGATTTTGGTCGGGCATTTGGGCCAAGACCCGGAAGTCCGCTACATGTCGAATGGCGGCGCTGTTGCCAATATCACCCTGGCTACCTCCGAAAATTGGCGTGATAAAGCCACCGGCGAGCAGAAAGAAAAAACTGAATGGCACCGTGTGGTGTTGTTCGGCAAACTGGCTGAAGTTGCTGGTGAATATTTGCGTAAAGGCTCCCAAGTTTATATTGAAGGCGCACTGCAAACCCGTAAATGGCAGGATCAAAGCGGTCAGGAACGTTACACCACTGAAGTCGTGGTTAACGTTGGTGGCACCATGCAAATGCTGGGTGGCCGTCAGAGTGGTGGTGCTCCGGCAGGTAGCGTACCACAAGACGGTGGCGCGCAGGGCGGTTGGGGCCAACCTCAGCAGCCACAAGCTGGTAGCCAGTTCAGCGGCGATCAGGCTTCACGTCCGGCTCAGTCTGCACCAGCAGCGAAACCACAAGGTAGCAACGAACCATCAATCGATTTCGACGACGATATTCCGTTCTGATGTGTGTTGCTTGCCAAGTATAGAAGCTACGTTAAGTAAAAAGCCCCTGCCGATGGTGTCACTCAGGATCTCGGTATGAGAGCAGTGCTTAAAAGCACAGTACAACTTATAGGACGTAATTATAAAATACACCCTATAAGTTGTAATTCATTAATGCAGCATATTGATTTTATTAACATAAAACAGTTTATAAGTCGTATATACCCAAGTTTCTTCAAGATGCAGCTAGCACCCCTGCATTTTGAAGGGGGGGATTATATTGAATTGGTCGCCAGTGCCGTGATTTTTTCTAAAATTTTTTACTAAAAATCAATTTGTTACTGGTGGTTGCTTTAGTACGGCAGCTATTCCGATGAGTTTAGCTATTGAGGTAATAAACACGCGTGATGGGCTTGAGAGATTCCCGAAACTGCAAGATTTCTTAGTTTGTATTCATCAGCGTCCTGCCTGGCAACAGTCGATTGAGAGGAAGATGCCCACAAACTGGAAAGCTGATAGCCGGCGGTTTGATATCATCAGCACGTAACGTCAAAGAATGCAAGGCCGCTCACACTTTCGTTTTTAATCAACCTCATGATCCCCAACAAGTTAATATAAAAAATGCAGTGAATGTTGCTATCTGGTGTTGATTAGTCGCTACAAATAGCTGGATAATCGTTTGCCTTAAATAATACCTGCCCTAAACTTCGATTTTTCAGTCATGCGTGCTGTCAGCTAATCGTTTATTATTTTTTTCACCCTATGCGTGATAGAGGCGTTGGTGAGTTAATTGGCAGGAACGGAAACGATTACGTATGGAAAAGGCGTGTGATTTGCTGATTATTTTAAAAATGACACACAGGGAATATCACCATGTCTAGCACCAACCCTCAAGCGAATCAGGCTAAACAGCCGAAAGGTACGCTTGATACATTTTTCAAGCTGAGTGAACGTGGCAGTAATGTACGCCAGGAAGTGCTGGCCGGTCTGACGACTTTTCTGGCGATGGTCTACTCGGTAATTGTTGTGCCGAGTATGTTAGGTAAAGCGGGTTTTCCACCCACAGCCGTATTTGTTGCAACTTGTTTGGTGGCAGGCCTTGGCTCGTTGTTGATGGGCTTGTGGGCGAATCTGCCAATGGCGATTGGTTGTGCTATTTCACTGACTGCGTTTACTGCGTTCAGCTTGGTATTGGGCCAACACATCAGCATTCCTGTGGCATTGGGTGCCGTATTTTTGATGGGTGTGCTGTTTACCATTATATCCGTCACCGGTATTCGTTCGTGGATATTACGTAACCTGCCGATGGGCGTAGCGCACGGTACCGGTATTGGTATCGGCTTGTTCCTGCTGCTGATTGCTGCAAATGGTGTCGGTCTGGTTATCAAAAACCCGATTGAAGGTTTACCTGTCGCGTTGGGTGCATTTACCTCTTTCCCAGTCATTATGACGTTGCTGGGGTTGGCAGTCATTTTCGGTTTGGAGAAACTGCGGGTGCCGGGTGGCATTCTGCTGGTCATTATCGCCATTTCGGTTATTGGCCTGATTTTTGATCCGAGCGTGACCTATCAGGGATTGTTTGCGATGCCAAGTCTGGTGGATGTCAATGGTAACTCGTTGATTTTCAGTCTTGATATTATGGGCGCGTTGAAACCTGTGGTATTACCAAGTGTGTTGGCATTGGTAATGACGGCAGTATTTGATGCTACCGGAACTATCCGAGCGGTAGCCGGCCAGGCTAATTTGCTGGATAAAAATGGCCAGATCATCAGCGGGGGTAGGGCTCTGACCTCTGACTCAGTGAGTAGCATCTTTGCTGGTTTGGTGGGTGCGGCACCTGCTGCGGTTTACATCGAATCTGCCGCCGGCACGGCTGCGGGTGGTAAAACCGGCTTGACCGCCACCGTGGTTGGTATCTTGTTTCTATTGATTCTATTCCTCTCGCCGCTCTCCTATTTAGTACCGGTTTATGCTACTGCACCGGCTCTGATGTATGTGGGCTTGCTGATGCTGAGCAACGTCTCTAAACTGGATTTTGAAGATTTTGTCGATGCCATGTCCGGCTTACTGTGCGCCGTGTTTATCGTTTTAACCTGTAATATCGTTACCGGTATCATGTTGGGTTTCAGCTCTCTGGTGATTGGTCGCATCTGTTCTGGTGAATGGCGTAAATTGAACCTCGGTACCGTGATTATTGCAGTAGCACTGGTAGCATTTTACGCCGGTGGCTGGGTGATTTAAGCTCACGCTATTGCGGATTCATGCTGGCATCAGAAGTATATTTACGCCTGATGCCAGTACTATATCTTAATAATCTTACTGCCTTTGCTTTTCCTACTGTTTGTAACAGCTTTTTTCCCCTGTTTTACGAAAAAGTGATCTACTATCAAAAGCTATACTTCAATCCTGATTACGGGTGGGTGCGATCAGAATTAATGTCGTGTTGAGTCTAAGGAAAGCATGGAAATTTTTTTCACAATCCTCATCTTGATTTTAGTGGTATCGCTTTCTGGCGTTGTCACCCGGATGTTGCCGTTTCAAATCCCTCTCCCTCTGATGCAGATTGTCTGTGGTGCCTTATTGGCCTTTCCCCACTTTGGGTTGCATGTCAATTTTGATCCGGAACTATTCCTGGTACTGTTTATTCCGCCATTACTATTTGCTGATGGTTGGAAGACGCCGACGCGGGAATTTATTTACCACGGGCGAGAAATCTTTGGCCTGGCACTGGCATTGGTACTGGTAACGGTTGTGGGTATCGGCTATCTGATTTACTGGATGGTACCGGGTATTCCGTTGGTGGCCGCCTTTGCACTGGCGGCGGTATTGTCGCCAACCGATGCTGTAGCATTATCCGGTATCGTGGGGAAAGGGCGAATACCTAAATCGATTATGGGCGTACTGGAAGGCGAGGCGTTGATGAACGATGCCTCAGGTCTGGTAGCGCTGAAATTCGCCATTGCTGTGGCGATGGGGACGATGGTCTTCACGGTTTCCGGTGCCACGCTGGAGTTTCTTAAAGTGGCGATCGGCGGGCTATTGGCCGGGGTGGCAGTAACGTGGTTATACAGTAAATCGCTGCGCCTGATGAGCCGTTGGAGTGGCGATGATCCGGCAACACAAATCGTCTTGCTACTGCTGTTGCCATTCGCCTCTTATATGATTGCAGAGCATATTGGTGTCTCCGGTATTCTGGCAGCAGTGGCGGCGGGGATGACCATCAGCCAGTCAGGTGTTATTCGCAATGCGCCGTTGGCGATGCGGTTACGTGCCGATAGCGTGTGGTCAATGTTGGAGTTCGTGTTTAACGGCATGGTGTTTATCCTGCTTGGCCTGCAATTGCCGGGGATTCTGGAAACGTCCATTGTGCAGGCCGAGCTGGACCCGACCATTGAAACCTGGAACCTATTTGCGGATGTTGCCATCATTTATGGCGCGTTACTGGTACTGCGTTTTAGCTGGTTGTGGGCGATGAAGAAAATCAGCAAGCGAGTATTGACCAAACGGCCGCTGGAATTTAGCAATTATACCCCTCGTGAACTGTGGGTTGCTTCGTTCGCCGGTGTCCGCGGTGCGATTACGCTTGCCGGTGTACTGTCGATCCCATTATTTCTTAGCGATGGTTCCGCCTTCCCGTCCCGTTACCAGTTAGTATTTATCGCCACCGGCGTGATTCTGTTATCGGTTATTGTTGGAGTGATTGTTTTGCCACTGTTATTGCGTGGTGTGATAGTTGCAGATAAGAATGCCAGTCGTGAAGAAGTGCGTTTCGCGCGGGCTGCGGCGGCAGAAGTGGCGATTGTTAGCTTAAATAAGATGGAAGAGCGGTTGGCTGTCAATAGTGAGGAGAATATTGACCCAGAGTTACTGAAAGAGGTCAGTTCGCGAGTTATTGGAATTCTGCGGCGGCGTACTGGCAGTAAGGATGAAATTGAAAATACCCTGCTGATTGAAAATCTGGAGCGGCGTTTTCGTTTAACTGCACTGCGGGCTGAGCGTGGGGAGTTGTATCATCTACGCGCGACACAGAAAATCAGTAATGAAACCCTGCAAAGATTGCTGCACGATTTGGATCTGCTGGAAGCATTACTGATCGAGAAGGAAGGGTAATTTACCCTTAATCTTTAATCCGGCCACTGCAAGCAGCGTTCAACTCTGTTGGGTACAGTTATGCCATAGAAAATTTTGTCGTTGGGATCTCAATTATAGAATTGTTGTGAGTCAGGAAGCCTGATACCGTTGTAACCGTCAACGTCGGTAGATAGCATACCGATGCTGGCGCGGCGCGATGATATTTAGGTAGTGTTAAGAGTGGGGGATGCCGGAGTCTATTCTGGTTTGCGGACCAAAATAAAAAGTGGCACACAGGTGGAATTCGTATTTTTTGAAACGTGAAACTGTTATCTAATCCTCTTGAGCGTATTTTGGCCGAAACACATAAGACAAAAAGGATAGGGATTATGCCTCGCTATTTAACTGCTTTGATTTTGATGCTTGGGTTGCCATTGCCTTTTATGGCCAGTTGTTTGGCACAAGAGGATACCAAATCGACAAAATGCAGCAACACGGATTTTACGCAGGTTCTCTCCTGTTACAGGGAGAGCCTGTCAGCACAACCGCTTATCTACAATTTGCTAAGTCAGGCGAATTTACCAGGGTTGGAATGGCGGCGCTACCAACTCACGTCACAGAACTGGTCGCCCGGCAATCTGGTATCACCTGCGGCGTGGCAGCATGAAATTGAGGTTCTTATACCCGATAACCGCACATCAAAACGGGCGCTGGTGGTCATTAATAATGGAACTAACCACGGTACTGAAACCATCCCGGCTTCAATACCAACGGATTTTTCCACCGATGTTTTACAAGAGATTGCACGAGCCACCAATACTATAGTGATATCAATCAGCACCATCCCTAATCAATATCTTGAGTATCAATCGGATGGCGCGCCATTGAAGGAGGATTATAGCGTTGCTCGCAGTTGGACTCTCTTTATGGATGCCCCAGAGGCGCGTTCTACACTGCCGCTACATGTGCCGATGGCAGCGGCCATTTCTCAAACCATGACGATGGTGCAGCAGGCGTTACCAGACGAAGCATTAAACAGCTTTATTGTTACCGGATTATCCAAGCGTGGCTGGACCACTTGGCTTACGGCCATTTCTGACACACGCGTTGAAGGTGTAGTGCCTTTTGTGATTGATCTGCTGAATACTCGTGTTGCATTGGAGCATATGTATCAATCTTATGGCGGCAATTGGCCAATTGCTTTCGCCCCGTACTATCAGCAAGAGATTGATAAAAAACTGGATAGCCCGGAGTTTGCCAAACTGATGCAAATCTCTGATCCATTGCAATACCTTGGTACCGAGTACCAATCTCGCCTTGATATCCCGAAGTACATTATCAACGCCAGTGGTGATGATTTTTATGTGCCTGATAACACAGATTTTTACTACGATAAATTACCTGGCAGTAAAGCACTTCGCGTCGCACCCAATAGCAGCCACTCCGGTATCAAGGCATTTAGTGAACAAGCACTGATTACCTTTGTTAATCGCTTTCAGCAATCCACGCCAATGCCGCAGTTGAATACCCATATTGATAGTAAAGATAAAGTTCAAACACTGACGGTAAGTTTGTCAGAGGTGCCAGAGAAGGTGCTGCTCTGGACGGCGGTTAATCCCAATGCTCGCGATTTTCGTTATGCTTGTGGTGTGCGATACACCTCATTCCCTCTGGCGGTAACCCCGTCCAATACTCTTGAGGTGCCACTCAATACTCCAGCTACTGGCTGGCAGGCCACTTTCATCGAAGCCACTTTTAGCGATGGTTTTGTGGCCACTACACCGGTGTACATTTCGCCGAAAGATATCTATCCCACTACTGCGCCACCGACAGAAGGGGATGCATGTAAAACCTTGCCGGGGCGGTAAACTCATTGCAACAGAATAGGCCGCTGAAACAGACCGGGAACCCGGTCAACATCAGTGAGTAACTGATTAGATTTTAGAGCAATAAAGAACTCATAAGGCGGCTAAAGTTGATGCAAGGTGCCCGTTTTGTGAACAGACGCCTGTGGTGAAGAAACATAGCTATGGCAAAGGTGACTTCAACGTTACCAAAATACACGATAGGATCATCGGTACTTTGATTGAACGTGACGACTATGTTTGATGGGCTATGAACTTATTGGATCAATCACCTAATACAATGATGGTGCACCGGCAGGGCGGGTCTTGAAGCGGCGATGTAGCCACAGATATTGTTCAGGTGCGCGCATGATCTCTTTTTCGATCACTTTATTCATGTAGCTGGCGGCGGCTATCTCATCATCAATCGGATAGTCTGCCAACGCAGGCTGGATCAGCAGATTATAGCCACTGCCATCGGCTTTGCGCAGCAAAACCAACGGCAATAGTGCCGGTTTTGCCAGGCGAACCAACATATAAGTCCCACTGGTGGTCGCGGCTTGATCCACTGCAAACAGCGGTGCAAACACGCTACCGCGTGCGCCGTAGTCCTGATCCGGTGCAAACCATACAGCTTCACCTTTCTTCAGTGCATGCACCATACCACGCAAATCTTTGCGATCCAGCATCGCCTTATTAGAGCGCATGCGGCCCCATGTTTGTACCAATTCCATCACTTTATTATTGTGTGGCCGGTACATGGCCATCATCGGCTGGCATTGCCCCATCACTCTGCCCCCCAGTTCCAGCGACATAAAATGAACACCAATCACCAGAACCCCCCGATTGCCTTCCTGCGCTTTTTTCAGGTTATCCAGGCCGGTAACGGTAAACCAGCGCTTAACGCGAGCATCGGGCCAAAACCATGCCATACCGGTTTCCAGCAACCCCATGCCCAGAGATTCAAAATTACCGACGATGGTGCGCTCCCGCGTCTGTTGGTCCATATCAGGAAAACAGAGTTCCAGATTACGTCGGGTGATGGAAACCCGCCGTTTGAGGAAATGCATAGAAGTGCGACCCAGCCAGACCCCTAATTTATTCAAGATTGGATAGGGAAGTTGAACCAGCAAAAACAGGACACCAAGGCCAAACCAGGTTAGCCAATAGCGCAGGCGGAACAGCGAAATATGGAGCTTTTGCGGCTTTATCATATGAACTCTATCGTTATGCGTTAACTGCGAATGTGTAACGCATCAGGACATAATTCGATAGCGGTACATATCTTCAGACACTGGTGCCAACGGTTGTTTTGGTGGGTACCATAATTGACACAATCTTTACATTAAAATCAGAAATTGCGCAGCGATTTGGCACGAAAGGTAGGTTATCTACGCCTGTAGAAAACCGACTCCGTTTAATTATATCATAACTTCGAAAAATGAAAGAAAAATATAAACTTAAAAGGATGGATTATGGTTTTATGGATAAAAAATACAAATTATTCACTTTAAATTAATTAAATAGTAGTTTAAAACACTATTTTTATTCAATACCATGATTGTCAACCAAAAGTAATCATTACGCTCAATGAATATGCTGATAATCCTGTCATGTATTTTTGACTACGCTGAATATCAAAGCTTTTTTTCAGTTGGTTACATAGTGTCAGGTTTGCAAGTTCAATACGTGGTGGATACAACTTGCCAACACTATGTTTTTATTTGTGTGATCTTAGGACAACACAATAATAAGTTGTACTTTTTCACTACCGGGAAATGAATAACAGATAAGCCTGCCTGTATTTTAAACAGGCAGGCTATGGAACAAAAATATGACAGAAAGATTATTATTCGCCTGCGATCTTCATCGCAGATAATAAGACTGAACCACACTGAATATTACTACGAGTTTCGGTATCGCTGCCGACGCTGACGATATTGCGCAGCATATCTTTAAGATTACTGGCGATGGTCACCTCGCTGACTGGATACTGAATCTCACCGTTCTCAACCCAAAAACCAGCCGCACCACGAGAATAATCACCGGTAACGGTGCTGACACCCTGGCCCATCAACGCGGTCACGACTAAGCCTTTATCCAATTGCTTCAGCATACCGGCGAAATCTTGCCCTTGACCGGCAATACGCCAGTTATGGATCCCACCTGCGTGGCCGGTGCTGTGTAGCCCCAATTTACGGGCGGAATAGCTGGTTAGCAGGTAAGTTTGCAACACCCCGTCTTTAACGATTTCACGTTGCACGGTGCGCACACCTTCGCCGTCGAACGGCGTTGACGCCAGGCCGCGCAGTATGTGCGGATGCTCCTCAATGGTCAGCCATTCAGGTAAAATCTGTTTTCCCAAATGATCAAGCAGGAAGGTGGATTTGCGATAAATATTGCCGCCGCTGATAGCCGAAACCAAGTGACCAAACAGGCCGGTCGCTACTTCAGCGGCAAACAACACCGGTGATTGCATCGTGGGCAGTTTGCGTGGCGAGAGGCGCGATAAAGTGCGACGGGCGCACTCTTCACCTACCCATTGTGCGCTGGCTAAATCTTCCATCCGCCGACCAATGGTATAAGCGTAATCCCGTTCCATATTACCACTGTGCTCAGCGATAACGCTGCTGGAAAGCGAATGGCGGCTGGAGCAATAGCTTTGCAACATGCCGTGGCTGTTGCCAAATACCTTAATGCCATAGTGGCTGTTGAAGCTACCACCTTCGGTATTGGTGATCCGCTTGTCAGCCTGCAATGCAGTCTGTTCGGCGTGGGCAGCCAGCAAAATACCCTGTTCAGTGTCCAAATCGCTCGGATGGAACAGATCCAGATCCGGTGCCTTAAAGGCCAGCAGCGACTCTTCTGCGGCACCGGCGTAAGGGTCTGCTGAGGTATAACGGGCGATGTCCAGTGCTGCCTGGACGGTGCGGGCAACCGCATCTGGATTTAAATCGGTGGTGGATGCACTGCCTTTGCGTTGTCGGGAATAAACGGTAATTCCCAGTGCCCCATCGCTGTTGAATTCCACGTTCTCCACTTCACCAAAACGAGTGCTAACGCTAATCCCAGTGGTTTTGCTTACCGCAACTTCGGCCGCATCAGAGCCGGCACCGGCCAATTCCAATGCCTGCGCAACCGCGTGTTCCAGCATTTTACGCTGTTCTGCAACTTGAGTGACTACTTTCATCAGCCTGCCATAATTAATGAGATAATCGTTCAAAAAAGCGTCGTAATACGACGACTTACACGGATAAAATATAGAATACCTTACTTCTGAGTTTATCAGAGATCTTGGTACAATTTCGCAGAAAACCAATAATCTGCCAAGTTATTCGGCGATCTCACCACGTTCGCCCGGCCTGTTAGCTATCAGTAAAATGGGCTACGAAGAAGTGATGGCGATTTATGATTTTTTCGTCACCTTTATGCGTGAGCGCTCAATGAGCCATTTATTGAGTAGCCAGCATTTTGATATTTTTAAAGCCATAGTGGTTGATTGTTTAAGTCGAATTTGATTTCAGAATAGGCCAGATGATTTATAGCCATATAATCCAATGGAATATTGCTGACTACCCTAAACATAAATTGAAAATAAGATTTTTCTTGTTTGGTGGAGAATGTTCTGACAATGATGAACCAGGATTTTAATGATAGAAATTTAAAAAATTTACACTTTAAAAAATAAGCTCTCTTAAGCGAGCTTATTTCAAGCGAATGTTTATAAAAATAAAGTGCTGATATTATTTTTGCAATGTCATTCTTATTTGATCGCCAGTTTCTAGTTTATAATCGCAATATGTTAAGTTATTGTTTTCAGTTATTTTACCACCATAATTTAACAATTCTTTAACTTTACTTGTTTTTTCTGCCATAGGATCGTAGCCTTTCCACTTACAGCTTGTTGCGGAAGGAGAACAATAAACCATACTCATGACGTTATCACTATCTACTTCTTGTTTAGTGGCCACGATATTCTCCGTTTTCGGACACTGTTCTACTGCGGAAAAACTGGCAAATGGTGTCAAACCTAAACATAGAGATAAAATAATTTTCTTATTCATAGTAAATCCTTTTGTTTGTTATCCTCCGTTCATTCAGAGGAGATTAAATTTAGATTACATTTTTAAATAGAGCAACTATCAAATTAATACCAGTGATTAAACATGTCAATTAATTATTTTTTATTAGATTGAGAATTAAATTAATGAAAATTAATATAATATAAATTATATTTTTATTGAATTATTAATAATATTTTTTTGGTAATTCAACGATATTTCAATAACTTGGCATTTTCACTTAAGATAAAAAGACAGGTGTGTAAGTGTGGAATCCGATAAGGGCGCCATGCTTATGGCCCCTTGTCGGTCATCTAATCTGCATCCAAATGAAATCACTGCCATCCATATTTCCGTACAAACCATCCTTTGACCAGTTGTGTCATCACCATATAGCCGGTCAGAATTATAATCAGCCACGGGAAGTAAGAGAGTGGTAGCGCCTGCAATTGCAGTAATCCAGTCAGTGGCGAGAAGGTCAGCCCGATACCGACCACGACGACCGCCAACGTCATCAGACACAGTGGCCATGAAGCGCGGCTCTGGATGAACGGGATTTTTCGGGTACGAATCATATGCACAATTAACGTCTGAGATAACAGCCCTTCAACAAACCAGCCGGACTGGAATAGTGTCTGCATTTCTGGCGTATTGGCTTTAAATATCCACCACATCAGGCCAAATGTCAGCACGTCAAAAATTGAACTTATCGGGCCAAAGAACACCATAAATTGCCCCAATTCACCGGATTTCCAATGTTGTGGTTTCGTGAGTTGTTCTTTGTCTACATTATCGAACGGAATGGCAATTTGTGAAATATCGTACATCAGATTCTGAATCAACAGATGTAACGGCAACATCGGCAGGAAAGGTAAAAATGCACTGGCAATCAATACGCTGAAGACATTACCAAAGTTAGAACTGGCAGTCATTTTGATGTATTTCAGCATGTTAGCAAAAGTGCGGCGACCTTCAATTACCCCTTGCTCCAGAACCATCAGGTTCTTTTCCAGCAAAATGATGTCGGCGGCTTCTTTGGCGATATCCACTGCTGAATCTACGGAGATGCCAATATCGGCAGCGCGCATTGCCGGTGCGTCATTGATACCATCTCCTATAAAACCGACCACATGGCCAGCATGGCGCAGATTCTGCACGATGCGTTCTTTATGCATCGGGGTGAGTTTGGCGAATACCGTGGTGGTGCGGGTAGCGTCGGTCAGCTCTGCGTCGGTCATTTGTTCGATATCGCTGCCACATAAAGTACATTCGACAGATAACCCGACGTCTTTACACACTTTACGGGCGACTAACTCATTGTCACCGGTAAGAATTTTGACCGTTACACCGTTTTGTTTTAGTGCTTGCAGCGCTGGGGCGGTGCTCTCTTTCGGTGGGTCGAGGAAGGCAATGTACCCTTCCAGAATCAGATCATACTCATCTGCGATTGCATAATCACGTTGATAATTCGGCATGATGCGGGTCGCAACCGCAACCACTCGTAGCCCTTGCTGATTTTGTTCATCGGTGATGCGGCGGATGCGCGTTAGCAGTGTGTCGGTCAATGAGATGACTTCATTTCCCTGGCGGACATGGCGGCAAATGGAGAGTATTTCCTCCAATGCTCCTTTACAAATAAGTTCGTGACAGCCAGATTTATTGCAGATCACTACTGACATGCGGCGGCGTTCAAAATCGAACGGAATTTCATCGATTTTGCGGTAATCTGCCAGTGTATTGGCAGCCTGGGATTGTGAATCTTTTGACTCAACCATTGAAGACAGCACCGCTACGTCCAGCAGGTTTTTTAAGCCTGTTTGATAGTAACTGTTGAGCCAGGCGTAGCGCAGCACGCGCTCACAGTTAGCGCCGAATACGTCAGTGTGGCTCTCCAGTACGATTTTATCTTGAGTCAGGGTACCGGTTTTATCGGTACACAGAATATCCATCGCGCCAAGGTTCTGGATGGCATCCAATCGTTTAACGATTACTTTTTGTTGCGACAGTTTCACGGCCCCTTTCGCCAATGTTGAGGTGACGATCATCGGCAGCATTTCTGGGGTCAAACCAACGGCGACAGACAAGGCAAATAGTGAGGCTTCCCACCAGTCTCCCTTGGTAAATCCATTGATCAGTAACACAATTGGGGTCATGACCAGCATAAAGCGAATCAGCAACCAACTGATTTTACTGATACCACTTTGGAAGGCGTTAGGTTGCTCATCCTGATGTGTTACACGTTCTGCTAACAGGCCGAAATAGGTTTGATTACCGGTGCCGATCACGATAGCCAGTGCTGAACCGCTGACCGTATTGGTGCCCATAAAGCACAGTGTGTCTCGCTCAAGTGGGTTCCGTTCTTCATATTTACGGCATTGCGCCACTTTTTCAACCGGTAGCGATTCACCCGTCAGAGCGGCCTGGCTAATAAACAGATCCTTAGCCACCAGAATACGCAAATCTGCTGGGATCATATCGCCCGCAGACAGTTTGATAATATCGCCGGGTACTAACTGGGAAAGGGGTAACTCACGATGCTCACTTTTACCGGTATGGGCATCACTGCGGATCACTGTAGCAGTATTACTGACCATTGCTTTCAGGGCATCCGCTGCCCGGTTGGAACGAGTTTCCTGAATGAAATGCATCAAAGTGGAAATCAGCACCATCGCGCTAATCACCAGTGCGGCGGTGAGATCCTCGGTGGCATAGGAAATGAGGGCCAGAATAGTCAGCAGCAAGTTAAACGGATTGCGGTAGCAATGCCACAGGTGAACCCACCCATTGCTCATCTGCTGATTATCAATCAGATTACTGCCGCTTTGCCGGCGGATAACCTCCGCTTCATGTTCTGTCAGGCCTTCTGAATGGCTATGAAAACGCTGATAAAGCTGCTGTGGTGTTTCATTAGCGCACTGCAAACGCTGTTGGGTCAGCGCTACGGGCAGATCTCTGGCCACACTTCCCTGTGGTAGGCCATCTAACATGGTTTCTCGACGGATCAGGCGGCGAGGCAGGCTACGGCTCAAGATATTGAGCAACTGCCGGGTAAAATTTTTAACTTGCATGATGCTGACCTTATTATCATATTACGCCCACGGCAAACCTGCCGTAGCGATGGCAAAAAACGTAATCAGCAGAGATCAACGCGGGGAACGAACGCGCTGTGACTGCTTACCAGATTGCTATTCATCCGGTAAGGCCGCCACTTAGAAGGGGAGTTATCTTACCGGATACACCAAAAGGTGAGGGTCGAGGGAATGGGATCCACTGGGTAATTAACCTCCGGTAAATGAAAAGATAGCTATACCCTTTTTGCTTGATGTTACAACGTGGTTAGCGATGCTTACTCACCCCAGTCACTTACTTGAGTAAGCTGCTGGGGTTTTGCGCAGTTGCCGCCTGGCTGTATCTTGAATTTACTTGGGTATAGCTCATTTTATGTAAATACGGTTAGTGGCTAACAAACAACCACTAAACAACATGTTGCAACTCAGTGAGATACTATTATCTGAGTCTATGGGTGCCATACTTCTCTTTTTCTGGTGAATAGAAGTAATACGGTAGTTATTGAAAATTAATTCATTATATGCTTTCAAGCCTAAATATTAGGTAAACCATGCAAAAACGTTTGACCATCAAGGATATTGCCCGCCTGAGTGGAGTTGGAAAATCCACGGTTTCACGGGTATTGAATAATGAAGTCAGTGTTAGCCCACAGACTCGGGAACGGGTTGCGGCGGTGATCCGCGAACAAGGGTTTACCCCATCAAAATCTGCCCGCGTTATGCGAGGGCAGAGCGATAAAGTGGTGGGTATTATTGTCTCACGCCTCGATTCGCCATCTGAAAATCAAGCGGTTCGCACCATGCTGCCGCTGTTCTATCAGCAAGGTTACGACCCTATCTTGATGGAGAGCCAGTTTGATCCTGATTTGGTTGCCGAACATTTGAATGTTTTGCAACAGCGCCATGTCGATGGTGTGATCCTGTTTGCCTTCACTGAGTTAAGCGTGGAAATACTCTTGCCGTGGCAGGAAAAAATGGTGGTACTGGCGCGTGAGTATGAGGGTTTTTCTTCTGTATGTTACGATGATGAGGGAGCAGTGCGCCTGCTGATGGATAAGCTGTGCCGCGCCGGGCATCGCCATATCAGTTATATCGGTGTGCAGCCCTCAGATGCCACTACCGGTCTTTGCCGCTATCAATCTTATCTCGATTACAGCCAACAAAATGGCTTGACACCGACAGTTGCACTGGGTGAGCTGAGTTATCAGAGTGGGTTCCAGCTAGCGCCTCTGGTGATAAAATCTGATACCTCGGCGCTGGTGTGTGCCTCCGACACTATCGCTATGGGGGTGAATAAATATTTGCAACAACAGGGTATGCAGCATATTCAAGTCTGCGGTATTGGTAATACGGCGTTGTTACACTTTTTGTTCCCTAATACCCAATCCGTTGAGCTGGGCTATGGCAGTGCAGGTTTAAAAGCTGCACAACAGTTGCTCGCTAAATTCAATAATAATCAATTTACTCAGCAGATTATCATCCCATGCCAGCTTGCCTGACGCCCTTGAGAACCTTGTTGTCATAGCTGCAATTTGCTCTGTGTTAAGTGCGTTGTGACAAACAGCCCACCCTTGACGATACAAAATTTTGTCAAATTGTGATCTTCAACCCAGCTAGGGAACGTTCCCGTTTAATTATAATTAATATCTGGATAGTATTTAATAGACAATTATTTAATAAGCTATTTATTTGATTTTTTTGTCTTTAAGGCAGATCTTACCGCTTTTATTAAGCGAATCTTACAACCCAGCACGCTATGCCACCTTTACGCAAGGCAAGATTAATGAACAAAGTAAAACAACACGATATCGATCAGTTGATCGTACTGGTGGGAGGCAAAGAGAATATTGCTACCGTCAGCCACTGCATTACCCGGCTACGTTTTGTGTTAAATGATCCGTCGAAAGCCTCACCCAAAGCGATCGAAAACCTGCCAATGGTTAAAGGCTGCTTTACCAATGCCGGGCAATTTCAAGTGGTGATCGGGCCGGAAGTGGATGGCTACTACAAGGCACTGATCGCCAAAATTAGCCTGAATGAGGCAAATAAAGAGCAAACCCGGCTGGCTGCACGGCAGAACATGAGCTGGTTTGAGCGCAGTATTTCTCATTTTGCTGAGATCTTTTTTCCGCTGTTACCGGCGCTGATAAGCGGAGGTTTGATCCTTGGCTTTCGTAACGTGATCGGCGACATCTCGATATCCGATGGCAAAACGCTGGCGCAGATGTACCCGGTGTGGAAAACCATCTACGATTTCCTATGGTTATTGGGTGAAGCCATCTTCCTCTATCTGCCGGTAGCTATTTGCTGGTCAACGGTGAAAAAAATGGGGGGGACACCGGTATTGGGGATTGTGCTGGGTATCACGCTGGTATCACCGCAATTGATGAATGCCTATCTGCAGGGGCAAGAGATCCCGGATGTATGGAACTTCGGTTGGTTCACTATTGAAAAAGTGGGTTATCAGGCGCAGGTCATTCCCTCGATTCTGGTCGGTTTAGCACTGGGCTGGATTGAAACCAATCTGAAGAAAATTATCCCTGCTTACCTCTATCTGGTGGTGGTGCCGGTGCTTTCCTTGCTGCTGGCCGTGCTTCTTGCTCACACACTGATCGGGCCGTTTGGTCGCATGATTGGCGATGGCGTGGCATGGGGGGTAAAAGTAGTAATGACTGGCAGCTTTGCACCGATTGGAGCGGCACTATTCGGCTTCCTCTATGCACCGCTGGTGATTACCGGCGTACATCAAACCACTCTGGCCATTGATATGCAGATGATTCAGAGTATGGGCGGCACACCGGTTTGGCCGCTGATTGCGTTGTCTAATATTGCTCAGGCGTCTGCGGTACTGGGCATTGTCATCATTAGCCGCAAGGTTAACGAACGCGAGATTTCTGTACCTGCAGCAATCACAGCCTATCTCGGCGTTACCGAACCGGCAATGTACGGTATTAATCTCAAATACGGCTTCCCGATGCTATGCGCTATGGTGGGCTCTTCATTGGCTGGCCTGATATGTGGGCTGACTGGGGTGATGGCGAACGGCATTGGTGTGGGTAGCTTGCCGGGTATTCTATCCATAAAACCGCAATTCTGGGGAATTTATGCCCTCGCGATATTGGTGGCGAATGTGGTGCCGTTAGTCCTGACGATTTTGGTTTATAAACATAAAGACAGCCGTGGCGAGTTGCCGGTCTGAATGGCGATGTTTCGCCGCCGGTTATCCTTTGGCCAAGTTTTGTGCTCAATTTATTCTTTTTATCAGTAAGAGTTTGCTATGAATAATCCTATTCCTTGGTGGCAACATGGTGTTATTTATCAGATTTACCCGAAGAGTTTTCAGGACAGCACCGGTAATGGCTATGGTGATCTGGCGGGTGTGACGCAACGTTTGGATTACCTGCAAAAGCTTGGCATTGATGCTATCTGGCTGACGCCGGTTTATGTCTCGCCGCAAGTGGATAACGGCTATGACGTTGCGGATTACTGTGCTATTGACCCCGCTTATGGCTCCTTGGATGACTTCAAAAAGCTGATTGCTGCAGCCCATCAACGTGGCATTCGTATCGTGATGGATATGGTGTTTAATCACACGTCGACTGAACATGCCTGGTTTAAGGCTGCACAGCACCGCAGCAGCCCGTATCGTCAGTTTTATATCTGGCGTGGCGATGAAGGTGATAATTTACCGAATAACTGGCGCTCAAAATTTGGCGGTAATGCCTGGCAATGGCACGCAGAAAGCGGCCAGTATTACCTGCATCTGTTCGCAACCGGGCAGGCTGATCTGAACTGGGAACACCAGCCGGTACGTGATGAATTGAAGAAAGTTTGTGAGTTTTGGGCTGATATTGGTGTTGATGGCTTGCGTTTGGATGTGATTAATCTGGTGTCCAAACAGCAAGACTTCCCAAATGACATTGAAGGAGATGGCCGCCGTTTCTATACCGATGGCCCACACATCCACGAATTCTTACAAGAAATGAGCCGTGACGTGTTTCAGCCACGTGGCCTGATGACGGTGGGTGAAATGTCGTCTACCTGCCTTGAACATTGCCAGCGTTATGCTGCATTGGCAGGGGGTGAGTTGTCGATGACCTTTAATTTTCATCATCTGAAAGTGGATTATCTCAATGGCGAGAAATGGTCGCTGATGCCGCCGGATCGGGTGGAACTCAAGCATATATTTAACCAGTGGCAACAAGGTATGCACAACCGTGCATGGAATGCGTTGTTCTGGTGCAACCACGACCAACCGCGTATTGTATCGCGCTTTGGCGATGACGGCGCGCTACGTCTGCCGGCGGCCAAGATGCTGGCAATGGTACTGCATGGAATGCAGGGTACGCCATATATCTATCAAGGTGAAGAGATTGGCATGACGAATCCCAACTTCACCTCGATTGATCAATATCGTGATGTCGAAAGCTTAAATATGTTTGCTGAGCTGAGTGCGGCAGAGCGCGATCCTGATGAGTTATTAGCGATTTTGGCGACAAAATCGCGTGATAATAGTCGCACGCCGATGCAATGGGATCGCAGCCGCAATGCTGGTTTCAGCCTGGGAACACCTTGGATCGATCCATGTAGTAACTATGGTGAAATTAACGTCGATGCTGCGTTGGCTGATGCCGATTCAGTGTTTTATGCCTATCAATATTTGATAGCTCTGCGTAAACAGCATGATGTCTTCACTTTTGGTAACTATCAGGATCTTTGCCCACAGCACCCAGATTTGTGGTGCTATTTACGTCACTGGCAAGGCAAGCAGTTGCTGGTGGTGTCTAACCTGAGTGGCGAACCGCAACAATGGCAACCGGAAGGAATTGATCTGGATGGTAACTGGCAATTGTTGATGAGCAGCTATGTTGAAAGTGCCTTCCAACCGCAGGAGATGGTCTTGCGGGAGTATGAAGGGATTTATTGGCTTCGGGATTGATATCGGCAAAAACGGCTGACAATAGCCAGCCGTAGACAGTTTACATCAGAATTAACGGCGCACCGCGATAGCTTCGATTTCGATTTTTACATCTTTTGGCAGACGGGCAACTTCAACACATGAACGTGCAGGGAACGGCGCATGGTGTTCGGTAAAGAATGCTTCGTAAGTAGCATTAACGGTATTGAAATCATTCAGATCTTTAACAAATACCGTGGTTTTCACGATATCGACAACCTTCAAGCCAGCCGCTTCAACGATGGCTTTCACGTTTTCCAGTGATTGACGTGTCTGAGCGGAAACGTCATCGGCGACCAGACCGGTTTTCGGATCAACCGGTATTTGACCGGAAGTGATGATCATGCTGCCCAGATCGACACCTTGAACATATGGGCCAATGGCCGCAGGGGCTAGCGCAGTGCTGATAATGCGTGACATGTTGACTCCTGGTTTATGTAAGGAAAGAAATAGCTTAATTATCCCGGCTATTATAAAGATGGGGTGAATTACAGCAACCCAAGTGAATATGTTTGCGATATTCCGCCACTGCGAATATTGCCACGGTTGTCATTATTTATAGCCGTCGCCCTCCAACATGCAGTGCAGGGATGTTCGCTGCCTTTACTTACCGCAGTTACTGGTTTGGGGGCTTCGCTTAGTTTCCGCCTGGGCGGGAAATTAATCGGTTTGTATCACGGCCTGATGATCGAACTCTTTTTCGCAATATTTACATTTAAGGTAGATTGCACTTTTTTGCGTTTTCACTTTAAAACTGGAATCGACCGGTTCGTTGCGGCTGATGCAGTTACTGTTCGGGCATGTGAGCACTGCGTCGATATGCTCTGGCAGGCTAAGGGTCAGTTTCTTCACCACGTCGTAATTATCGATGCAGTTGACGGTAGCGTCTGGTGCATACATGGCCAATTGGTTGGCTTGTTGCTCTGTCAGGAAGGTATTTTCTATTTTAATCAAATCCTTACGGCAAGAACGTTTCGACGGTAAATTCAGCCCGATAGTGATGCGCTGATCCGTTGCCGTGAGCTTGAACAGCGATAATAATTTAAAGCCGATGTGCGCCGGAATATGGTCAATCACCGTGCCGCATTTAATCGCCTCAACCTGTAGTTTATAATCCTGAGCCATGTGTCAATTCCCTTAAAGAACCAAATTTGCGTTTAATACCAGTGCCAGTAGTGCCTGGCGTGCAAAAATCCCGTTACCCGCCTGTTGGAAATAATAGGCATAAGGGGTTTTGTCTACATCGATGGTTATCTCATCCATACGTGGCAGCGGGTGCAGTACTTTGAGATTACCCCGAGCACTATTCAAATCTGCGGCGCGTAAGATGAATTGGGCTTTGACATTGGCATATTCAGATGGGTCAAGGCGCTCTTTCTGAACGCGGGTCATGTAGAGAATATCCAGCTCCGGCACCACTTCATCGATACTTTCGTGCAGGCTATATTCGATACTCTTTTCTTCCAGCATTTGCAGGATATAAGCAGGCATTGCCAGTGCATTCGGGGCAATAAAGAAGAAACGGTTGCCGTTGAATTTGGCCAACGCTTGCGTCAGTGAATGCACGGTGCGGCCATATTTCAGGTCACCAACCATTGCGATATTGATGTTATCCAGCCGCTTTTGTGTTTCCTGAATGGTGAATAAATCGAGCAGGGTTTGCGTTGGATGTTGGTTGGCACCGTCGCCTGCATTAACTACCGGCACATTGCCAGAGAACTGTGCGGCCAGGCGTGAAGCGCCTTCCTGTGGGTGGCGCATCACAATTGCATCCACATAAGTGCTGATAACCGACATGGTATCGGCCAGAGTTTCACCTTTTTTACCCAGCGAAGTATTGCTGCTATCGGAGAAGCCAACAACTGATGCGCCGAGGCGGTGAATGGCGGTTTCAAACGACAAACGGGTACGGGTTGAGGCTTCGAAAAAGCAACTGGCGATCACTTTATGCTTTAACAATTCAGGTTGCGGCGTACTTTTCAGACTGGCGGCAGTACGCAACACCAGTTCCAGTTCATCGCGGCATAAATCGTTAATTGAGATGATATGCTTGTGATACAACGAGTTGACCATTTCTTACTCTCCTCTGTGGCTGCCTGTGCCCTGGTTTCTTTTATCAATGGTAATGGGTAATCAGTCGTAATGCGGTAGTCGGCGATAACATACTAAAGTTGAGTCAGGACTCAATCAGCAGGCAAAAAAGCCTCTCCAAATCTCAGGTTGTTATCCAACATTTGAGGTGCAGTTCAAGAATGTGAAATGGGATATTAGTCTTCATCAAACCCGGAATTAAACAACTCAATAACTGCGGCCAGCGCCTGAATCTCATCAGAGCCTGTGGCTTCAACTTCAATTTGACGGCCTTTGACAGAAGAGTCCAGCATCAGCAGTGCAATGACGCTGCTGGCTTCAGCCTCGGTACCACTGTCATTGCGTAGCATCACTTCTGCATTAAAACTCTGAACCAGCTCAAACAGTTTAATGGCTGGCCGGGCATGCATGCCCAGTTTGTTTTTAATTTCAACAGTTTGTTTGACAGTCATTGTTTACGCTTTTCCAAAGTACGGTGGCGTGATTGGACATTTTTACCGCGAGAGCGGAAATAATCTGCTAATTGTTCAGCTACGTAGACCGAGCGGTGCTTACCGCCAGTACAACCAATGGCAACCGTCAGATAACTGCGGTTATTGGTTTCCAGCATCGGCAGCCACTGTTCCAGATAACTGCGGGTTTGGTAAACAAAATTATGTACTTCTGTATGACGGTCGAGGAAAGAGATTACCGGCTTATCCAAGCCAGTCATTGGCCGTAATTTGGGATCCCAGTGCGGGTTTGGCAGGAAACGAACGTCGAAGACATAATCGGCATCAATAGGAATACCGTGCTTAAAGCCGAATGACTCAAATACCATCGTCAGTTCACGTTCACGTTTACCTAACAGCCGGGTGCGCAGCATTTCAGCCAACTCATGCACTGACATGTCCGAGGTATCGATAACCAGATCAGCCCGTGAGCGCAGAGGCTCCAGCAGGATACTCTCTTTATCAATGGCACTTTCTAATGACAGATTTTCAGCCGAAAGGGGGTGCAGGCGACGGGTATCACTATAGCGACGAATCAAGGTATTACGATCAGCTTCCAAAAACAGCAACTGCGGTGAGAAACTGTTCGGCAACTGAGTCATCGCATGTTCAAATACCTCAGGAGACGCCGGCATATTACGTACATCTATGCTCACTGCGGCTGATATATGCCTGCCGGCAAGTGTATTCGCCAATTGTGGCAGTAGAACCACGGGCAGGTTATCGACACAATAAAAGCCCATATCTTCCAATGCACGCAAAGCAACAGACTTCCCTGAACCGGAACGGCCGCTGACAATCATCAGCACCATATGGGTGCCCCCCTTTGGTATTTATCCCCGTCATTTTCAAGTTGTAGGCCGGTTGGCTATTCTCGCTACCCAGCCCATTTCCAGGCCTGGTTTCTGCTTGCCGCCTTCCTGCATCTTGAAATCTTGGGTATGCGTGGTCATCCTATATTCCGGCGACAGGAGCCGAGTATAGCGGTTAATAAAACAGCACCAATACATTATTAGTCTAATCAGGCTATTTCTGATGGCATTTCTGTCATTATCTGATAAAGCTCTTCATCATTTTGCGCTGTACGTAAGCGCCGGCACACTGTTTTATCAGCTAATCGCTTGGCCACTAAAGACAATGTGTGTAAATGAGTTTTACATTGATCTGCCGGCACCAATAAGGCAAATAATAGATCAACCGGTTGGTTATCAATAGCATCGAAGTCTATTGGCTGCTCCAGACGGATAAATACGCCCACTGCGCGCAGTGTATCCTCTTCCAACTTGCCGTGAGGTATCGCGATACCGTTACCAATACCGGTACTGCCCATGCGCTCACGTGTTAGCACAGCATCGAAAACGATCTGTGAAGGCAGGTTAAGCTGCCTGGCAGCTAACTCGCTGATAATTTCTAAAGCCCGCTTTTTACTGGTGCAATCTACGGAGCTTTTGGTGCATTCGATATTTAATACCGAACTTAATTGCAATGCTGGATCGTTGATCATCTTATTTTTCACTTAAGCGCTGTTTTATGCCTGAAGCCGACGGTGGAATGATTTCCTACAACCGGCTCAGGCAAGTTAGCGAGTGTATACCCTTCTTAATTAAAGTTGCAGCGTTGTTAGCTGCCTGGCTACAACTCCAATTTCTTTGGGTGTAATCCTGGGTTGGTGAATAACAGCCGTAAGGCTATTTAATACTGTTTCAATTTATCTTTATGTTTGTTCAACTGGCGAGTCAGTTTATCAACCAAAATATCAATTGCGGCATACATATCTTCCTGATCTGAGCTGGCGTGTAATTCGCCTCCATTCACATGCACCGTTGCTTCTGCAATTTGTTTTATTTTTTCTACACTTAACACTACATACACTTGGTTAATGTGATCAAAATATTGCTCAAGTTTGGCAAATTTCGTGGTGACAAACTCGCGTAATGCTTCGGTTATTTCTACATGATGACCGGTAATGTTGAGTTGCATAGTGTCTTCCTTCTCAGTTCAGGTCAAACCAACTGTTTACGTTGATTTGACGGCGGGATGGACAACGACTCTCGGTACTTTGCGACAGTGCGTCGTGCCACCATAATGCCTTGTTCACACAACAGTGTGGTTAGCTTGCTGTCGCTCAGCGGTTTGGCAGGATTTTCTGCCGCAACCAATTTTTTCACCAGCGCACGAATAGCAGTGGAAGAGGCTTCGCCCCCACTATCGGTACTGACGTGACTGGAGAAGAAATATTTCAGCTCGAAAATACCCCGAGGACTGTGCAGAAATTTCTGCGTAGTCACGCGGGAGATCGTCGATTCATGCATATCTATGGCCTGAGCGATATCAGCCAGCACCATAGGCTTCATAAATTCTGCACCATTTTCAAAGAATGCGATCTGTTGCTCGACAATGCAACGAGTCACCTTGAGCAGCGTGTTATTGCGGCTTTCAAGGCTTTTTATTAACCAGTTAGCTTCTTGCAGATTACTACGGATAAACTGCCCGTCGCTATCATTGCGAGCACTGTTGCCCATTGCCGCATACTGCTGGTTGATCTTTAAACGCGGAATGCTATCGGCATTCAGTTCGACCACCCACTGGTTCTGGTCTTTGTGTACCAGCACATCGGGGATGACATATTCTGACTCCCCGGTATTGATCGATTGACCGGGACGCGGATCTAAAGATTGAATCAGGGCGATCGCTTCTTTCAGTGTATCTTCTTTTAGCCGACTTAAACGGATCATCGTGCGAAAATCATGGTTTCCTAGCAAATCCAGATACTCATTGACTATCAGATGTGCTTCGGCCAGATAGGGAGTGTCTTTGGCATACTGCGACAACTGTACTAACAGGCATTCACGCAAATTTCGGGCGGCAACACCAATAGGATCAAAGTGTTGAATTCGCTTAAGTACTGCTTCTACCTCGCCCAGGACGACGCTTTCATCGCCCATGCTGTCCAAAATCTCTTCCAGCGGGACGGTGAGATAGCCGGTTTCATTTACTGCATCAACGATAGAGGTCGCGATGGCGGCATCAGTTTCAGAGAATGGCGTCAAATCAACTTGCCACATCAGATAATCTTGCAGCGTTTGGGTGGTTTCACCTTGATAGACTGGCAATGGGTCATCACTGTAATCGTTGCTCATACCGGATGGTGTACCTGCGGTGTAGATTTCATCCCAGGTGGCATCAAGCGGCAGCTCCTCCGGCATGTCTTTTTGTTCCAGCGCATCGTGAGCATCGAGCGATTCAGTGTCTACACTTTCTTTGGTATCAATCTCGTCGTGAAGGTCAGTTTGCTCAAGCAGAGGGTTACTCTCCAGCGCCAACTGAATCTCTTGCTGAAGTTCAAGCGTAGAAAGTTGCAGCAAGCGAATCGCCTGTTGAAGCTGCGGAGTCATAGCCAGTTGTTGGATGAACCTGAGTTGTAAACCTTGCTTCATAATGCTGTGTCAATTTTCTTTTAGGGATGACGAAATACTCGTCATCTTTCAAATTTGCAGATCTGTTAGCTGTTTTTCACCCGAATAACTGACTGATGTAAGTGATGCGGGATTCTTTTGTTTGCCATCTTCACTGCACATTCAAATCTATTGGGTATTGGAAAAGGTCAGAGGCGGAACTCTTCACCAAGATAAACACGCTTAACATGCTCGTCAGCCAAAATTTCTTGTGGTGTACCGTGTGAGATTAAATGACCCTGGTTTACAATGTAAGCCCGCTCACATACGTCCAGCGTTTCACGTACGTTATGGTCGGTAATTAGCACACCGAGACCGCTATCGCGCAGATGCTCAATGATTTTTTTGATATCGATAACAGAAATCGGGTCAACGCCGGCAAACGGTTCATCCAGCAGAATAAATTTGGGATTTGCAGCCAGTGCGCGGGCGATTTCTACACGACGGCGTTCACCGCCAGAGAGCGATTGCCCCAGATTGTCACGTAAATGAGAGATATGGAACTCTTCCATTAGCTCATCAGCACGTTCATGACGCTGTTCCGCTGATAGGTCTTTACGGATTTCCAGCACCGCCATCAGGTTGTTAAAGACACTCAGGCGGCGGAAGATCGAGGCCTCTTGTGGTAAATAACCAATGCCACGGCGTGCGCGTTCATGGAGAGGTAACAAGCTGATATCTTCGTCATCAATCATAATACGCCCCGCATCACGCTGGACAATGCCGACGACCATATAAAAAGTGGTGGTTTTACCTGCGCCGTTCGGCCCAAGTAAGCCTACAATTTCACCGGACGCTACGCTCAGGCTGACGTTTTCGACTACTTTACGACCTTTATACGCTTTAGCCAGCATTTCTGCGATTAATATTGCCATAAATGATTACTTACTCTTTTTTGAGCCTGAAACCGCTGGCCCTTTGTCTTGTAATTGGGACGGTAATAGTACAGTTGTAACGCGATTGCCTTTATCACTAAATGCTTCCATCTGCTGTTTTTTCACCAGATAAGTGATGCGATCGCCTTTTATATTACTATCAAGTTGTTCCAAATAGGCATTGCCCGTCAACACCACAAAGTCATTCGCAACTTCGTAACGCAATTTTTGCCCGTGCCCCTTAATCGGTTTACCGTTGTCCTGCATTTGGTAGAACGTCACCGGGTTACCATAACCTTCAATGACCATTTTGTTTTGATCACCGTCAGGACGGGTAACAACCACTTTATCTGCTTTAATCTCAATGGTACCTTGCTTGATAATGACGTCGTCAATAAAGGTGATGGTATTCGCCTCCACATCTAACGTTTGTTTAACAGAATCAACCTTAACAGGCTGATCGGTATCACCGGTTACAGCGAAAACGGGCAGGCTTGCGGTAAAAAGTGAGCTGGCAAGCAAAAGATGATGGATTTTATTTTTGGATTTCATAAGCGGTTTTCACCTTTTCAATCAGTTCGGCGGTTTTGTCCCGCAAGTTTCCACGCATTTTCATACCGTTAGATGTAAATCCAACGCCAAATAGGGTAACTTGATCATCTGAAGATACATCCTGAGTGATCAAATTAATCTGGGCGTTGTCGGTTTTGATTTTTTGTAGTTGTGCGTCTGGGGCCAGGTTATCGACTTCAACATGGCCATACAAGTAGAGCATTTTATCATTGGTCAGCTTGGCGCGATCGGCTCGCACTGCCCAGATAGCGACCGCATTTTCATCGAACAAGGTCATGACCGGTTTCGCAAACCAGGTTAACTCCTGAGCGCTGAAGTTTTGAACGTTTTCTGCCACCAATTTGTAATTTAATTGCCCGATCGGATTAAAAACAACGGTCACAGTATGTTCGCTCTGCGAGGATGCCTCATTATTATCAGTGGGTTCGGTGTTCCGCGGATTAAAAACGGACATGTCCCAGCCAATTAGTGCCAACGCAACCAGTGCCAGAAATAGGGTTATCCAGCGTATTGTTGTACTCATATAGACAACCCTTTAGCATCGTCAAGCTTACCTTGAGCCAATAATATTAAATCACAGACTTCACGTACCGCGCCGCGCCCACCATTAATATGTGTGACATACTGCGCTTTTGGCAGCAGTAACGGATGAGCATCTGCCACGGCAACCGATAATCCAACACGGGCCATTACCGGCCAATCAATTAGGTCATCACCAATATAAGCTACTTGTTCAGGCTCACATTGTAATACAGCCAATAATTCGTTATAGGCGACCATCTTATCAGATTGCCCTTGATAAAGGTGGGTAATGCCCAATGTGTTAGCGCGATCTTGCAATAATTTGGCCTGACGGCCAGTAATAATAGCTACTTCAATACCAGAGGTTAGCAGGCAGCGGATGCCATAGCCATCACGTACATTGAATGCTTTCAGTTCTTCGCCCTGATTACCCATATAAATCAGGCCATCGGACATTACCCCATCAACATCACAGATCAGCAAGCGAATTTTCGCCGCGTGCTGCATCACGCTGCTTGCGACCGGTCCATAGCATGTGTCCAAATATACAGTTTCACTCATTATACCCTTCTTACTTGAGGTTGCAGTGTTGTTAGCTGCTTGTGCTTATTCAATATCCAGCCTGTCAGACGACGCCCGCTCTCAGCATGTCGTGCATATGCACCACACCCAACAATTGATCACCATCAGCCACCAGCAGAGCGGTAATATGACGTGATTCCATCAGGTTGAGGGCATCCACCGCCAGCATGGTTGGTGGTACTCGGATGCCACCAGCCGTCATAAGATCCGCAATTTTCGCGTTATTCAGATCAATGTCCATATCAAATACTCGGCGCAAGTCACCGTCGGTAAAGATACCTTTAATCATCATTAAATCGTCACAGATTACGGTTAATCCCAGATTATGCCGAGTAATTTCCAGTAGGACATCCCGTAACGAAGCGTCGGGGCTGACGCGAGGAATATCTGCACCGGTGTGCATAATATCGCTGATCTGTAACAGCAATTTGCGCCCCAGTGTGCCGCCTGGGTGGGAGAGAGCAAAATTTTCATGAGTGAAACCACGCGCTTGCAGCAATGCGACCGCTAGCGCATCACCCATCACCAGTGTGGCGGTGGTGCTGGAGGTCGGAGCCAAACCTAATGGACAAGCTTCTTGTGGCACTTTAATGCACAAATGAATATCAGCAGCTTTACCCATGCTACTATTGTGGTTATTACTCATACAGATCAGCGGGATTCTCTGGCGCTTGAGTACCGGGATCAGTGCGAGAATTTCGTTGGATTCTCCTGAGTTGGAGACGGCTAACACAATGTCCTGTGGTGTCACCATGCCAAGGTCACCGTGGCTGGCCTCGCCCGGATGAACAAAAAATGCGGGTGTTCCGGTGCTGGCTAAAGTGGCGGCAATCTTGCAACCAATATGCCCGGATTTACCCATTCCCATCACCACGACTTTGCCATGACAGTTAAAAATTGCCTCACAGGCTTTAGCGAAATCGTCATTAATGTATTGATCGAGTTGTGCCAACCCCTCGCGCTCAATGTGTAATACCTGTTTACCCGCCTGCTGGAAATTCATTCCTCTTTGTAAATCAAAAGTAGACATATTTGGTTCCTGTATGCGGTGTTGTTTATGTTATGCCGCATTGAATGGTACAAAAAACAGCACCGCAAGATAAGCGATAAAACCACATAATAACAGAGTGCCGGCCATACGGCCGATTCGATGTTTACGCCCCAGACACAACAACGTGAACACCACGCTGACGCCGAGCATCACCCAATAATCACGCTGGAAAGCCTCGGGATTGATGTCTCCCGGTGACAGCAAGGCGCAGACCCCCAGAACAATCACGATATTGAAAATATTTGAGCCGATGATGTTACCAATAGCCATATCATCTTCCCCTTTCAGCGCACCTGCGATGAGCGTCGCCAATTCAGGTAGGCTGGTGCCGATAGCCATTACCGTCAGGCCAATAACCAGTTCACTGACACCCGCCACTCTGGCAATAACCGTGGCATTATCTATAATCATTCTGGCTGATAGCGGCAAAATAATGAAGGCCAGAACCAGCCACAATAATGCGACGGTGTTGCTACTGTCCTGTGGTAATTCAGCGAGTTGCTCGCGGGTCAGGATGTCGTTCCCTTGAGCATATGCCAGACGCCTGATTTTTAGCATTAAAAGGATAAATATCGCCGCCGCCAGCAGCAAGATAACGCCATCCCCGTGGCTTAGATGATTATCAGCCAGCAGAAAGCCGCACAGCACGGTGACCACCAACATCAATGGCAGTTCACGCTGTAGGATCTCTGAACGCACCGTCAGTTGGCGGATAAGGGCGGCTCCCCCTACAATCAACAACAGGTTGGTAATGTTTGAACCAAGCACGTTCCCCACCGCCATATCGGTTTGATCGTTAAGAGCTGCCGTCACTGAAATAATCAACTCGGGTAGTGATGTGCCGATACCGACGATGGTCATCCCGATAATTAATGGCGGGATGCCGAAAGAACGGGATAACACCGCAGCGCCGTAGACTAATCGATCAGCGCCATACACTAATAAAATCAAGCCAATGATTAATAGTGTTATCGCAAGAAACATGCAGAGTCCTTTGTCAGGTATGATCCCAGTCCGTTGAAAGAAGCTGGCTGTAGGTAAATGTGAGCCGCAGGGCGACAATGGTCAGAAATACGCTTTACGCTTTCTTTAATTAGGCTTTAATTTTGACTGTGAGAACCAGAAAAGTAAAATTTATGACAACGCTGACGTCGAAAAAACGTTAATAAATTGTCAAAATACTTCTAATTTGCGCTCGTTGCTGCCATTTGATGTAGCATTGGTGTCAAGACGAGTCATTAATGGCCTTAAGGAATGAATAATAATGAACCCACAGGCGTCGAATTTGATAGAGATCCGCGGGATGAGTTTTACCCGTGGTGAACGTTCTATATTCGCCGATATCAATATGACGGTTCCGCGCGGCAAAGTGACTGCGATTATGGGGCCTTCAGGCATAGGTAAAACTACCTTGTTACGCCTGATTGGTGGGCAACTGACACCTGATATTGGTGAAATCTGGTTCGATGGTGATAATATTCCGGCACTTTCACGTCAGCGTTTGTATGATGTGCGTAAAAAAATGAGCATGCTGTTTCAATCAGGGGCGTTATTCACCGATTTAACCGTATTTGAGAATGTGGCTTTCCCATTACGTGAACACAGCCATTTGCCGGAAGAACTGTTGCATAGCACGGTAATGATGAAACTGGACGCAGTTGGTTTACGCGGTGCGGCCAATTTGATGCCCGCCGAGCTTTCTGGTGGTATGGCGCGTCGCGCTGCGCTGGCGCGGGCGATTGCCCTTGATCCTGAACTGATTCTGTTTGATGAACCGTTTGTGGGTCAGGATCCGATTACGATGGGTGTACTGGTCAAACTGATTGATGAACTGAATCATGCGTTGGGGGTGACTTGTGTGGTGGTTTCTCATGATGTGCCTGAGGTGCTTAGTATTGCTGACTATGCCTATATCGTTGCTGATCAGCATGTTATTGCAGAAGGGACGTCTGAACAGTTACAAACCAATGGTGATAAACGGGTGCGCCAATTCCTTGATGGCATTGCCGATGGACCGGTGCCTTTCCGTTTCCCCGCAGGGGATTATAAAACTGAGCTATTTTACACAAAGTAATTGGCGTTACAGGAAGGCAACAAGCGAACGACCAATAGGGTTGTAAACTATTTTGAATGGCGCTTTGGCTGGCTCATAGGGTGAACTTCCAATGAGGTTCATAATCCTGATGAGCTTATTTATGTCAGGTCAACTACAGGTAAGTGATTTGAGTGGCACGTGTCGCTAACACATCTGCCGCTTTACGTACTAAAGGTATAGGCTGATGGAGTATTCATGTTAGTACAGGCGTTAGCGTCTTTAGGACGTAGGGGAATTGATGTCTGCGCATCCTTTGGTCGCGCAGGTTTAATGCTATTAAATGCCCTTGTCGGGCGGCCAGAGCCGCGAAAACAGTGGCCATTGTTAATCAAACAGCTCTATAGCGTCGGAGTGCAATCGCTACTGATTATCGTTGTTTCTGGCTTGTTTATCGGCATGGTTATCGGATTACAGGGTTTTTTGATCCTCACGACTTACAGTGCTGAAGCCAGCCTTGGCATGATGGTTTCCTTATCGCTGTTGCGTGAGCTGGGGCCGGTGGTGACCGCGTTGCTGTTTGCTGGTCGTGCTGGTTCAGCGCTGACCGCAGAAATTGGTTTGATGAAAGCCACTGAGCAGATTTCCAGTCTGGAAATGATGGCTATCGACCCCCTGCGGCGTGTGGTTGCGCCTCGCTTCTGGGCGGGGCTTATCAGTATGCCACTGCTGACCGCTATTTTTGTTGCCGTCGGTATTTGGGGCGGGTCAGTCGTTGGGGTTGATTGGAAAGGGATTGACGCTGGCTTCTTTTGGTCGGCTATGCAAAATGCTGTTGATTGGCGTAAAGATTTACTGAATTGTCTGATTAAGAGTCTGGTATTTGCGATTACTGTGACCTGGATTGCGTTGTTCAATGGTTATGATGCGGTTCCAACGTCAGGAGGGATTAGCCGTGCAACGACCCGTACCGTGGTGCATTCATCACTGGCGGTATTGGGATTAGATTTTGTGCTAACAGCACTGATGTTTGGGAATTGAGTCGATGCAAACGAAGAAAAGTGAAGTCTGGGTAGGGCTGTTTATGTTGATAGCTATTCTGGCTATCGTATTTCTCTGCCTGAAAGTGGCGAATATAAAGTCAGTGGGTAATCAACCAACCTATCGCATTTATGCAGATTTTGACAATGTCGGCGGCTTGAAAACCAATTCGCCCGTCAAAATTGGCGGCGTGGTCGTGGGTCGGGTGGCGAAAATTATGCTGGATACCAAAAACTATACACCGCGTGTAGCGATAGATATTCAGCAACGTTATAACCATATACCAGACACCAGCTCACTGGCTGTACGCACCTCTGGCTTATTGGGTGAACAATTTCTGGCATTGAGTGTCGGTTTTGAAGATCCTGAAATGGGTACTGGCATCGTGAAAGATGGCGGCATAATTCAAGACACCAAGTCTGCACTGGTTCTGGAAGATCTTATTGGTCAATTTTTATACAGGAGTGGTGGGAGCGGCAATTCTAATAACGCAACTGGCGAACCTGCTCCCGCATCTGCTGAAAATGGCAAATTACCTGTAACTCAACATCCTTAGGGGTATCTGAATGTTAAAATGTTTACTTATAGCCGCATTGTTGGTCGTCGCACCTCTGGCTAATGCGGTCGATCAAACTAACCCATATCGCATGATGGATGAAGCCGCGCAAAGAACGTTTACGCGTCTGAAAACTGAACAACCTAAAATTAAGCAGAATCCAGATTATTTACGTACCGTCGTGCGTGAAGAGCTGTTGCCGTTTGTTCAGATCAAGTATGCCGGTGCATTAGTGTTAGGCAGCTACTATAAAGCCGCAACTGCGGCACAACGCGAAGCCTACTTCGATGCGTTCGGTAAATATCTGGAACAGACATACGGTCAGGCGTTGGCGCTGTACCACGGCCAGAGTTACAATATTGCACCAGATCGGCCGCTGGGTGATGACAATATTGTTGCCATTCGTGTCACTATTGTTGATCCAAATGGTCGCCCACCAATTCGCCTTGATTTTCAGTGGCGTAAAAACAGCCAAACCGGCAACTGGCAGGCTTATGATATGATCGCCGAAGGGGTGAGTATGATCAGCACCAAACAGAATGAATGGGCCTCTATCCTGCGTCAGCAAGGGATTGATGGCCTGACTCAGCAGTTGTTGAATGCTGCAAAACAGCCAATTACGTTAGATAAACAATAATTATGGCAGGCGAACTACGCTGGCAGTCTCGGCAAAATACTTTGGTACTGCAAGGTGAGTTGGATCGTGAAACGTTGCTCCCGCTTTGGCAGCAGCGCGGGTCATTGTTGGTTGATAAGACGCATATTGATGTCAGTCAATTACAGCATGTCGATTCATCTGGTTTGGCATTATTGGTGCATTTTCGCGAGTTGCGAGCCAGGCAAGGTGTTTCACTTACTATCATCGGTATCAGTGATCGCCTGTTGACCTTGATTGATCTGTATAATCTCCAGGATATCATTCTGGTGGAAACTGCCCTGTAGTTAAGTTAAACGACTGTTTGTGTCGTCTGTGCCAAAAACTAAAGATATTCAGGCCCCTGTAGGTAATAACGCAACAGGGGCCTTTCTTTAGTTCCGGATCAAGCCGTATTCCACTAGTATGTTTGCCTGACTATGCTTCTCTTAAAAACAACTATCCTCTTAAAATAGACTGAATCTTATGGATACTAACGAAATTAAAGACGTGCTGATGAACGCGTTAGCATTGCAAGAAGTTCATGTGACAGGCGAAGGCAGCCACTTTCAGGTGATTGCAGTCGGTGAGCTATTTGCCGACATGAGCCGGGTAAAGAAACAGCAGGCTGTTTATGCGCCGCTGATGGAATATATCGCTGATAACCGTATTCATGCCTTATCCATCAAGGCTTATACGCCCCAAGAGTGGCAACGAGATCGCAAACTAAACGGCTTTTAATACTGTTGGCTCATGTGCTGTCTACAAGTGCCGTAAACAGTTTCTAAAGCGGGCGGTGAATTTGAATTTGACACTGGTATTTTGACAACAACTGAGAGTGGCCATAATGGATAAATTTCGTGTAGAGGGGGGGAGCCGCCTGAGCGGTGAAGTCACTATTTCCGGTGCGAAAAACGCCGCATTGCCAATATTGTTCGCCACATTGTTGGCGGAAAAGCCGGTAGAGCTGCAAAATGTCCCAAAGCTTAAAGACATTGATACCACTATCAAATTACTTAGCCAATTAGGCACCAAGATTAAACGTGATAGATCAGGTTCTGTTTTTGTTGATGCCCGCGGTGTTGATGAGTTTTGCGCGCCTTATGATCTGGTGAAAACCATGCGTGCCTCTATCTGGGCGCTGGGTCCGCTGGTGGCGCGTTTTGGTAAAGGGCAAGTTTCCTTACCGGGTGGTTGTGCTATCGGAGCGCGTCCGGTTGACTTGCATATCAGCGGTCTGGAACAGTTGGGTGCGGAAATCAAGCTGGAAGAAGGTTACGTTAAAGCATCTGTTAGTGGCCGTTTGAAAGGCGCGCATATTGTCATGGATAAAATCAGCGTTGGCGCCACTGTCACCATTATGAGTGCTGCCACACTGGCTGAAGGTACCACCGTGATTGAGAATGCTGCCCGAGAACCGGAAATTGTTGATACAGCGAATTTCCTGAATACGCTGGGGGCGAAAATCAGTGGTGCAGGTACTGATCGTATTACCATCGAAGGCATTGCTCGTTTGGGGGGCGGCGTCTACCGCGTGCTACCTGACCGTATCGAAACCGGCACCTTCCTGGTTGCTGCGGCCATTTCTGGCGGTAAAGTACTTTGTCGCCAGACTCGCCCAGACACCTTTGATGCGGTGCTGGCTAAGCTGCGTGAGGCTGGTGCTGATATTGAAGTTGGAGATGACTGGGTAAGCCTTGATATGCATGGTAAACGTCCTAAAGCTGTTACCTTGCGTACTGCACCGCATCCGGGCTTTCCGACTGACATGCAAGCTCAGTTCAGTTTATTGAATCTGGTAGCAGAAGGTACGGGGGTGATTACTGAAACTATTTTTGAAAACCGCTTCATGCATGTACCAGAGCTTATTCGTATGGGTGCACATGCAGAGATCGAAAGCAATACCGTGATTTGTTATGGTGTTGAACAGCTATCTGGTGCGCAGGTGATGGCAACCGATTTGCGTGCTTCTGCTAGCCTGGTTTTGGCTGGCTGTATCGCGGACGGGGTTACTATTGTTGACCGTATTTATCATATCGATCGTGGCTATGAACGTATCGAAGAGAAGCTGCGTGCACTGGGTGCCAAGATTGAACGTATCAAAGGCGAGTAAGCTTTCGTTTAAGCGCTAAAGAACAGATGCCAGCAGGATGATATCGGGCTGGCATAGGATCTTACCGTTGCGCTGTTGGCCGATGACCCAGCACGGCATTCTGGTCTAACTCACTGATAATGATTTGCACTGTAAGTTGCTGACCATTGCGTAATAATAAAACAGGAATGGTGGTGCCTGGACGGACTTCTGCTACCTGATCCATAGTTTCCACAACGGATGTCGCTGGTTTGTTATTAACACTAAGAATAATATCGCCAACCTTCAAGCCTGCCTCTGCTGCCGGGCCATTTACTGATATAGCGTTGACCTTAATTCCGTGTATTTGATCTGTACTATTTCCGCTGGCATTGAATGGTGGATATTTCTCGCCGGTGATGCCGATATAACCGCGGATCACCCGTCCGTCACGGATAAGTTTTTCCATCACTTTGGTCGCCAGCGCGGTTGGAATGGCAAAGCCAATACCTTCCGGTGTTTCACCATTGCTACTTTTATCAAAGGATAAGGTATTAATCCCCATGAGTTCGCCTAAGGTATTCACCAGCGCACCACCGGAATTACCCTGGTTGATGGAGGCATCGGTCTGAAGGAAGTTTTGTCGCCCGGAGTCACTCAAACCAATACGTCCGGTGGCACTGATAATACCCTGCGTCACGGTCTGGCCGAGGTTATAAGGGTTACCGATTGCCAGCACTACATCACCAATGTGCGGTGTGGGGTTAATATTAATGGGAATTATTGGCAGATTTGCGGCATCAATTTTCAGTACAGCTAAATCAGTCAGGCTATCGGAACCAACCAGTAACGCCTCGTATACGCGGCCATTTTGTAATGCCACAATGATCTGCTCAGCATTATTGATAACGTGCTTATTGGTTAAAATATAGCCCTTATCACTCATAATCACGCCAGAACCCAGCGTACGGATGGACAGCCCTTCTTGCGGGAAACCGAGACTGCGGTTATACACATACACTACCGCCGGTGCTGCACGGCGTACGGCCTGGTTATAGCTGACAGGCGCCTCTTGATCTGAGGCAGTGCCATTAGTGGAGAAGAAGTGGCCAGCATTGCGAAGCACAGGCATTGCGACCAGCAAGACACCGGCAATAATTAGGCCCAAAATAATAGAACGCAACAGCTTAAGAAACATGAGGTTTAAGGCGTGAATGTATGGATAGCACGAGGATAGCATGGGTTGGTGGACACAGCATTGTGCTGTGTCTTATTTTTTCTGCAAATGACCGTATTAACAGGCCAATATTCCCTTCACCACGCACGACATTCAGTGCAATTACAGTAGGTTTCGCTGCAATGGTGTTGCGTGGTTTACTCCCGCTCACCCGAATCACTGACTTGCGGGATTCTCTTGCTTGTGCCTTCCAGCATCTTGAAGCCCGCTGCGTCTATGTGCTTAATCGCGGATTTGGTGTTCTGGACGCAGTAAACCTGATGCGCCTTCCGAGTAATCACGCGGTGGCATTTTTACCGGAGCCTGATCGTTATCTGCCTCAGATTCGGTCAGACGATAGCGGAACGGGTTCTCCTGTAACGGCAGGTCAGGTAATAGGTTATTGGAGCTTTTCGCCATATGCTGATAGAGCTGGCGATAATCGCGAGCCATGTTATCCAGCAACTCAGCACTGCGGGCGAAGTGCCCAACCAGTTCCTGACGATAACCCTCTAAATCGGCCTTACCTTTCTCCAGCTCATTTTGCAGCACTTGCTGCTGACGTAATTTGCGGTTGCCAAAGCGCATAGACACTGCGCCAATCACAACACCAACAACTAACCCAATAAGTGCGTACTCCCAGGTCATGATGACTCCTTTTTGACTTCATTGTTCAGCAAGACTTTTTCACTTAATAATACCCACTATAACCGTTAACCTTGTCTGAGTGGAATCCTGATGCGACATTGCTTATGGTTGTCAGGCTGCTTCCATAGGAATAGAGTCGCTAAATGCTGTGATTGACCGATAAATCAGCAAAAAAACGCAGTAAAAAGTAGATAACTATTTTATCAGGGATTGTTGATAAACATGCAACCGAGCACACCTACAGCACTTTACCAGCAGGCACTTGATGCCGGCAACTATCAACCTGATGATGTTCAACGGCGCACCGTGGCGCGGTTAGATACCCTCTATCAGGAACTTATCCAGCGTCAAAACATGCCACCGGTCAGTGTAGGTTTGTGGGGACGTCTGAACCGGCTGATTGGGAGGTCAACGCCGCGTACGACCGTGCGCCCGGTGCAGGGGATCTATATGTGGGGCGGCGTCGGGCGAGGTAAAACCTGGTTGATGGACATGTTTTTCCACAGCGTTCCCGGTGAACGTAAACTCCGTTTACATTTTCATCGTTTTATGTTGCGAGTCCATCAACAGTTAACAGAACTGCAAGGTCATGAGGATCCGTTAGAAATTGTTGCCGATGGTTTCAAAGCCCAGGCCGATGTACTCTGTTTTGACGAATTTTTTGTCTCAGATATTACTGACGCTATGTTACTGGCAACATTATTGGACGCACTTTTTGCCAGAGGCATCACGCTGGTGGCTACCTCCAATATTCCGCCGGATAGTTTATACCACAATGGGTTACAACGTAGTCGTTTCTTACCGGCGATCTCTTTGATTAAGCAGTATTGTGCTGTCGTGAACGTTGATGCAGGTATCGATTACCGGTTGCGCACCTTGACTCAGGCAAACCTTTACCTGACACCGTTGAATGCACAAACTGAGCAGACGATGGCGGATATTTTCGTGAAATTGGCAGGTAAAATCGGGGAGCGTGCGCCGGTATTGCAGGTGAATCACCGGCCGTTGCCTGCTATCTGTGTGGCACAAGGGGTTCTGGCGGTTGATTTCCATACGTTATGCGAAGAGGCTCGCAGCCAACTGGATTACATTGCCTTATCCAGGCTCTATCACACAGTATTACTGCATAACGTGCACTGTATGGCGGCGCGGGATGAGAATACCGCACGGCGTTTTCTGGCATTGGTTGATGAGTTTTATGAGCGGCGAGTGAAGTTAATTATTGCCGCAGAGGTATCAATGTTTGAAATCTATAGCGGCGAACGGCTTAAATTCGAATATCAACGCTGCCTGTCGCGGTTGCAAGAGATGCAAAGTGAAGAGTACCTTTCTTTACCACATTTGCCGTAGTGCGGGTATCTGCGGCGTCTCTGGCAGTTAAAATATAATGCTATTTTGATTGGCTCTGATTTAATCGGCTTAATTTATGTCTTTCTCATCAAAAACAGTTCGATCTTTAACATCGACTTCTCTATAATCTTGCGACCCCACGTTACAACAAAGTTTTTTCCCGAAACTTTGATAGTGCCGGCATTGGCTATTCGAAGGGGTAGGTTTGCTGGACTGATGGTCGTGTGAGTCTCAACTGTTTTTAAACGTTTGGGCGTTCACCAACGTGTAACTTATTAATTGGGTAAGCTTTTAATGAAAACTTTTACAGCTAAACCAGAAACCGTAAAACGCGACTGGTATGTTGTTGATGCGGATGGTAAGACCTTAGGTCGCCTCGCAACTGAACTGGCAAGTCGTTTACGCGGCAAGCATAAGGCGGAATACACTCCGCACGTCGATACTGGTGATTACATCATTGTTTTGAACGCAGAAAAAGTTGCTGTAACCGGTAACAAGCGTACAGACAAGATCTATTACCGTCATACCGGCTATGTCGGTGGTATCAAACAGGCGACCTTTGAAGAGATGATCGCCCGCAGTCCTGAGCGTGTGATTGAAATCGCGGTTAAAGGCATGCTGCCTAAGGGGCCACTGGGCCGTGCAATGTACCGTAAACTAAAAGTTTACGCGGGTACTGAGCACAATCATGCGGCACAGCAACCGCAAGTTCTGGACATTTAATCGGGATTATGGCAATGGCTGAAAATCAAAATTACGGCACTGGTCGCCGCAAAAGTTCTGCTGCGCGCGTCTTCATCAAGCCGGGCAGCGGTAATATCGTTATTAACCAACGTAGCCTTGAACAGTACTTCGGTCGCGAGACTGGCCGCATGGTAGTTATGCAGCCTCTGGTACTGTTAGATATGGTTGGTAAATTTGACCTGTACATCACTGTTAAAGGTGGTGGCATTTCTGGTCAAGCTGGTGCTATCCGTCACGGTATTACTCGTGCATTGATGGAATATGATGAGACTCTGCGGCCTGAACTGCGTAAAGCTGGCTTCGTAACGCGCGATGCGCGTGAAGTTGAGCGTAAGAAAGTGGGTCTGCGTAAAGCTCGTCGTCGTCCACAATTCTCTAAACGTTAATTTTTTGCCTTTACGGTATAAAATTAACGGTAAAAACCCGGTGTTTCACCGGGTTTTTTTATGTCTAAGAAAGACTTTTCTACTGTTTTATTTACTTTCTTTTCGCCATTAACTTGTTGTCTGATACATAATTGATCATCAAATCGTGCCTCTGGGCCCACAAAACATGCAAAATCTGGTAAACTATCATCCACTTTTGTGCCTGTTCGGTGAACTGTTGACGTCTGTATATTCCTCTGGCTGAATTTTTATCTCGCCCAAGGTGTAGTTACGTTAACGGCGGTCAAGATTGCGAACTGGCGGTAAAACGAATCAGGATAGCAACCTCACTGTGGGCTATTCGCACTGTTTTCTAGATAATCTTGGAGGTTTTCATGGCTGTCGCTGCCAACAAACGTTCGGTAATGACGCTTTTTTCCGGCCCTGCCGACATCTTTAGTCATCAAGTACGTATCGTATTGGCGGAAAAAGGTGTCAGTGTTGAGATTGAGCAGGTTGAAGATGATAACCTGCCACAGGACTTGATTGACCTCAACCCCTACCGCACAGTCCCTACTTTGGTTGATCGTGAGCTGACTTTGTATGAATCCCGCATTATCATGGAGTATTTGGATGAGCGTTTCCCTCATCCGCCATTAATGCCGGTTTATCCTGTTGCGCGTGGTAAAAGCCGTTTGATGATGAATCGGATTGAACAGGATTGGTATTCCCTGCTCGTGAAAATGCAGAAAGGCAATGCACAGCAAGCTGATGCAGCGCGTAAACAGTTACGTGAAGAGCTGCTGTCTGTTGCGCCAGTGTTTAACGAAATGCCTTTCTTTATGAGCGAAGAATTCAGTCTGGTCGACTGCTATCTGGCTCCACTGTTATGGCGTTTGCCACAGTTGGGTATCGAATTCAGCGGTGCGGGTTCTAAAGAGCTTAAAGGCTATATGACACGCGTCTTTGAGCGTGATGCATTCCTGGCTTCACTGACTGAAATAGAGCGTGAAATGCGCCTGTCAACTCGGGGTTAATCATTATGGAGATGTCGGATATATCTCCGCGCCGTCCTTACCTGTTGCGCGCATTTTATGAATGGCTGATTGATAATCAACTGACGCCTCATTTGGTTGTTGATGTTGCCCGTCCCGGCGTTTCGGTGCCGATGGAGTTTGTCCATAATGGGCAGATTGTATTGAATGTAGCACCGCGTGCCGTGGGTAATCTGGAACTGGGTAATGATAATGTGCGTTTCAACGCTCGTTTTGGTGGTGTACCTCGTCAGGTTATCGTTCCGATAGGGGCGGTGATGGCAATCTATGCGCGTGAAAACGGTTCCGGCACTATGTTTGAGCCGGAAGCTGCGTATGATTCTGATGCTGATGGTAATTTTGACAGTATCGAAGGTGAAGATAACGACAACAGACTGGCTGATAATCTGGTGCTGGTAACCGATATCACCAGAGCTTCACAGGGCGATGGCAACTCACCGGATGATGAACCGCCGCAACCTCCACGTAGTAGTGGTCGTCCGGCTTTGCGAGTTGTTAAGTAACGCATTACGTTGGTTTTTTGGCAAAATTTTATTAAACTCCATCAAGGGCGGCATTAGCTGCCCTTATGATTTCCACAGAGAGATCAGGGTAACTTATTCAACTGTTAATTTTTTCAACTCGGCCAGGCAGCTATCTTCATAACAGATAATCCTTTTGGGTGTAGTATCAGACTTCCAGATAATTCATGATGCCTTCTGCCGCTTTACGGCCTTCAGCAATCGCGGTTACCACTAAATCAGAACCCCGGACGATATCGCCACCGGCAAAGATTTTCGGGTTGCTGGTCTGGAAGGCATTATTCGTATTTTCCGGCGCAACCACCCGGCCTTGCTTATCCAGCGTAACATTGTGCGCCACCAACCATTCCATGCTATGTGGGCGGAAGCCAAATGCCATCACCACGGCATCTGCGGGTAGAACATGTTCTGAATTTGGGATCTGCTTGATGCTGCTGCGGCCTTGTGTGTCGGGCGTGCCCAGTTGGGTGCGCACCATTTTCACACCACAGACTGTACCGTTACTGTTGATTTCAATGCTCAATGGTTGCAGGTTGAATTTAAATTCAACCCCTTCTTCACGGGCGTTTTTCACCTCTCGTCTGGAGCCAGGCATGTTGGTTTCATCACGACGGTAGGCGCATACAACATCCGTTGCCCCCTGGCGAATGGATGAACGCACACAGTCCATTGCGGTATCACCGCCACCAAGCACCACCACACGTTTACCATCCATATTGATGTACGGCTCGTGCGCTGTTGCACCATAGCCCATCAACTGCCTGGTATTCGCGATTAAGAACGGCAACGCATCATAGACACCCGCCGCGTCTTCATTTTCTAAACCACCACGCATCGATTGGTAAGTCCCTACCCCGAGGAACACGGCATCATAATCTTTCAGCAGGGTATCCATCGTGATATCTTTGCCAACTTCGGTATTCAGTTGGAATTCGATACCCATCTCAGAGAAGATGTTGCGCCGCTTAATCATCACTTCTTTTTCCAACTTAAAAGCTGGGATACCGAATGTCAGCAAGCCGCCAATCTCTGGATGACGGTCAAACACCACGGCTTGCACACCGTTACGCGCCAGCACATCGGCACAGGCCAGCCCGGCAGGGCCTGCGCCGATCACTGCCACACGTTTACTGGTCGGGTGAACATGCGACATATCCGGTTTCCAGCCCATCTCAATGGCTTTGTCACTGATATAGCGCTCAATGCTGCCGATAGTTACCGCGCCGAATTCGTCATGTAGAGTACAAGACCCTTCACACAGACGATCCTGCGGGCAAACACGGCCACAGACTTCCGGCAAACTGTTGGTTTGGTGCGCCAGATCTGCGGCCTCCATAATCCGCCCCTCATTAGCCAGTTTAAGCCAGTTAGGGATATAGTTATGTACCGGACACTTCCATTCACAGTAAGGGTTACCGCAAGACAGGCAGCGATCTGCCTGTGCTTTAGCCTGTGTTTCCGAGAAGGACTCGTAAATTTCAACAAATTCAATTTTACGGATCTTCAGCAGTTTTTTCGGTGGTTCTACGCGCTGTAGGTCGATAAACTGATAAACATTCTGACTCATTTCAACCCCTTACTGCGCTTGAATCCGCAGTTCATCTGCGGAACGGCTATGGTGGCCCAACAGTGCTTTCACATCGCTGGATTTTGGTTTAACCAAAGCAAACTTGGTCACCCACTCCGACCAGCTCGCCAGAATCTCTTCGCCACGGCTGGAACCGGTCAACTGAACATGTTCAGTGATCAGACCACGCAGATGTTCTTCATGGATTGCCAGTTGATCGACATCCAGCACTTCTACCAGTTCAGGGTTAACACGCTTACGGAATTCACCTTCTTCATCAATAATATAAGCGAAACCTCCAGTCATACCGGCGCCGAAGTTAATCCCGGTACGACCCAGTACGCAGACGATCCCGCCAGTCATATATTCACAACCGTTATCGCCGATACCTTCAACTACGGTGATAGCACCGGAGTTGCGCACAGCGAAACGCTCACCGGCACGGCCAGCAGCGAACAATTTGCCGCCAGTTGCACCATACAGACAAGTATTACCGACAATGCTGGCTTCGTGACTGCGGAAATTAGAACCCACAGGGGGGCGCACCGTGATACAGCCTCCTGCCATCCCTTTACCGACATAGTCGTTGGCATCACCGGTTAGGGTAAGCTCCACGCCGCCGGCATTCCACACTCCAAAGCTCTGCCCAGCAGTACCGGAGAAAGAGACTTTGATAGGATCCGTTGCCATTCCGTGATCACCCAGTTTAGTGGCAATCGCGCCAGATAAAGCGGCGCCGACGGAACGGTCAGTGTTGCGTATATCAAAGTAGAACGTTTTGCTCTGTTTCGCTTCAATAAATGGCGCGGCCTGTGACAGCAGATCTTTGTTCAGTGATCCTTTGTCGAACGGAGGGTTACTTTCGGTGCAGAACAGCGCTTTGCCCGGATGCGGCGTGGCGGTTTGCAACAGCGGCGACAGATCCAGCTTGTTCTGTTTGGCAGAGAGGCCATCCAGTGCCAGCAACATATCGGTACGGCCAATCAAATCAACCAGATAACTGACACCTAACGCAGCCATGATTTCACGGGTTTCTCGCGCAATGAACTGGAAGTAGTTCACTACGCGTTCAGGTAAGCCGTGATAATGGTCGCGCCGCAGTTTCTCATCCTGAGTTGCCACACCGGTGGCGCAGTTATTTAGGTGGCAAATACGCAGATACTTACAACCCAGCGCCACCATAGGGCCGGTACCGAAACCAAAGCTTTCTGCGCCCAGAATCGCGGCTTTAACGATATCGACGCCAGTTTTCAGGCCGCCGTCCACTTGCAGGCGGATTTTATGGCGCAGGCCGTTGGCGACCAGCGCTTGTTGGGTTTCAACCAGCCCCAGTTCCCACGGGCAACCGGCATATTTCACTGAAGAGAGTGGGCTGGCACCGGTGCCGCCGTCGTAACCGGCGATGGTAATTAAATCGGCATAGGCTTTTGCTACGCCGGTGGCAATGGTGCCGACCCCCGGTTCTGATACCAGTTTCACTGAAATCAGAGCGTTCGGGTTAACCTGTTTCAAGTCAAAAATCAACTGTGCCAGGTCTTCGATTGAATAAATATCATGATGTGGCGGTGGCGAGATCAGTGTCACCCCTGGCACTGAATAGCGCAGTTTGGCGATATACGGCGTGACTTTATCACCCGGTAACTGACCACCTTCACCCGGTTTTGCTCCTTGTGCTACTTTTATTTGGATAACATCTGCGTTTACCAGATAGGCCGGCGTTACGCCGAAACGACCAGAGGCGACCTGCTTGATACGAGACACTTTATTGGTGCCGTAACGCGCGGGGTCTTCACCGCCCTCTCCAGAGTTAGAGAACCCGCCGAGGCTGTTCATGGCGATAGCCAGTGACTCATGAGCTTCCGGGCTGAGCGCGCCTATTGACATCGCTGCCGTATCAAAACGTTTGAACAGCGATTCAGCCGGTTCAACTTGATCCACAGGGATCGGAGTGCTTTGTGGTTTAATGGCCAGAAGGTCGCGTAATGTGGCGACCGGGCGTTCATTGACCAGCCTGGCGTAAACCTGATAATCGCGGTATTCACCGCTGTGAACTGCGGTTTGTAAGGTACTGACCACATCCGGGTTATACGCATGGTATTCACCGTTGTGGACAAATTTCAGTAAACCGCCCTGATCCAGTGGCTTGCGTTTCAGCCAGGCGCGCCTGGACAGATTTTGTAAATCCTGTTGGAAGTCACTGAAGCTGGCTCCGCCGATGCGGCTAACCACACCCTGGAAGCAGAGATCAGACAGGCCGCGATGCAGGCCAACGGCTTCGAACAGTTTGGCGCAGCGATATGAGGCCACCGTTGAAATGCCCATTTTGGACATGATCTTGTACAAACCTTTGTTGATTCCGTTGCGATAGTTCAGCATCACATCGCGATACTTTTTATTAATCGTCTGGGTATCAACCAATTTAGCCAGAGATTCATAAGCTAAATAAGGGTAAATCGCAGTAGCGCCGAAACCGAGCAACACCGCGAAGTGATGTGGGTCACGGGCGCTGGCAGTTTCAACAATAATGTTGGCGTCGCAGCGCAGATTTTTTTCTACTAAGCGAGTCTGTACCGCACCAACCGCCATGGGTGCGGGTATTGGCAGGCGATTTGGGGCAATTGCGCGGTCAGACAGTACTAACATAACGGCACCGTCGCGTATTTTACGTTCAGTTTCTTCGCATAACGCCAGAACCGCTTGCTCCAGATCAGTTTCGGCGGGGTCAAAGGTCAGATCCAGACGGTCTGCGCGGTAATATTCCTCTTCCAGTGTGGTCAACTGCCTGAAATCAGAATAGAGCAGGATCGGCGATTTAAAGCTCAAACGGTGCGCCTGGCCTTCGGCTTCGCAGAATACGTTCATCTCACGGCCAATATTGGTGGCCAGCGACATGACGTGCGCTTCACGTAGCGGGTCAATTGGCGGGTTAGTCACTTGTGCAAATTGTTGGCGAAAATAGTCATAGATAATACGCGGCCTGCTGGAAAGCACGGCAAATGGGGTATCATCCCCCATTGACCCAGTCGCTTCCTGACCAATCTCACCTAATACGCGAATAACCTGATCCAGCTCTTCACTGCTGTAACCAAACTGTTTTTGATAGGTTTCCAGCGTTGAGTCATCCAGCTCGCGACTGCCCACTTGATCTTCTGGTAGATCTTCGAACGGTACGAGGAGCTTAACGTTCTTCTCCATCCACTCTTTATAAGGGTGGCGGCTTTTCAGATCGTTATCGGTTTCGGCGGAATGCAGGATCTTACCGCTGCGGGTATCGATAACCATCAATTCACCCGGCCCAACACGGCCTTTTTCCACCACTTCATCGGGCTGGTAATCCCAGATACCGACTTCAGAAGCGCAGGTGATGAGTTTATCTTTGGTGATAACGTAGCGCGCCGGGCGCAGGCCATTACGGTCAAGGTTACAGGCGGCGTAGCGGCCATCGGACATCACTATCCCAGCCGGGCCGTCCCACGGTTCCATATGCATGGAGTTGAAGTCAAAGAAGGCGCGCAGGTCGGTATCCATATCCGGGTTGTTCTGCCAGGCAGGTGGCACTAACAGACGCATGGCACGGAGCAGATCCATCCCGCCGCTGAGGAACAGCTCCAGCATGTTATCCAGTGAACTTGAGTCCGAACCGGTCTCATTGACGAAAGGTGCGGCATCCTGCAAATCAGGGATTAAGGGCGTTTTGAGTTTATAAGACCGCGCCCGCGCCCATTGGCGGTTACCGGCAATGGTATTGATTTCGCCATTATGAGCCAGATAGCGGAAGGGCTGAGCCAGCGCCCAGCGAGGCACGGTGTTGGTTGAAAAGCGTTGATGGAACAGGCAGATTGCCGATTCCATACGCAGATCAGCCAAATCAAGATAAAAGCGTGGCAGATCTGCAGGCATACATAAGCCTTTGTAAATCGTCACCAAATTAGAGAAACTACATACGTAAAAATCTTTATCATTTGCAATGCGTTTTTCAATGCGGCGACGCGCCACAAACAGGCGGCGCTCCATATCGCGTGGACGCCAGCCAGCGGGGGCGTTGACAAAAATTTGTTCAATCCGAGGTAGGGAAGAGAGGGCAATTTCACCGAGCACATCCGGGTTAGTCGGCACTTCACGCCAGCCGACAATCGACAGTGTTTCGTTGTGCAATTCTTCTTCTACAATGCGGCGGCTTGCCTTGGCGAGTTTTTCATCCTGACTGAGAAATATCATCCCTACGGCATAGTTTTTGGCCAAACGCCACCCGCGTTCCTCTGCGGCCATCCTGAAAAAGCGGTCTGGTTTTTGCAAAAGCAGGCCACAACCGTCACCGGTCTTGCCATCAGCAAGGATAGCACCCCGGTGTTGCATACGGGCCAGTGCGTGTATGGCCGTACGCACGACTTTATGGCTAGGTTCGCCTTCTATGTGGGCGATTAGGCCGAAACCACAATTATCTTTCTCTTGGGATTTATCGTACAACATATTAGTGAACCTCCCAGGCTCTGTGAGACTCTCACAAACCAACTCCAGAATGGCCTATTGAGATCAGATGGGGTGGGCTGACAGACGCGTATTTCGCGGTAAATCAACTTTTCCGCCCTCCGGCAATGGCCTCTTGTGACGGTTCACACAAGTGGTATAAAACTTGTTTTAAGAGGGAGTCTTAAATTATTGCATAATTATGATCAGGCGCTTGCTCGTCTGGAAAGTTTCCAGCGAACCTCCACGTTAGCGAGAAAGAATACTCAGGTCAAATATAGGCTTAATAACTATCAAAATCTGTTTTGTTGTGGTTGCTTTTTCACGAGATCTCATAGTGAGTTGCAATCTCTTCCACACTTCTGAGGATGCAACCTTATATCTTGCTGCTTTTACGGTATGATTTATTAGATAAAGACTGACAGGAGTTGTTATGAAGCAAGTCAGAGTATTAGCCCAGTATTATGTTGATTTAATGGTTAAATTAGGGCTAATTCGCTTCTCGTTGCTATTGGCATCGGTGTTGGTATTGCTTGCTATGGCGGTACAGATGGCCGTCACGTTGGTATTGAGCGGTTCTGTCGGAGCCCTCGATCTGGTGCGATCTATCTTTTTTGGTTTGTTGATAACGCCGTGGGCGGTCTACTTCTTGTCGGTGGTGGTTGAACAACTGGAGGAATCGCGTCAGCGCCTGTCCCGTCTGGTTGAAAAACTTGAAGTAATGCGGCATCGCGATTTGGAGCTGAATCAGCAATTGACCGAAAACATAGCTCAACTCAATCAGGAAATTGTCGAGCGCGAAAGAGCGGAAAAAGCCCATCGACAAGTGGTTGACAAGTTAAAAGAAGAAATGGGCCACCGTGAACAGGCTCAGGTTGAACTGGGGCAGCAATCTGCCTTACTGCGATCTTTTTTAGATGCCTCGCCGGATCTGGTCTATTACCGCAATGAAGATAATGAATTCTCTGGCTGCAACCGCGCAATGGAACTGTTAATTGGTAAAAGTGAGAAACAGTTGGTCGGTTTGACACCGGAAGATGTCTATCCACCTGATATTGCTGAAAAAGTGATGGAAACCGATGAAAAAGTATTCCGTCACAATGTTTCCCTTACTTACGAACAGTGGCTGGTCTATCCCGATGGTCGCAAAGCCTGCTTTGAGCTACGAAAAGTCCCCTTTTACGATCGCGTAGGGAAACGACACGGCCTGATGGGCTTTGGGCGCGATATAACAGAACGTAAGCGCTATCAGGACGCGCTGGAGAATGCCAGTAGAGACAAGACCACCTTCATCTCAACAATCAGCCATGAGCTGCGTACGCCCCTTAATGGCATTGTGGGCCTGAGCCGCATTCTGCTGGATACTGAATTAAATGCAGAACAACTGAAATATCTCAAAACCATTCACGTCAGTGCCATTACGTTGGGCAATATTTTCAACGATATCATTGAGATGGATAAACTTGAGCGACGAAAAGTTCAACTTGATAACCAACTTGTTGATTTTACCGGTTTTATGGCAGATCTGGAAAATCTCGCTGGCCTGTTGGTACAGCCGAAAGGGCTGAAGTTCATCATGGAACCGCAACTGCCGTTGCCGGAAAAAGTGATTACCGATAGCACCCGATTGTGCCAAATTCTGTGGAATCTGATCGGCAATGCAGTGAAGTTTACCCAACAAGGCAAGATTGTCGTGCGCGTACACCGTGAAGGGGCTGACCGCTTGATTTTTGAAGTAGAAGACTCCGGCATGGGTATTCCTGAAGACGAACAAGATAAGATTTTCGCTATGTACTATCAGGTGAAAGATCGTAATGGTAGTCAGCCGGCTACCGGCACGGGTATTGGTCTGGCCGTTTCCAAACGTCTGGCACAAAGCATGGGTGGTGATATCACGGTGAAAAGTACGCAGGGGGTAGGTTCTTGTTTTACCCTGACGATTCAGTCTCCAGCAGTACAGGAGGCTTCCGGTGCACGATCAAGCGAAGAGATGCCACTGCCTGCTCTGCACGTGTTGCTGGTGGAGGATATTGAGCTGAATGTCATCGTAGCGCGTTCTGTACTAGAAAAACTGGGTAACAGCGTTGAAGTGGCGATGAATGGCCATGATGCGTTGGTGATGTTCAAGCCAGATGATTTTGACTTAGTGCTGCTGGATATTCAGCTACCGGATATGAGTGGGTTGGATATTGCACGGCAAATTCGTGCGGACTACAGCCAGCAATCACTACCACCGCTGGTAGCATTAACCGCTAACGTTCTGAAAGATAAAAAAGAATATTTGGATGCGGGGATGGATGACGTGCTGAGTAAGCCGCTGTCTGTTCCTGCCCTTACGGCGATGATCAAGCAATTCTGGGATCAGAAACCTTCAACTGCGGCAAAAAAAAAGGAGCATAAGATAATGAAAACACAAGAATCGTTACTTGATACTGCCATGTTGGAACAATACATTGACTTGGTTGGCCCACAACTGATTCATCAAAGTCTGGAGATATTTGAACAGATGATGCCGAGTTATTTGGCGGTGCTGGATTCGAATATGACCGCGCGCGACCAAAAGGGCATTGCTGAAGAAGCGCATAAAATTAAGGGAGCAGCCGGCTCGATTGGCTTGCGCCAAATACAGCAACTGGCACAGCAAATTCAAACACCGACATTGCCGGCATGGTGGGATAACGTGCAGGATTGGGTAGATGAATTAAAATCAGAATGGCGCAACGATGTGCAGGTGTTACGTGAGTGGGCGGCGAAAGCTGGAAAAAAATAACCCCGGCCGAAGCCGGGGTGCGCAAATACTGCGCCAACACCAGGGAAATCGTTAACCTGCATATTATTTCTGTTTAATCGCTAATTCGCAAGTCATAATAATTCTTCCGTACATCATACAGGGAATAACATAGCAAATATAAGTGCTTTTGTTACAAGATTCATTAAAATTTGTGATGGAGACACATGTTTGTTATTAGAATACATTAAGAAATTGACAGGGTGAGAAAAGGAGAGGTGGAATGAAAACAGTGGGAGTGGTGCTAAGTGGGTGTGGCGTTTACGACGGTACCGAGATACATGAAGCTGTCTTAACAATTTTGGCATTAGATCGTGCTGGTGCACGTGTTTTTTTCTTCGCGCCGGATAAGCCGCAACTGCATGTTATTAATCATTTTAATGGTGAAATTATTGCGCAGGAACGGAATGTTTTAGTGGAGTCTGCGCGGATTTCCCGTGGCCAGATTACCCCTCTCTCTAAAGCGGAACCAAGTTTGCTCGATGCCCTGATTATCCCAGGGGGTTTTGGTGCGGCAAAGAACTTGAGCGATTTTGCAACGCAAGGTTCTAACTGCACGATTGATCCAGATTTAGTTAAGCTTACGCAATCAATTCATAAGTTAGGTAAACCTATTGGCTTGATGTGCATTTCCCCGGTTATACTTCCAGCGCTGCTGGGTAAATCAGTTCGTCTGACAATTGGTAACGATCCCGACACTATTGATGCAATTGAAGCTATGGGTGCAGAGCATGTTATTTGCCCTGTCGATGATGTGGTGGTTGATGCTGAAAATAAAGTGGTAACAACACCTGCTTATATGTTGGCAGGGTCAATTTCTGAGGCAGCGAAAGGAATTGATAAATTAGTGGCTAAGGTATTGGATTTAACTGAATGACTTCCGTCAGGCGTGGATTGAGTTGCCTGTGGTATTGGGGAAAACGAGGTGTTATCGGCATCCTTGCGCTGTGGTTGACGGGCATTTTGATCTTTGCTTTTTTGCCGGTTCCTTTTTCTATGGTTATGGTCGAAAGGCAGCTCGCGGCCTGGTTTACCGGTGATTTTTCATACCTTGCGCACTCCAACTGGGTGTCGATGGATGAGATATCGCCGTATATGGTCGTGGCCGTAATGGCCGCTGAGGATCAAAAATTCCCTGAACATTGGGGGTTTGATATCGGAGCCATAGAATCGGCATTGTCCCATAACCAGCGTAATCAAAACCGTATTCGTGGTGCATCAACACTGTCGCAGCAAACGGCTAAAAACTTGTTTCTCTGGAATGGGCGTAGCTGGATGCGTAAAGGTTTGGAAGGGGTATTGACCGCCGGTATCGAACTAATATGGACCAAGCGCCGTATTCTGACGGTTTATCTGAATATTGCAGAATTTGGCGACGGTATTTTTGGCGTCGAAGCCGCCTCGCGCCATTTCTTCAACAAGCCAGCCAGC